>NZ_CP039371.1:5817531-6156708 GCF_005080685.1 Pseudomonas putida | reverse complement strand
GATACGGGCGACTCCCGATGGCAGCGGGTAGAACCCGATAGCGGTCTGCTGCGCTTGACGCTGCAGCTACATGCCTACCGGGCTGAAGGCGAACCACCCATGCCGGCCTCGTTGGCCGACGAGCCGGCTCGGCCCAAGCCCAGCGCGCCTGTCGTCGACCTGTTCGCCAGAGGCGTCGCCCCCGGCGAAACCGGGCTGGCCGCAATTGCGCTGGGGCGCTTGAGCATGGTCGGCAGCCTTTCCAGGGGCGAGGACCGCCAGGCCTTGTTGGTGGCCGGTGGGCATGTGTACCGGGTGCGGCTGGGTGATGCGCTGGGGCGCAACGAGGGGCGGGTGGTCGCCATCGACGAAACCTACGTGGAGGTTCGCGAGCGCTTGTTCGCCAGCGGTAGCTGGCATGAACACAGCGTATTTCTGCAGCTGGGCCAAGGTCGGCATGGAGAGGACAGGGATGAAGTTGCACACAAGGTGGAAATGGCTGTTGGCGCTGGTATTGCCGATCCCGCTGGCATCGGCGACGGCCCATCGCGGTGAGACGCTGTCGCTGAACGTTCAGGATGTGCAGGTACGCGCCGTACTCCAGCTATTGGCGGATCATGCCGGGGTCAACCTGGTGGCCAGCGATGCGGTCCAGGGCAGTGTCACCCTGCGCCTTCAGGACGTGCCTTGGGAGCAGGCCCTGGACCTGATCCTGCGTAGCAAGGGCCTGGCCAGGCGCGAGGAGGGCAATGTGCTGTTGGTCGCGCCCGTCGGTGAACTCGTCGGGCCAGCGGGCGAGCCCTATGCCGGGGAGCCTCATGCGCTGCCCTTGCAACCCCTGCGCCGCGAGTTGCTACCGGTGCACCATGCCAAGGCAGGCGAATTGGCAGAGCTGCTGCTGGCCACCCTCGCCGACGATGGCATCCTCACCGGCCGTGGCAGCCTGAGCGTCGATCCACGCACCAACACCTTGGTGGCGTACCAGCCGGCCGGGCGCCTGGCCGAATTGCGCAAACTGGTCGCGCAGCTGGACGTGCCGGTGCGCCAGGTGGCGATCGAGGCGCGGATCGTCGAGGCCAATGTCGACTACGAGAAGAGTCTGGGCGTGCGTTGGGGCAGGGAGCTGCATGGCGATACCGCGCAACTGGGCAAGGACCTGTTCGTCGACCTGGGTGTCGAGCGGGCAGGCGCAGGGGTGGGGTTGGGCCTGTTGCGCGGCGATGTGTTGCTGGACCTCGAACTGAGTGCCATGGAAAAAAGCGGCAATGGCGAGATCATCTCGCAACCCAAGGTGGTGACCGCCGACAAGGAAACCGCGCGGATCCTCAAGGGCACCGAGGTTCCGTACCAGGAAACCAGCAAGAGCGGCGCCACCTCGGTGTCGTTCCGCGAGGCCTCGTTGTCGCTGGAGGTCACTCCGCAGATCACGCCCGATGGCAAGGTCATCATGGCCGTGCGGGTGACCAAGGACGAGCCGGATTACGTCAATGCCTTGAACGACGTACCGCCGATCCGCAAGAACGAAGTCAATGCCAAGGTGCGCGTGGCCGATGGCGAGACCATCGTGATCGGCGGGGTGTACTCGACCACGCAAAACAAAGTGGTCGACAAGGTGCCATTTCTGGGCGATCTGCCGTATGTTGGGCGGCTATTTCGACGCGATGTATTACAAGAGAAAAAATCCGAGCTGCTGGTCTTCCTGACTCCGCGTATCATGAGTGACCAGGCGATTGCTGTGAGTCGTTGATTCTGTGCGAAATTTGATACTTGTAGGGCCCATGGGGGCCGGTAAAAGCACCATCGGGCGCCTGTTGGCCAAAGAGCTGCGCCTGCTGTTCAAGGATTCCGACAAGGAAATCGAACTGCGAACCGGTGCCAATATCCCGTGGATTTTCGACAAGGAAGGCGAACCGGGTTTCCGTGACCGTGAGCAGGCCATGATCGCCGAGCTGTGCGAGCTCGATGGCGTGGTCGTCGCCACCGGTGGCGGTGCGGTCATGCGCGAAGCCAATCGCCGGGCGCTGCACGCCGGTGGCCGGGTGATCTACCTGCATGCCTCGGTGGAGCAGCAGGTCGGGCGTACCGCGCGCGACCGCAATCGCCCGTTGCTGCGCACCGCCAACCCGGAGGCCACCCTGCGCGCCCTGCTGGAGGCACGCGACCCGCTCTACCGGGAGATCGCCGACCTGGTGGTGGAAACCGACGAACGGCCGCCACGCATGGTGGTGCTGGATATTCTCGAGCGTTTGCAGCAGTTGCCGCCCCGGTAAGCCGGGACTATTCTCGGCGACCACGCCGAGGCGAGGTTCAACGCGTGGCTCGCATGACAGGCGCCGCGCCCAAGTACATTGTGGGGATACATGCAGACACTAAAGGTCGACCTGGGCGAGCGTAGCTACCCGATCTACATTGGCGAAGGCCTGCTGGACCAGTCCGAGCTGCTGGCGCCGCACATTGCCGGGCGGCAGGTCGCAATCGTCTCCAACGAAACCGTCGCGCCGCTCTATCTCGAGCGCCTGAGCAAGACCCTGGGGGCCTACTCGGTCCTGCCGGTGGTGTTGCCCGATGGCGAGGCCTACAAGAACTGGGAAACCCTGCAACTGATCTTCGACGGCCTGCTGAGCGCCCGGCACGACCGCCGCACCACCGTGGTCGCCCTCGGCGGCGGCGTGATCGGTGACATGGCCGGCTTCGCCGCCGCTTGCTACCAGCGCGGTGTCGACTTCATCCAGGTGCCGACGACGCTGCTGTCCCAGGTCGACTCTTCGGTGGGCGGCAAGACCGGTATCAACCATCCGCTGGGCAAGAACATGGTAGGCGCGTTCTACCAGCCCAATGCGGTACTGATCGACACCACCAGCCTCAAGACCCTGCCTGCACGCGAGCTGTCCGCGGGCCTCGCCGAGGTGATCAAGTACGGCCTGATCTGCGACGAGCCGTTCCTCGGCTGGCTCGAGGAAAACATGGCCGCCTTGCGCGCCCTCGAGCCGACGGCGCTGACCGAGGCCATCCGTCGCTCCTGCGCGGCCAAGGCTGCCGTGGTGGGTGCTGACGAGCGCGAGTCCGGCGTGCGTGCCACGCTGAACCTGGGCCACACCTTCGGCCACGCCATCGAGACCCACATGGGCTATGGTGTCTGGCTGCACGGCGAGGCCGTGGCTGCCGGCACGGTCATGGCCCTGGAGATGTCCATGCGCCTGGGCTGGATCGACCAGGCAGCACGTGATCGCGGCATCCGCCTGTTGCGCGATGCTGGCTTGCCGGTGGTGCCACCACAGGAAATGACCCCGGCGCACTTCATGGAGCACATGGCGGTCGACAAGAAGGTCCTCGATGGGCGCTTGCGCCTGGTGCTGCTGCGCCAGATGGGCGAGGCCGTGGTGACCGACGACTATTCGAAAGAGATTCTTCAGGCCACGCTGTCGGCGGACTACCGCGCGATCGTGGCCCAGCTTTGAGGTTGTGACAGCGCAATGACCAGTTTGCATGCCGATGAGGCGTTTCTCGACCACTACCAGCTGAGCCACGACCCGTTCGCGCCGCGTGTGCCCGGCTTCAAGTTCTTTCCCGCCCAGCGCAAGCCTGTGCTCGGCCAGTTGCACCACCTGGCGCGTTACAGCCAGCTCATGCTGGTGGTCAGCGGCCCGGTAGGCAGTGGCAAGACCTTGCTGCGCCAGGCCCTGGTGGCCAGCACCAACAAGCAGTCGGTGCAAAGCGTGGTGGTCTCGGCCCGTGGCGCCAGCGATGCTGCCAGCGTACTCGGCCAGGTGGCTCAGTCGCTGGGCGTGGCGCAACCCGAAATGCAGTCGATCCTGTCCCAGGTGGTGCAGTTGGCGCTGACCGGGCAGGAAGTCTATCTACTGGTAGACGATGCGGAACAACTCGACGAGTCGGCACTCCAAGCGTTGCTGGAACTGGCGGCGGGTGTACCGGAAGGGCGCCCGCACGTGTTCCTGTTCGGCGAGCCTTCGCTGATCTCCTCCCTGGAGACGATCAACACCGATGAAGAGCGTTTTCATGTCATCGAGCTGGCGCCCTACAGCGAGGACGAGACCCGCGAATACCTGGAGCAGCGCCTGGAGGGCGCGGGCCGGGGCATCGATGTGTTCACTCGCGAGCAGATCGTCGATATCCATGAACACTCCGACGGTTGGCCTGGCAATATCAACCAGGTCGCCCGTGATACCTTGATCGAAGCCATGATCGCCACCCGCTCGACGGCCAAGCGACCATCCATGGGGTTCAAAATGCCTAAAAAACACGTGCTCGCCCTGTCCGCTGTTGTCGTGGTCGCCGTGGCGGCCGCCGTGCTCATGCCCAAGAAGGGCGACAAGGCGCCTGCCGAGGCGCCGGCTGCCCAGGCGCAGTTGCCGCTTGGCGAAGGCCAGCCGGGGGGCGCGCAATCCAATAACGGTGGCCCTGCCATCGAGTTCTCCGGCAACTCCCAGCCCATGCCGCTACCGTTGGTCGGCCAGTCCCAGCCCGTCATGCGTGAGCCGCTGGCCCAGGCTGCAGGCATGGGCGATGGCGAGGAAGGCGGACCGGCCGGCAATACTGCATTGCAGCCGTCCAACCCGCCGACCGTGACCACCACGGCGCCGCCTGAGGGCGTGGCCGCAGGCCCTGCGCCAACACCGGCGCAGCCGATCAGCGCCGCGCCGTCGCAGCCCGTTGCGCCAGTCCAGAAACCCGTTGCCGCCCAGCCTGCCAAGCCGGTTGCGCCTGCCAAGCCTGTGCAGCAGCAAACCCAGGTCGCCAGCGCCAAGCCGGCAGCCAAGCCTGCCACCGGCAACAGCAGCGGCGGCTGGTACAGTGGCCAGAAGCCCGGCAACTATGTCGTGCAGATCTTCGGCACCAGCTCCGAGGCGTCTGCCCAGGCATTCGTCAAGGCGCAGGGTGGCGACTATCGCTACTTCAAGAAAAACCTGCAGGGCAAGCCACTGTACGTCGTCACTTATGGTAGTTTTGCCAACCGTGACGCCGCGGTTGCGGCAATCAAGAACTTGCCAGCGAAGGTCCAGGCTGGTAAACCTTGGCCACGTACCGTCGCCAGCGTCCAACAAGAGCTGGCCTCGGCCCGCTGATACCTGCCGGGCGGCACCACCCCCGCCGCCCAGTTGCTGAGCGATAACTGACTTCTGTCTAGCCTGCTGCGCCCGAGCGCGGCAGGCTTTTCTGTCCCAGACTGCCGGCCACAAGCCTAACTTGCAGTCATGGCTGAAACGCTTCAGACTCGAGCCATGCCGCTATCACGGCGCATGGCGTAAAAACATTCAAAATTGCGACATAAATTTTCAATGGTGAGACATGAAAATTTGTGGGCATCGCTGTCGCTGTGCAACAATGGTTTTCCATGGCCACCGCAAAAAAGCTGGCATTTGATCGGCGTGGATGGTAAGTGGTTGTACTAAAAAGAGATTTGCCTCCGTTGAGAGGTGAACCTGGTGAGAAAGTGTCTATGAAAACAGGTCTGTACCATCCCGAAGAATTCAAGGACAACTGTGGTTTTGGCCTGATCGCCCATATGACGGGCGAACCGAGCCACCACCTTCTGCAAACCGCCATGCAGGCGCTGACCTGCATGACCCACCGCGGTGGCATCAACGCCGACGGCAAGACCGGTGACGGTTGCGGTCTGCTCATGCAGAAGCCCGATCAATTCCTGCGTGCCGTGGCCCAGGAGCACTTCGCCGTCGAGCTGCCCAAGCAGTACGCCGTCGGCATGGTGTTCTTCAACCAGGACCCGGTCAAAGCCGAAGCTGCCCGCGCCAACATGGACCGCGAGATCGTCAACGCCGGCCTGAAGCTGGTCGGCTGGCGCAAGGTTCCGATCGACACCAGCGTGCTCGGCCGCCTGGCCCTGGAGCGCCTGCCGCAGATCGAGCAGGTGTTCATCGGTGGTGAAGGCCTGAGCGACCAGGAATTCGCGATCAAGCTGTTCAGCGCCCGTCGTCGCTCGTCGGTGGCCAACGCCCATGACGCCGACCACTACATCTGCAGCTTCTCGCACAAGACCATCATCTACAAAGGCCTGATGATGCCGGCGGACCTCGCCGCATTCTTCCCGGACCTCGGCGACGAGCGCCTGCAGACCGCGATCTGCGTGTTCCACCAGCGCTTCTCCACCAATACCCTGCCGAAATGGCCGCTGGCTCAGCCATTCCGCTTCCTCGCCCACAACGGCGAGATCAACACCATCACCGGTAACCGCAACTGGGCCATGGCCCGTCGCACCAAGTTCTCCAATGACCTGATCCCCGACCTCGAAGAGCTCGGCCCGCTGGTCAACCGCGTGGGCTCGGACTCCTCGAGCATGGACAACATGCTCGAACTGATGGTCACCGGCGGCATTGACCTGTTCCGCGGCGTGCGCATGCTGGTGCCGCCAGCCTGGCAGAACGTCGAGACCATGGACGCCGACCTGCGCGCCTTCTACGAATACAACTCCATGCACATGGAGCCGTGGGATGGCCCGGCCGGTATCGTCATGACCGAAGGCCGCCACGCGGTCTGCCTGCTCGATCGCAACGGCCTGCGTCCGGCGCGCTGGGTGACCACCAAGAACGGCTACATCACCCTGGCTTCGGAAATCGGCGTCTGGGACTACAAGCCCGAGGACGTTCTGGCCAAGGGCCGGGTCGGCCCAGGCCAGATCTTCGCCGTGGACACCGAGACCGGCCAGATCCTCGATACCGATGCCATCGACAACCGTCTCAAGTCGCGCCATCCGTACAAGCGCTGGCTGCGCCAGCACGCCACCCGCATCCAGGCGACGCTGACCGACGACCAGGGCGTGGCCAGCTACGACAGCGACCAGCTCAAGCAGTACATGAAGATGTTCCAGGTCACCTTCGAGGAGCGTGACCAGGTGCTGCGTCCGCTCGGCGAGCAGGGCCAGGAAGCGGTCGGCTCGATGGGGGACGACACGCCGATGGCGGTGCTGTCCCAGCGCGTGCGTTCGCCTTACGACTTCTTCCGCCAGCAGTTCGCCCAGGTGACCAACCCGCCGATCGACCCGCTGCGCGAAGCGATCGTCATGTCGCTGGAAATCTGCCTTGGCGCCGAGCGCAACATCTTCCAGGAATCCCCCGAGCACGCCTCGCGGGTGATCCTCAGCTCGCCAGTCATCTCGCCCGCCAAGTGGCGTTCGCTGATGAGCCTGGAGCGCGAAGGTTTCGACCGCCAGCTGATCGACCTCAACTACGAGCAGAGCGTCGGCCTGGAAGCGGCCATCCGCAACATCGCCGATCAGGCCGAGGAAGCGGTACGCGGCGGCAAGACCCAGCTGGTGCTGAGCGACCGCAACATCGCCCCAGGCAAGCTGCCGGTCCACGCCTCGCTCGCCGTTGGCGCGGTGCACCACCGCCTGACCGAGCAGGGCCTGCGCTGCGACAGCAACATCCTGGTCGAAACCGCCACCGCTCGCGACCCGCACCACTTCGCCGTACTGCTGGGCTTCGGCGCCTCGGCCGTGTACCCGTACCTCGCCTACGAAGTACTCGCCGACCTGATCCGCACCGGTGAAGTCCTCGGTGACCTGGACGAAGTATTCAAGTACTACCGCAAGGGCATCTCCAAGGGCCTGCTGAAGATCCTGTCGAAGATGGGCATCTCCACCATCGCCTCGTACCGTGGTGCCCAGCTGTTCGAAGCCGTGGGCCTGGCCGAGGAAGTGGTTGGCCTGAGCTTCAAGGGCGTGTCCAGCCGCATCAAGGGTGCGCGCTTCGTCGACCTGGAAAGCGACCAGAAGCTGCTCGCGGCCGAAGCCTGGAGCGCGCGCAAGCCGATCCAGCAAGGTGGCTTGCTGAAGTTCGTCCACGGTGGCGAATACCACGCCTACAACCCGGATGTGGTCAACACCCTGCAGGCCGCCGTGCAGCAGGGCGACTACGCCAAGTTCAAGGAATACACCACGCTGGTCGACCAGCGCCCGGTGTCGATGATCCGCGACCTGTTGAAGGTCAAGGTCGCCGACCAGCCGTTGGCACTGGAGCAGATCGAGCCGTTGGAAGAAATCCTCAAGCGTTTCGACTCCGCGGGTATCTCGCTGGGTGCGCTGTCGCCGGAGGCCCATGAGGCGCTGGCCGAGGCGATGAACCGCCTGGGCGCGCGCTCGAACTCCGGTGAGGGCGGTGAAGACCCATCGCGCTACGGCACCATCCGCAGCTCGAAGATCAAGCAGGTGGCTACCGGCCGCTTCGGCGTCACCCCGGAATACCTGGTCAATGCCGAAGTGCTGCAGATCAAGGTGGCCCAGGGCGCCAAGCCCGGCGAGGGCGGCCAGCTGCCAGGCGGCAAGGTCAACGGCCTGATCGCCAAGCTGCGCTATGCGGTACCGGGCGTGACCCTGATCTCGCCGCCGCCGCACCACGACATCTATTCGATCGAAGACCTGGCGCAGCTGATCTACGACCTCAAGCAGGTCAATCCGCAGGCGCTGGTATCGGTCAAGCTGGTGGCAGAAGCCGGCGTTGGCACCATCGCCGCTGGCGTGGCCAAGGCCTATGCCGACCTGATCACCATTTCCGGCTACGACGGCGGCACCGGCGCTTCGCCGCTGACCTCGATCAAGTACGCCGGCGCGCCGTGGGAGCTGGGCCTGGCTGAAACCCACCAGACCCTGCGCGGCAACGACCTGCGCGGCAAGGTGCGGGTCCAGACCGACGGCGGCCTGAAGACCGGCCTGGACGTGATCAAGGCAGCCATCCTCGGTGCCGAGAGCTTCGGCTTCGGCACCGCGCCGATGATCGCCCTGGGCTGCAAGTACCTGCGCATCTGCCACCTGAACAACTGCGCCACCGGCGTGGCGACCCAGAACGACAAGCTGCGCAAGGACCACTACATCGGCACCGTCGACATGGTGATCAACTTCTTCACCTTCGTTGCGGAAGAGACTCGTGAGTGGCTGGCCAAGCTGGGCGTGCGCAGCCTGGGCGAGCTGATCGGCCGTACCGACCTGCTCGACGTACTGCCAGGCGACACCGAGCGCCAGCAGCACCTCGACCTGACCCCGTTGCTGGGCAGCTCGCACATCCCGGCCGACAAGCCGCAGTTCTGCGAAGTGGACAAGAACCCGCCGTTCGACAAGGGCGAGCTGGCCGAGAAGATGGTCGAGATGGCCCTGCCGGCGATCCGCGACCAGGCCGGTGGCGAGTTCAGCCTCGACATCTGCAACTGCGACCGCTCCATCGGTGCGCGTGTCTCTGGCGAAATCGCCAAGCTGCACGGCAACCAGGGCATGGCCGCGGCGCCGATCACCTTCCGCTTCAAAGGCACTGCGGGCCAGAGCTTCGGCGTGTGGAACGCCGGTGGCCTGAACCTGCACCTGGAAGGCGACGCCAACGACTACGTCGGCAAGGGCATGACCGGTGGCAAGCTGACCATCGTGCCGCCAGCCGGCAGCCCGTTCGAAACCCAGCACAGCGCCATCGTCGGCAATACCTGCCTGTACGGTGCCACTGGCGGCAAGCTGTTCGCCGCCGGTACCGCGGGCGAGCGCTTCGCTGTGCGTAACTCCGGCGCCCACGCTGTTGTCGAGGGTACTGGCGATCACTGCTGTGAATACATGACCGGCGGCTTTGTCTGCGTACTGGGCAAGACCGGTTACAACTTCGGTTCTGGCATGACTGGCGGCTTCGCCTACGTGCTCGACATGGACAATACCTTCGTCGACAAGCTCAACCACGAGCTGGTGGAAATCCAGCGTATCAGTGGTGAAGCGATGGAGGCCTACCGCAGCCACCTGGCGCGTGTCCTGGGCGAATACGTCGAAGAAACCGGCAGCGAGTGGGGGCGTGAGCTCTCGGAGAACCTGGACGACTACGTGCGGCGCTTCTGGCTGGTCAAGCCGAAGGCGGCCAACCTGAAGCAACTGTTGTCCAGCACCCGTGCCAACCCGCAGTAAGAACAGCTGCAAGTGGCGAGCCTCGAGCTGCATGTCGATGCAGCACGAGGTTTGCCCGGCTTAAGTGATCGTCTTGCGGCTTGCAGCGTGTAGCTTGCAGCTGCTGTAAAGAGGTTTTGAAAAATGGCTGAACGTCTGAACAACGACTTCCAGTTCATCGAAGTGGGCCGCAAGGACCCGAAGAAGAAGCTGCTGCGCCAGCGCAAGAAGGAGTTCGTGGAAATCTACGAACCCTTCAAGCCCCAGCAGTCCGTCGAACAGGCACATCGCTGCCTGGGCTGCGGCAACCCGTATTGCGAGTGGAAGTGCCCGGTCCACAACTTCATCCCCAACTGGCTGAAGCTGGTCTCCGAAGGCAACATCCTGGCGGCCGCCGAGCTTTCGCACCAGACCAACACGCTGCCTGAAGTCTGTGGTCGCGTGTGCCCGCAAGACCGCCTGTGCGAGGGTGCCTGCACCCTGAACGACGGCTTTGGCGCGGTAACCATCGGTTCGGTCGAGAAGTACATCACCGATACCGCCTTCGCCATGGGCTGGCGTCCGGACATGTCCAAGGTCAAGCCGACCGGCAAGCGCGTTGCCATCATCGGTGCCGGCCCGGCGGGCCTGGGCTGCGCCGATGTGCTGGTGCGTGCCGGGGTGACTCCGGTGGTATTCGACAAGAACCCGGAAATCGGCGGCCTGCTGACCTTCGGCATTCCTGAGTTCAAGCTGGAAAAGACCGTGCTGAGCAATCGCCGCGAAGTCTTCACCGGCATGGGCATCGAGTTCCGCCTCAATACCGAAGTGGGCAAGGACATCACCATGGAACAGCTGCTCGCCGACTACGACGCAGTGTTCATGGGCATGGGTACCTACACCTACATGAAGGGCGGTTTCCCAGGCGAGGACCTGCCGGGTGTGCATGACGCGCTGGACTTCCTGATCGCCAACGTCAACCGCAACCTGGGCTTCGAGAAGTCGCCTGAAGACTTCGTCGACATGCAGGGCAAGAAGGTCGTGGTACTGGGTGGTGGCGACACCGCGATGGACTGCAACCGCACCTCGATCCGCCAGGGCGCCAAGTCGGTGACCTGTGCCTATCGCCGTGACGAAGCCAACATGCCGGGTTCGCGCAAAGAGGTGAAGAACGCCAAGGAAGAAGGCGTGAAGTTCCTCTACAACCGCCAGCCGATCGCCATCGTCGGCGAAGACAAGGTCGAAGGCGTCAAGGTGGTCGAGACCCGTCTCGGTGAGCCCGATGCCCGTGGCCGCCGCAGCCCCGAGCCGATTCCCGGTTCCGAGGAAATTTTGCCGGCCGATGCCGTGGTGATCGCTTTCGGCTTCCGCCCGAGCCCGGCGCCGTGGTTCGAGCAGCATGGTATCCAGCTGGACAGCCAGGGCCGCGTGGTGGCGCCGGAGAAAGGCCAGTTCAAGCACCAGACCAGCAACCCGAAGATCTTCGCCGGTGGCGACATGGTGCGCGGCTCTGACCTGGTGGTGACGGCGATCTTCGAAGGCCGTACGGCTGCCGAGGGTATCCTGGACTATCTGGAAGTCTGATGGACCGATGGGGCCGCTTTGCGACCCTTTCGCGACACAAGGCCGCTCCTACAGGGAATTGCTTATTTCTGTAGGCGCGGCCTTGTGTCGCGAAAGGGCTGCAAAGCAGTCCCAGTGCATTGTTGTATACAAAATCGCTTGATCCAAGGCATCCAATAGACAAAACGCATGGTCACATCCGTGCCTTTTGCGCTGGCGTCTGAGAAAATACCGGCACTTTTTTGCCGGATGCCGACATGACTGCCCTGAAGAACGATCGTTTCCTGCGTGCACTACTCAAGCAACCCGTAGACGTCACCCCGGTGTGGATGATGCGCCAGGCTGGCCGCTACCTGCCTGAGTACCGCGCGAGCCGCGCCAAGGCTGGCGACTTCATGAGCCTGTGCATGAACCCCCAGTTCGCCTGCGAGGTCACCCTGCAGCCGCTGGACCGTTATCCGCTGGATGCGGCGATCCTCTTCTCGGACATTCTCACCATCCCCGACGCCATGGGCTTGGGCCTGTACTTCGAGACCGGCGAAGGCCCGCGTTTCGAGAAGGTCATCAGCACCCCGGCCGACATCGAGGCGTTGCCGATCCCCGATCCGCAGAAAGACCTCGGCTACGTCATGGATGCTGTCAGCACCATCCGCCGCGAACTCAATGGCCGAGTGCCGCTGATCGGCTTCTCCGGCAGCCCCTGGACCCTGGCCACCTACATGGTCGAGGGCGGTTCGTCCAAGGACTTCCGCAAGACCAAGGCCATGGCCTACGACAACCCCGAGGCCCTGCACCTGTTGCTGGACAAGCTGGCCCAATCGGTCACCAGCTACCTCAACGGGCAGATCCTGGCCGGTGCCCAGGCGGTACAGATCTTCGATACCTGGGGCGGCAACCTGTCGGCGGCGGCCTACCAGGAATTCTCGCTGGCCTATATGCGCAAGATCGTCAGCGGCCTGATCCGCGAGCACGAGGGGCGCAAGATCCCGGTGATCCTGTTCACCAAGAATGGTGGTCTGTGGCTGGAAAGCATCGCCGAGGCCGGTGCCGATGCCCTGGGCCTGGACTGGACCTGCGACATCGGCGATGCCCGCCGCCGCGTGGGCGACAAGGTGGCGCTGCAGGGCAACATGGATCCGACCGTGCTCTACGCCAAGCCCGAGGCCATCCGCAAGGAAGTGGCGCGTATCCTGGCCAGCTATGGCAATGGCAGCGGCCATGTATTCAACCTGGGCCATGGCATCACCCCGGAAGTCGATCCGGAACATGCCGGCGCGTTCATCAACGCCGTGCACGAGTTGTCGGCGCAGTACCATCAGTGAATTGATCGCTGACCTGAAAAGCCCGGCCCTGCGCCGGGCTTTTTTACATTAAGTTTTAATTCAGCGATCGTCGTTAACCTGGGGCCATCTAAACCTAAACGGGACACGATCCCCATGAAAGCCCGTTACCTCGCTCTGATCATCGCCCCACTGTTCAGTACCGCTGCTCTGGCCGCGGGCTACACCGGCCCAGGTGCGCAACCGGTGACCACCCTCGCCGCCGCCAAAGAGGCCGCCGACGATACGCCGGTCGTGCTGCAGGGGTATGTGACCAAGAAGATCAACAACGACGACAAGTACGAATTCAAGGACAGCACTGGCACCATCAACGTCGAGATCGACGATGAGGATCTGCCGCCGACGCCGTTCAATGAAAAGACCAAGGTCAAGCTGACCGGTGAGGTGGAGAAGCACCTGATGAGCCGCGAAGTGGATGTGGATATCGTCGAGATCATCAACTGATTCAACGTCCCTTCGCGGCGCGAACCGCCGCGAAGGGCCTTCAGGTGGTCTTGGGCGGCAACTTGCTCAGGTGCAACGCCACCAGCAATGCCACCGCCAGCAGGCTGCCGATGAACAGGCCGATGCCGTTCCACCCGGCATGGTGCCAGAACACCCCACCGGCAGTACCGGCCACGCTGGACCCTGCGTAGTAGCAGAACAGGTACAGCGAAGAGGCCTGCCCCTTGGCCTTGAGGGCGCGCCGGCCGATCCAGCTGCTGGCCACCGAGTGCGCGCCGAAGAAGCCGAAGGTGAATACCAGCAAGCCAACGATCACCAGCGGCAACGGGCTGGCCAGGGTCATCAGCAAACCACCCGCCATCACCAGGATTCCCGCCCAGAACACCCGGCGTCGTCCCAGCTTGTCAGCCAGGGCGCCGACCTGCGCAGAGCTGTAGATACCCGACAGGTACACCACCGACAGCAGGCCGACCAGTGCCTGGTTCATGTGGTAGGGCTCGGCCAGCAGGCGATAGCCGATGTAGTTGAACAGGGTGACGAAGGCGCCCATCAACAAGAAGCCTTCGAGGAACAGCCACGGCAGGCCGGCATCCTTGAAGTGCATGACGAAGCCATCCACCAGGCTGCGCGGGTTGAGCGTTTGCGCACGGAAGTTGCGCGATTCGGGCAACACCTTCCAGAACACCAGCGCCGCTACCAGGGCCAGGCCGCCGATCACCAGCATTGCCGTGTGCCAGCTGACGAAGTCGATCAATACCCCGGTGATCAGGCGTCCGCTCATGCCGCCGATGGCATTGCCGCCAATGTACAGGCCCATGGCCAGGCCGATGTGCTGTGGATGGATTTCCTCGCTCAGGTAGGTCATCGCCACTGCTGCCAGGCCGCTCAGCGACAACCCCACCAGCGCGCGGGTGGCCAGTACCAGCTCCCAGGTCGGCATCACCGCACTGGCCAGGGTCGACAGCGCGGCGCACAGCAATGCGGCGACCATCACCGGCTTGCGCCCGATGCGGTCGGAAATCGGCCCGGTAACCAACAGGCCGAATGCCAGCAGGCCGGTCGACACCGACAGCACCAGGCTGCTCTGCGCGGCGTTGATCGAAAACTCCTTGGACAGCAGCGGCATCATGGGCTGCACGCAGTACAGCAGGGCGAAGGTGGCGAAACCGCCGCTGAACAGGGCCAGTACGGTCTTCATGAAGGCGGGAGTGCCTTTTTCGATCCAGATATCGGTCAGCGGGGCAGGGTCGGGTTCGGCGCAGAGGGGGCTACAGCAGTTTTCACAGGGGATACCTCGGGTGCAATGAAAAAAGCATATAGCTGCCTAATGATTAGATCCAATATATTGTTCGACCTATTTAAGAGCTTTTACGACTCGTTTGGAGCCGAACATGGAATTGCGCCACCTGCGGTATTTCATCGCTGTCGCCGAAGAGCTGCATTTTGGCCGCGCCGCCCAGCAACTGGGCATCTCCCAGCCGCCGCTGAGCCAGCAGATCCAGGCCCTGGAACAGGAGCTTGGCGCGCGTCTTTTCGAACGCACCAACCGACGAGTGGAGCTCAGCGAGGCTGGCCGGCTGTTTCTCGAGGAGGCCCGCCAGGTGCTGGCGCAGGTGGAGAAGGCGGCCGACGTGGCACGCCGCGCCCAGCTAGGTGAGTTGGGCGAGCTTAAAATCGGCTTCACTTCCTCGGCGCCCTTCACCTCGAAGATCCCCAAGGCGATCCATGCCTTCCGCCAGCGCTTTCCTGCCGTGCACCTGCATCTGCAGGAAATGAGCAGCCGCGATGTGGCCCAGGCGGTGTTCGACGAGTCCATCGAGGTCGGGCTGATGCGGCCGATGCCCCTGCCCGATGGGCTGTTGGCCACGGAGTTGTTCCGCGAGCCGCTGGTGGCGGTGGTCAACGCCTCGCACCCACTGGTCGCCGGTACCGAGCGGGGTGTGCACATGTCGGCATTGGCCCACGAGCCTTTCGTGTTCTTCCCGCGCAGCTACGGCAGCGGGTTGTACGCCCAGCTGCAGAGCCTTGCGCGACAGGCCGGGTTCAGTCCGCACTTCGCCCAGGAGGCTGGCGAGGCGATGACCATCATCGGCCTGGTTTCGGCGGGCCTGGGCGTGTCGGTGCTGCCGGCGTCCTACCAGCGCATGCGCATCGAAGGCGTGGTCTATCGCACGTTGCTGGATGAAGATGCCGTGTCGGCGGTGTGGCTGGTGCAGCGCGAGCGCGGCGCATCGGCGATGGCCAGGGCCTTTGCCGAGTTGCTGACCGACCAGGTGAGCGGCTGAGTCCCATGTGCTCGGACGGTTGGTGCAGGGCCTGGATGAACAGGGCTGGTCAACGCCGCTTCGCCGCCACATACTCGGGCATTCGTTGATACACGGAGGTCTGTCATGCGGCGTGTGGTGTTCAATCAGAAAGGTGGCGTGGGCAAGTCGAGCATCGCCTGCAACCTGGCGGCGGTGAGTGCCAACGAGGGTTATCGGACCCTGCTGATCGACCTGGATGCCCAGGCCAACTCGACCCAGTACCTGACCGGCCTGACTGGTGAGGACATTCCCATGGGCATCGCCGACTTCTTCAAGCAGAGCCTGTCCAGCGGGCCCTTCAGCAAGAAGAACAAGGTTGATATCTACGAAACGCCGTTCGACAACCTGCATGTCGTCACGGCGACCCCGGAGTTGGCCGACCTGCAGCCCAAGCTCGAAGCCAAGCACAAGATCAACAAGTTGCGTAAGTTGCTCGACGAGCTGGACGAGGACTACGACCGGATCTATATCGATACACCACCGGCGCTGAATTTTTACGCTGTTTCTGCGCTGATCGCCGCCGATCGTGTGTTGATCCCCTTCGATTGCGACAGCTTCTCGCGCCAGGCCCTGTATGGCCTACTGGCCGAGATCGACGAACTCAAGGATGACCACAACGAAGAGTTGGTGGTCGAGGGCATCGTGGTCAACCAGTTCCAGTCGCGCGCCAGCCTGCCCCAGCAGATGCTCGACGAGTTGCTGGCCGAAGGGTTGCCGGTGCTACCGGTGTACCTGGGCAGTTCGGTGAAGATGCGCGAATCGCACCACGCCAGCCTGCCGCTGATTCACCTGGAACCGCGGCACAAGCTGACCCAACAGTTTGTCGAGTTGCACGACCTGCTTGAGCGTAGTGAGTGAGCGCAACATTCAAATCATTGCCCATTCGCTGAGTGCCATGCATATCTCCCAAAACGGGAGATATGCATGGATGCGCGTCATTGCTAAAAGCACCCTGGTGAGGTTCTGGGAATTACCGGGGTACGAGGATGCCAGAGCTCCGTTGGAGAGCTGGCACGATATGGCAACAAAGGCCATCTGGCGAACGCCGCAGGATGTAAAAAATCAGATTGGCAGCGCCAGCATAGGTGGCAGCAATCGCGTGGTCTTCAATATCGGGGGTAACAAGTACCGGCTTGTTGTCGAGATGCAGTATCGAGCCGGTATTGCCTGGGTGAAGTTCGTCGGTACGCACAAGCGCTATGACGAGATTGACGTGGAGACGATCTGTGAATATTAAGCCGATCCGCAATGATGACGACCTTCGAGCAGCTTTCCAGCGACTCGAAGCCATTTTTCAAGCTGAAGCGGGCACGCCTGAGGCTGATGAAATGGAAGTGCTTGTAGCTTTGATCGAGGTGTACGAGAACAAGCACTATCCCATCCACCCGGCCAATCCCATCGAGGCGATCAAGTTTTGCATGGATCAGCAGGGCCTGACGCCGCGTGATCTTGAACCTTTCATTGGTCCAAGCGGGCGGGTATCAGAGGTTTTGAATGGAAAGCGCGGACTTAGCCTTTCCATGATCAAGCGCCTGCACGATGGCCTTCGCATTCCCTACGAGTCCTTGTTGGCAAGCGCATAGAACCTAGACCCCCTGGCTGCGCAACCACTCCAGCAGCGACTGGAGCGGGAAGGCCCCGGCCTGGCGGCTGATTTCGCGGCCGTTCTTGAACAGGATCAGGCTGGGGATCGAGCGGATGCCCAATTGCCCGGCGAGGTTGCGGTTGGCTTCGCTGTCGAGCTTGGCCAGGCGGCAGCGGCCACTGAGCTGACGGGCGGCCTGCTCGAAGGTCGGGGCGAAGGACTTGCACGGGCCGCACCAGTCGGCCCAGACGTCGACCAGCAATGGCAGGTCGCCTTTGATCTGGCTGGCGTAGCTGCTTTCGGTCAGTTCGAACGGGGTGTTCAGCAGCACGTCCTGTTTGCAGCGGCCGCATTTGGGGGCATCGCCCAGGCGTGCGGCAGGCAGCCGGTTGAGGCCGTTGCAGTGGGGGCAGGGGATTACCAATGGCTCTGACATGTTCTTTCCTTGTGTGTTGTAGGTATCGGCCTATCGCCGGCAAGCCGGCTCCTACAGGTGTGCGCAATCTTTGTAGGAGCCGGCTTGCCGGCGATGAGGCCGGTACAGGCAGCATCGATCATGATGAACAGCTGATTTCCAGATGCTTGCCCCACTCGGGTGGTCGCTCGGCATAGGCCTGCATCCCAGGCTGTTCCGCAAACGGCGTGCTCAACACCCGATGCAGTCGCCGCACTTCACTGTAGTCCCCTGCCTCGGCCGCCTCGATGGCCTTCTGCGCCAGGTAGTTGCGCAACACGTACAGGGGGTTGACCGCATGCATCCGCTCACGACGCCCCTCGGCATTACCAGGTTCGCGCTCGCAGCGGGCCAGGTAATCCGCGCCCCAGGCATCGAAACCGGCGAGGTCGACGAAGTCGTCACGCACCTGCTTGAGCGCCTCGGCCACCGGCTGCTCACCCAGCTTGCGGAAGAACAGGGTGTAGTCCACGCCGCCGCTCTGCATGCGTTGCAGCAGCCGCTCGACCAGCGCCATGTCGTCCTCCTCGGCGCAGGTCAGGCCGAGGCGTCGGCGCATCAGGTCCAGGTAATGGGCCTGGTACAGCGGCAGGAACAGCCCCAGCGCTTCCTTGAGCGGCTCCACCTCGACCACCGTGGTCAGCGCCTGGGCCAGGGCGCTCAGGTTCCAGTGGGCGATCGGCACCTGATTGGCGTAGCTGTAGCGGCCTCGGTCGTCGGAATGGTTGCAGATGAAGTTGGCGTCGAAGTCATCGAGGAAGGCGTACGGGCCGAAGTCGAAGGTGATGCCGAGAATCGACATGTTGTCGGTGTTCATCACCCCATGGCAGAAGCCGTAGGCTTGCCAGCGTGCGATCAGCTCGGCGTTGCGCTCGACGATGGTGCGGAACATCGCCAGGTACGGCTGCTCGGCGTCGCGACATTCGGGATAGTGCTGATCCAGCACATGATCGATCAGCAGTCGCTGCTGCTCTGGCTGCTGGGTGTAGTAGAAGTATTCGAAGTGGCCGAAGCGCACATGGCTGTGCGCCAGGCGCGTGAGCATCGCGGCGCTCTCGCGGGTTTCACGCCACACCGGCGTGCTCGATCCGACCACGCACAGCGCACGGCTGGTGGGAATGCCCAAGGCATGCAGGGCTTCGGAGGCGAGGAACTCGCGGATCGACGAGCGCAGCACGGCGCGGCCGTCGCCCATGCGCGAGTAAGGCGTCTGGCCGGCGCCCTTGAGGTGCAGGTCCCAGTGCTCGCCGGCGTCATTGAGGACCTCGGCCAGCAGCAAGCCGCGGCCATCGCCCAGGCGCGGGTTGTACGAGCCGAACTGGTGACCGGAATAGACCATCGCCCGTGGGTCGGCGGCTTCCCACAACTTGGCGCCGCTGAACAGCTCGGCGAAGATCGGCAGTTCGGCCTGGGCCGGGTCGAGGTCGAGCAGGGCCATGGCCGACTCGCTCGCCACCACCAGGCGCGGCTCGGCGATGGGCTCGGGCAGGACCTGGGTGGAGAACGCATCGCCCAGGCGGGCGAAGCGGTTGTCGAAGGTGAGTTGGTCGAGGGCTTTCACGGAGGCGGCTCCTGGGTATCGGTTGCTTGGGGCCGCTTTGCGGCCCATCGCGGCACAAGGCCGCTCCTACACAGATCACCTTCTCCTGTAGGAGCGGCCTTGTGCCGCGAACGAGGGCGCAGCCCTCGCAGGGATTCTGCACAGAATAAAGTATTCGAGTGCACTCAGGCCGATGCAGTGCCATCGGATTTCGGTTGTTCCAGCGCAATCATCTGCTGCTTGCCGCCCTTGGCATCCATCAGGAACACCTCGACCTGGCGCACCGAGATCTTGATGCCGTGCGCCTTGAACTCGCGGTTGATGTAGCGGTTGATCTCGTCCAGGGTCGGGTTGCGGTCGCCCAGGTCGCGCACGTGCATGCGCAGCTCATGGTCCAGCGAGCTCTCGCCGAAGTTCAGGAAGTACACGATCGGCTCCGGGTCCTTGAGCACCCTTGGGTTCTCGTGGGCGCCCTTGAGCAGCAGCTCGCGCACCAGATCCAGGTCCGACCCGTAGTCGATGCCAAGCTTGAGCGTCACCCGGGTGACCGTGTCGGTCAGCGACCAGTTGATCAACTGGCCGGTGATGAAGGTCTTGTTGGGGACGATGATGTCCTTGCGGTCGAAGTCGGTGATGGTGGTGGCGCGGATGCGGATCTTGCTCACCGTGCCCGACAGGTTGCCGATGGTGATGGTGTCGCCGATGCGTACCGGGCGCTCGAACAGGATCATGATGCCGGAGATGAAGTTGGCGAAGATCTCCTGCATGCCGAAGCCCAAGCCGACCGACAGCGCCGCCACCAGCCATTGCAGCTTGTCCCAACTGACCCCGAGGGTCGACAGGGTACTGACGATACCGACCCCGACGATGGTGTACGACAGCAGCGTGGTGGTGGCATAGGCGCTGCCCTGGGCCAGGTTCAGGCGCGACA
This sequence comes from Pseudomonas putida, assembly GCF_005080685.1. Lineage (NCBI taxonomy): Bacteria > Pseudomonadati > Pseudomonadota > Gammaproteobacteria > Pseudomonadales > Pseudomonadaceae > Pseudomonas > Pseudomonas putida. The sequence continues at coordinate 6,136,704 of NZ_CP039371.1, read as the reverse complement.
GCACCAGCACTTCGAGCAGGCCGGGCAGGTTGCCGGCGAGGGCGAAGGTGATGCCGACGATCACCAGGGCGCCGAGCAGGTCGCCGAGGCTGATCGGCACCATGCTGGCTGCGGCGCCGGTACCGCTGGTGTATTCGTACAGGGTGATGTTGTTGAGATAGGCGAACACCGAGATCAGGTCAGACCACACCCAGTACAGGCCAGCGATGAAGCCGCCGAGCAGGGCCAGGCGGATCAGGCGCAGCGACTGCTGGTTGACCTGTTCGATGTCCAGGGTCGGCTCTTCGCTGATGACCTCGCCATCGAGCCCTTCCTTGGCCGCCGCACGCTTGCTCAGCGCCCGTTGATAGGCCAGGCGCCGCGCCGCCACCGACAGGCCGCGGACGAAGGCGGCCTCGATCACCAGCCAGAACAGCAGCAGGTACAGGGTGTAGATCAAGCGGTCGGTCAGTTTCAGGGCCGTGTAGTAGTAGCCGAAGCACACCGCCACGAACAATGCGATCGGCAAGGCGGTGAAGGCGACCCCGACCGCCTTGCGGAACAGCGAGGTGTCGCGGTGCGCCGGGCTGCTGAGCAACAGCCGGCTGAGCAGCCAGGCCATCAGCGCATAGCAGGTGAGCACGATGCCGATGCCGAGCACGTCGTCGGCCAAGGCCGAGGGCTGGTGCTCGGCCACGGCCACCACGCCGACCAGTGCCAGCACCACTGTACCGAGGCGGCGCACCCAGCCGCGCAGGAACTCGACCTGGGGCTTGTGCCAGCGGAAGTGGATCTCGGCCACGCCGCCGGGGGCGAGGATGCGATAGGCGGTGTAGAACACCAGCCACGCCTGGGCCAGTTGCCAGAGCGCCGCGCCGAGGTTGGCGTTCTGCCCCCGGGCATCGATCTGCAGGGCGTAGCTGCACAATGCAAGGCCCAGGCTGACCGGCATCGCCAGGAGGATGTTGATCAGGATGGCCTGGGGCGTATGCCACTGGCTGTCGCGGCGGAAGTGGCCGATGTCCTGGTGCACCTTGCCCAGGCGCTGGTACAGGTACTTGCGCCGCCACAGCAAGGCGCCGATCACCAGCAGCAGGGGCAGGAACAGCAGCGGGCGCTGACTGAGGCCGTCGGCCAGCTCCTTGACCCCAGAACCCCACGGCAGGCTGGCGACCTGGTCGGCGAAGCGCTCGGGCACATATTGCACCCAATCCCAGTCCAGTGCCTTGTTGCTGGGGATCCAGAACATCTGTTCTTCAAGGGTGGTGCGCAGGCCCTGGGCGGTGCCGAGCAGTTGCTTCTGGTTGAGCTGCAGGGTGATCGACTCGTTGAGCAATGCCGACAGTTCGCGGTTCAGCCGCTCGAGCAGGTCGCTGCGGGTGATCGCCACTTCCAGCAGGGCCTTGCGCAGTTGCGGGGTGGCCTGCTCCTGGGGTTGGCTGGCGAGCAGTTTGTCGACATAGGCCAGCGGGCTGCTCATCTGTTCGCGCTGCTGGTTGACCTCGAACTGGTACAGGCGGATGTCGGCAATCTGGTCGGCCAGGTCGCGGTCGACCTTCAGGTGCGGCAGCGCCTGCTTCTGCTTGTAGAGGATCTTGGACAGCAACAGGCTGCCCTTGAGCACGTTGATCTGCTCGTCCAGGGCCTGGTCGGCCTGGGTCAGGCTGTCCAGTTGCTGCTTGGTGCGCAGGTTCTGCTGGGTCAGTTCGTTGAGCCGGTCGGTGCTTTTGAGCAAGTAGTCGGACAGCTTGAGGTTGGTCGCGCTTTCGGTGGCCAGCAACGTGCTGCCGCCGGCTTTCTGCGCTTCGATCGACTGCTGGGTGACCGTTTGCTGCGACTGCGCCAGGCGCTTGTCGTTGATCAGCGTCTGCAGGTCCTGGATTTCCTGTTCCAGGCGCGCGGCGCGTTCGATCAGCAGGTCGTGGCGGGCGTTACCCAGGTCCTGCAGTTGGCCGTTGCCGGCCAGCTCCTGGCGGCGCAGCAGGGTCAAGGCATTGAGCGCGGCAAGCTCGGCATTGAGCTGGTTGCGCTGGTCGGCGCTGATGGGCTTGCCATCGAGCTTGCCGCTCTTGAGGGTATTGTTGATCTGCTGGGTGCGGGTCTGGTTGTTGCTGATCTCGGCCTGGGCTCGCTCGGGGCGCGTCTGCGAATTGATGATCAGGCTGTTGGCTTCGGACAGGGCCTTTTGCAGCTCGCCCTGCTGGGTGCTGCGCTCGCTGAGCACTTGCTCGAGTTGCGGCACGTTGAGATCGGCGTAGCGCTGGGCCACCGGTACGCTCTTGCTGTCCTTCAACTTGGACAACTCACGCTGGCTCTCGGTGGTTTCCTTGGGGGCGTTGGCCAGTTGCTGCTTGAGCGCGGCGAGCTTCTTCTCGCTGTCCTCGGTGCTGGCGAGCAGGCTCAAGGTCTGCTCCAGCACTTGCTGCAAGGCCTTCTGTTCGGCCTCCGGGAGCTTGCGCTCGGCGATCTTGTCGAGGCTGCTCTGGATGCTGGCAGTGGTGGGTGCCTCGGCCGCGAGGGTCGTGAACGAAAGGGACAGGCACAGCCCGAACAGGGCTGCGCGGAGGGAATCGCGCAGGGACATAGGCAGACTACTTGGGATCGGGCTGAAACGGAGTTTAGAGGAACAATCCTGGACCTGGTCGCGTTCCTTCGGGGAATCTGACGCCCACCTTCTGGATCTTGTTCCCGTCCATGGTCGCCACGGTCCAGATCGTGCCGTGCCATTCGACCTGGTCGCCTACTACTGGAGCGCCTCCGACCTTCTGTCGGATGAACTGCGCCAGTGGCATTTTCGCATCCAGGCCGTCGAGTTTCAGGCCGTACAGCGCCGCCACCGCGCCCAGCTCGGCATCGCCTTCGAGCACGAAGTCGCCGAAGAAGCGCAGGTCGAGCCCGCGTTGCGGTGCCTGGCTGAACAGTTTGCCCAGGGCCGGCAGGTTGTGCTCATGACCGATCACGCAGAGCATGTCGCCCACCTCCAGCACCGTGCTGCCAGAGGGGTGCAGCAGTTGCTCGCCGCGAAACAGCGCGGCGATACGGGTGCCCGCCGGCATCTTCAGCTCGCGCAGGGCGGCGCCGATGCACCACTTCTCGGCACCCAGGCGGTAGACGAACAGCTCCCACTCGCTGGTGATGTGCACCTCCAGGGCCGAGCGCGAGATCGGCGCGGGATCGGGCGGTACCGTGACCTTGAGCAGCTTGGCCATCCACGGCAGGCTGGTGCCCTGTACCAGCAGCGATACCAGCACGATGAAGAACGCCAGGTTGAAGAACAGCTGGGCGTCCGGCAGGCCGGCCATGAGCGGGAACACCGCAAGAATGATCGGTACCGCGCCGCGCAGGCCGACCCACGAGATGAAACCCTTCTCGCGGCCATGGAAGGCCTTGAACGGCAGCAGGGCAGCTACCACCGACAGTGGCCGTGCGACCAGGATCATCCACAGCGCCAGGCCCAGGGCGGGCAGGGCGATCGGCAGCAGGTCGTGCGGCGTGACCAGCAGGCCGAGCACCAGGAACATGCCGATCTGCGCCAGCCAGGCCATGCCGTCGAGCATGTGCAGGATGCCGTGGCGACTGCGGATCGGCTTGTTGCCCAGTACCAGGCCGCACAGGTACACGGCAAGGAAGCCGCTGCCGTGCAGGGCGTTGGTCAGCGAGAACACCACCAGGCCGCCGGCCACTACCAGGATCGGGTACAGGCCGCCGGCCAGGTTGATGCGGTTGACCAGCTGCAGCATCAGCCAGCCGCCGCCCAGGCCCAGCAGGCCGCCGATGCCGAACTCGCGCAGCAGGTGGATGAGCAGGCTCCAGTGCAGGCCGGTCTGGCCGCTGGCGATCATGTCGATGAGGGTGACGGTGAGGAACACGGCCATCGGGTCGTTGCTGCCCGACTCGATCTCCAGGGTGGCCGTAACCCGCTCGTTCAGGCCCTTGCCGCCGAGCAGCGAGAACACCGCTGCGGCATCGGTGGAGCCGACGATGGCGCCGATCAGCAGGCCCTGGATCAGGCTCAGGTCGAACAGCCAGGCGGCGACCATGCCGGTCAGGGCAGTGGTGATCATCACGCCGACGGTGGCCAGCGACAAGGCCGGCCACAGCGCCACGCGGAAGCTGGCCACGCGCGTGCGCAGGCCACCGTCGAGGAGGATCACCGCCAGCGCCAGGTTACCCACCAGGTAGGCGGTCGGGTAGTTGTTGAAGATGATGCCGCCACCATCGACCCCGGCGACCATGCCGACGGCGAGGATGATGACCAGGATAGGAATGCCCAGGCGCGACGACAGCGAGCTGACCAGGATACTTGCGCCCACCAGCAATGCGCCGATCAAGAACAGGCTGTTGATGGTGCTTGCATCCAAAGGCAGGTACTCCGGGACAGCGCGGGAAGAAGGCTTGACTGGCAAGTCGCGTGCCAATCGATTCTAACCTGATGAATTAGCAGCCTGTAAAGCGTTTCTGCAGATGTAGATAGGCACCGTGGAGGGTAACGCTGCTCACTTAAGATTGCCGGGGGCTGCTGCGCAGCCCATCGCGACACAAGGCCGCTCCTACACGGACCGTGAAGGTCCCTGTTTATAGGGCCAGCACGGTCCGTGTAGGAGCGGCCTTGTGTCGCGAAAGGGCCGCTAAGCGGCCCCAGCGTTCATCAGCCTTGCTTCACCTCACGCATCGCCTTGCCCTTCACCGGTGCATCGCCCGCCACGTAGTACTTGGCGGTGCTGCGTGGCAGCGGCTTGCGGCCACGGATCTTGTCCGAGATCTTCTCGGCGATCATGATCGTGGTGGCGTTGAGGTTGCCGGTGATGATGATCGGCATGATCGACGCATCCACCACGCGCAGGCCCTGCATGCCATGCACGCGACCTTCGTTGTCGACCACGGCCATGTCGTCGGTGCCCATCTTGCACGAGCACGACGGGTGGAAGGCGGTCTCGGCGTGCTCGCGAATGAACTTGTCCAGTTCCTCGTCCGTCTGCACGTGCTCGCCCGGGCTGATCTCGCGGCCACGGTACGGGTCCAGCGCCGGCTGGGCCATGATCTCACGGGTCAGGCGGATGCCGTCACGGAACTCCTGCCAGTCCTGTTCGGTAGCCATGTAGTTGAACAGGATGCTTGGGTGCTGGCGCGGATCCTTGGACTTGAGCTTGATGCGGCCACGGCTTGGCGAGCGCATCGAACCCATGTGCGCCTGGAAGCCATGTTCTTTCACGCCGTTGGAGCCGTTGTAATTGATGGCCACCGGCAGGAAGTGATACTGGATGTTCGGCCACTCGAACTCGGGGCGGGTACGGATGAAGCCGCCGGCCTCGAACTGGTTGCTGGCGCCGATGCCGGTGCCTTTGAACATCCACTCGGCGCCGATGGCCGGCTGGTTCCACCACAGCAGCGATGGGTACAGCGACACCGGCTGGGTGCAAGCGTACTGCAGGTATAGCTCGAGGTGGTCCTGCAGGTTCTCGCCGACGCCCGGGAGGTCGTGTACCACTGGGATGTCGAGGCTTTCCAGCAGTTCGCGCGGACCGACGCCGGAGCGCTGCAGCAGTTGCGGCGAAGCGATGGCGCCGGAGCTGACGATGACTTCCTTGCGGGCACGGGCTTCGACGCGCTCTTCGCTGTCACCGACCAGGTACGTCACGCCAACGGCACGTTTGCCTTCGAACAGCACGCGGTCGGTCAGGGCGTGGGTGACGATGGTCAGGTTCGGACGCTTCTTGGCCTGGTCCAGATAACCACGGGCGGTGCTGGCGCGGCGGCCTTGCTTGGTCACGGTGCGGTCCATCGGACCGAAGCCTTCCTGCTGGTAGCCATTGAGGTCTTCGGTGCGAGGGTAGCCGGCCTGCACGCCGGCTTCGACCATGGCGTGGAACAGCGGGTTGTTGCCGGCCTTGGGCGTGGTCACGCTGACCGGGCCTTCGCCACCGTGGTAGTCGTTGGGGCCGATGTCGCGGGTTTCGGCCTTGCGGAAATACGGCAGGCAGTCGAGGTAAGTCCAGTCTTCCAGGCCTGGCAGTTTCGCCCAGCCGTCGAAGTCCATGGCGTTACCGCGGATGTAGCACATGCCGTTGATCAGCGACGAGCCACCCAGGCCCTTGCCGCGACCACACTCCATGCGGCGGCCGTCCATGTGCGGCTCCGGGTCGGTCTCGTAGGCCCAGTTGTAGCGGCGGCCCTGCAGCGGGAAGGCCAGGGCGGCCGGCATCTGGGTGCGGAAGTCGAAGCGGTAGTCGGGGCCGCCGGCTTCGAGCAGCAGCACGGTGACGTTGGCGTCTTCGGTCAGGCGGGTGGCCAGGGTGTTACCGGCGGAACCTGCGCCGACGATGATGTAATCGAATGCTTGGGACATGAGCGTTCCCTCGTTTGGCGGTGATCAGGAGGCGGGAACGCCCGTGCACGGTGGCACGGGCGTGGCTGGACCGGGTTTAGAAAACCGAGGTATAGCCGCCCAGTTCGACCTGGACCGACTTGATGCGAGTGTATTGAGCCAGCGAGCTGATGCCGTTCTCACGGCCAACGCCCGACTGCTTGTAGCCACCGACCGGCATTTCCGCCGGCGACTCACCCCAGGCGTTGATCCAGCAGATGCCGGCTTCGAGCTGGTGGATGATGCGGTGGGCGCGGGAGATGTCGTTGGTGCAGATACCAGCGGCCAGGCCATATTCGGTGTCGTTGGCGCGGCGGATGACTTCTTCCTCGGTCTCGTAGGTGAGGATGCTCATCACTGGTCCGAAGATCTCTTCCTTGACGATGGTCATGTCGTCGCGGCAGTCGGTGAACACGGTCGGGGCCACGAAGGCGCCCTTGGCGAAATCACCGGTGGTCAGGCGTTCGCCGCCGCACAGCACACGGGCACCTTCTTCTTTGCCCTTGGCGATGTAGCCGAGCACGCTTTCCATGTGCGCGAAGCTGACCAGCGGGCCGAAGTTGGTGTTCTCGTCTTCCGGGTTGCCGGCACGGATGCGGGCCACGCGCTCGACGATCTTGGCTTCGAAGGCGGCTTTCATTTCAGCCGGCACGAACACGCGGGTGCCGTTGGTGCAGACCTGACCGGAGCTGTAGAAGTTGGCCATCATGGCGATGTCCGCGGCCTTGTCCAGGTCGGCGTCGGCGCAGATGATCAGCGGCGACTTGCCACCCAGTTCCATGGTGACTTCCTTGAGCGAGGAGCTCGAGGCGCTGGCCATGACTTTCTTGCCGGTGGTGGTGCCGCCGGTGAAGGACACCTTCTCGATGCGCGGGTGCTCGGTCAGCCAGGTGCCGACTTCGCGGCCGCTGCCGGTCAGGACGTTGAACACGCCATCCGGCAGGCCAGCCTCGGTGTAGATCTCGGCCAGTTTCAGGGTGGTCAGCGAGGTGACTTCCGACGGCTTGAAGATCATCGCGTTGCCGGCGGCCAGGGCCGGGGCGGACTTCCACAGGGCGATCTGGATCGGGTAGTTCCAGGCGCCGATACCGACGGTCACGCCCAACGGCTCGCGGCGGGTGTAGACGAAGGACGACTCGCGCAGCGGGATCTGCTCGCCTTCGATGGCCGGTACCAGGCCTGCGTAGTACTCGAGCACGTCGGCGCCGGTGACGATGTCGACGTAGCGGGTTTCGGAATACGACTTGCCGGTGTCCAGGGTTTCCAGCATGGCCAGCTCGTCGTTGCGCTCGCGCAGGATGTCGACGGCGCGGCGCAGGATGCGCGAACGCTGCATGGCGGTCATCGCCGCCCAGACCTTCTGGCCGCGCTCGGCACTGGCCACGGCCTTCTCGACGTCGGCCTCGGTGGCACGCTGCACGTGGGCGAGGACTTCGCCGTTGGCCGGGTTGATGGCTTCGAAGGTGGCATCGCTGCCAGCGTCGACGTAACCACCATCAATGTAGAGTTTTTGCGTTCCGAAACGGGCCATAGTGTCCTCGCAAGTGCAGTGTGTGGTTGGCTGCGCGTCACGCTCCTGCCGGGTTGGCAAGCGCTGTGCGCGTTTGTTCAGCGGCCTGGCCGGTTGCGTCCAGGGTGTGCTGCTTAGCCAGTTGTAGATCCATGTATTCGTAAGCGATTCGTATCGCCTGGTCGGTGTCGAAAGCATCTCCCGACAGCGCGCCGCGCAGCCACAACCCGTCGATCAGAGCCGCCAGTCCGCGGGCTGCCTTGCGCGCATGGTAGAGCGGCAGGACGCGGCGGAACTGACAGCACAGGTTGGAATACAGGCGGTGGTCGTTGATCCGCTGCAACCTGTGCAAATCGGGCTGGTGCATGCTGGAGGCCCAGAAGGCCAACCAGGTTTTCATTGCCGGGCCATTCACCTGGCTCGCATCGAAGTTGCCCTCGATGATCACCTTCAGATGGGCTCGCGGGCTGTCGTCGGTCAGGGCCTGGCGCCGTGCTGCAACGCCTTCGTTGAGCATGGTCATGATGTAGCCCATGGTCGCTGCGATCAGGCCGTTCTTGTCCCGAAAGTAGTGACTGATGATGCCGTTCGACACACCGGCCAAACGGGCAATGAGCGCAATGCTGGCGTCCCCCAGGCCGACCTGATCGACCGCCTGCAGGGTGGCTTCGATCAATTGCTGGCGGCGGATGGGTTGCATACCGACCTTGGGCATCTTGCTTTCTCCTCAGGCCTGCGAGCAGACGACAAGCGGCTGACTCGGCGAAGGCCAGTCTATTTTGTTTTGATTGAACGTTCAATCAATAAAGAATAAGCTCTGCGACAATTTGTGCCATTGACAGTTGTTCAGGCGGTCGAGCCGGCACCAATTGACACCCCGGGAAATTTTCCAGGGTGCTTTTATAACACCCAGGGCAGTGGGGGTATTCCACCAATTGCTCGGGATAAGACTGATTAGCCTCCACAGCCGCACTGCCCGGAGCCTTCGTGCAATGAGTTCTGCCTCCCTAACCAAACCCCCCGCCGAGAGGGTAGGGGTCAATCGCGTGGTGTTCTTCACCTCCGCGCTGATGATCCTCGTTCTGACTGCCTTGCTGATCGCTGTTCCCGAAACCGCTGGCCAGGTCCTGGGCGTTGCCCAGAAATGGCTCACGCGTACTTTCGGTTGGTACTACATGCTGGTGATCTGTGGTTACCTGCTGTTCGTCGTCTACCTGGCGTTTTCCGACTACGGCAAGCTCAAGCTTGGCGGCAAGGATGACCAACCCGATTTCAGCTACGGCGCCTGGGCCGGGATGCTGTTCTCGTCCGGTATCGGTATCTCGCTTTTGTATTTCGGCGCCTCCGAGCCGCTGGACCACTACTTCAACCCACCTGAGGGCACCCCTGCCAGCCTCGAGGCTGCACGTCAGGGCCTGCAGTTGACCTTCCTGCACTGGGGCCTGCATGGCTGGGCGATCTATGCCCTGGTCGGCCTCGCCGTGGGCTACTTCGCCTATCGCCACAACCAGCCGCTGGCACTGCGCTCGGCGCTGTACCCGCTGGTCGGTGAGCGTTGGGTCAAGGGCGCTGCCGGCAATGCGGTGGACATCTTCGGCATGTTCGTCACCCTGCTGGGCCTGGTGACCAACCTGGGTATCGGCTCGATGCAGGTGGCCTCGGGCCTGGAATACCTGTTCGGCATGGACCACAGCAAGACCAACCTGCTGGTGGTGATCCTGGTCATGGCCGGGGTGGCCACCGTGGCGGCGGTCTCGGGCGTGGAAAACGGCATTCGCCGCTTGTCCAACCTGAACATCGCGCTGTTCAGCGGCCTGCTGATCTTCGTGTTGCTGGGCGGCCAGACCCTGCACCTGCTCAACGGCTTCGTGCAGAACGTCGGCGACTACCTCAATGGCATCGTGCTGAAGACCTTCGACCTGTACGTCTATGAAGGCGAGGCGGGCAAGTCCGAGCGCTGGCTGGGCCTGTGGACCGTGTTCTACTGGGCCTGGTGGATCTCCTGGGGCCCGTTCGTCGGCATGTTCATTGCCCGTATCTCCAAGGGCCGCACCGTGCGTCAGTTGGTCAGCGGCGTGCTGCTGATCCCGCTGGGCTTCACCCTGGCCTGGTTGTCGATCTTCGGCAACACCGCGTTGGACCTGGTCATCAACCAGGGCGCCGTGGAGCTGGGCAAGACCGCGTTGGAACAGCCGTCGATGTCCATCTACCAGCTGCTGGAATATTTCCCGGCAGCGAAGATCGTGATCGGTGTGGCAGTGTTCGTCGGCTTCGTGCTGTTCCTCACCCCGGCCGACTCCGGCGCGGTGATGATGGCCAACCTGTCGTGCAAAGGCGGCAAGGTCGATGAGGACGCACCGCACTGGATGGTGGTGTTCTGGTCGGTGGTGATCACCCTGGTGACCATCGGCCTGTTGTTCGCCGGTAACTTCGAGGCGATGCAGACCATGGTGGTGCTCGCCGGCCTGCCGTTCTCGGTGGTGCTGGTGCTGTTCATGTTCGGTCTGTACAAGGCCATGAAGCAGGACGTGGCGGTGGAGCAGGAGCGCGCCGAACTGGCCGCCCGCGGTCGCCGAGGCTTCAGCGAGCGACTGACCCAGCTCGAACTGCAACCGACCCAGGCGGTGGTGCAGCGCTTCATGGACCGCCAGGTGAGCCCGGCGCTGCAGGAAGCCGCCGCGCAGCTTCGTACCTTGGGCTTCGAGGTCGAGACCCGGGTTGGCCAGTCGCGCAACATGATGGGCTTGCGGGTGATGATGGAGGAGGGCAACCCCTTCGTCTATGAAGTGAGCCTGGACGGCTACCTGGCCGCGCCGAGCGAGGCGCCGGTCGAAGGCGAGCCCGAGGTACGTCAGCGCTTCTATCGCGCCGAGGTGTACCTGCATGACGGCAGCCAGGAATACGACCTGATGGGCTTCGCGCCCGAGCAGATCGTGCGTGATGTGCTCGATCAGTTCGAGAGCCATCGCCAGTTGCTGGGCCGCGTCTACAGCTAAGTGGCGCGCGTGGCCCTGCCAGCCAGGCAGGGCCACGTGGCATGTGTGCATTATGTAGCGCCCGCGTCGTACGCGATTGCGCAAGCCTTCCGGTTCATTCCACAGGAAGGCTGATGCATGTCCAGTTCCAACACCCCGGTTTTCGATTTCAAACGCGCCGTTGCCGTGCAGTTCGCCGATCGCCCCACCTTGCGAGAGGTGGTGAGCGACGCGCTGCTCCAGGTACTGTTGGTCGAGCTGCCCTGGCTCGCCTCCGTGCAGCCCACACTGACCTCGGCCGACGCCATCACGCTGGATAGCCCAGACCCATCGACGCCTTATTGGACCACGCAGCCGCTGGTCGAGCGGATTCTGCAGGCCCTGCTCGACAGCCAGTCGGTCGACCTTGAGCCTTTGGATGGGCGCCATCACAACTTGGGCTTGCGGGCGCCATTTCGCTTCGCCGGCTCCGACAGTCAGCTCGATACCCGGCCGCTGCAGGGCGTCAGCGGCGCCTTGAACGAATTGATCGAGCGCCTTTCGGCGTGCTTCTGTCAGGCGCAGCTCGACTACTGGAATGCGCAGGGAAGTGCAGGCGTCAGCCGCGACCAGTGGCTGCAATTACTGCTCAAGACCGCGCTGTTGCGTGGCCTGCCCTTGCAGGGCCTCGATGACCAGGAGCAGGCCTGCCTGCGCGGGCTGATCCGCGCAGGCACCGACCAGCCGCCGGTGAGTCTGGTGCGGGTGCGACTGGTCACCAGTGCCGGGACCTGGGATGAGCTCCAATGCGCGCTGCTGGTGACCGGGGAGTGGGATGAGCGGCAGGTCATCCTGTGGTGCGCGCCGTCAGGCAGGGTGCGCAGTTTCGCCTCGTGGCCGGCCTTCGCCTTGGCCCTGCGCGATGAGCTGGCGCAGCGCTACCGCTTCGATGAAATGTCCTGGCAGCGTTATCCCATCGAGGGAAATGCGTTCGCCCAGCAGACTGCACTGTTGCTGGAAAGCCTGTTCGACAGGGTCGACAAGGTGCGCTTTACGCAGTTGGCCGATGTCCCGGCGCTGGAGCGCCTCTTCGCGCAGTTGAGCGACCCCGCCCAGTGGCTGGGCGGCTATCTCGACGAAACCCCGGCGGTGAAGGCGCCGCCGGGAATGCTCCAGAACCAGGCCAGGCATGGCTTCGCCTGCCACACCGCGTTGCTGCAGCTGGCGGTCGACCAGCTGGATGCCGGGGAGGGAGGGGCGTTGGACGGTATTCAGAGCTTGCACGATTTCAGCTGCCAGCGGCTGAGCGAGCAGATGCAGCTCGATCATGGCGACGTTTCCTCGCCCGATGACCTGTTGCTGGAATTCGCCGTCGCCCGTGGCATGCCGGGAGGGGCTGGGGTGGGCGCCGGGGGTGGGGAGGCGCTGGCCATCGAGGGGGAATTGACCTTGACACGCTTCGCCATTGGCAAGCTGGGTGCGCTCAGCGGCGCCGCGATCCGGGGCATCCGCCACGCCGCTGGCCGAAACTTGCCGTCCTGGCTGGACGCCGAGGCCGTCAAGACACTGGTCAGTCGGGTGGATATCGGCGGCAGTTACCCAGGCTACGTAACCCAAGCACTGAACGACCCAGGTCAGCGCCCGTATCGTCTGGCCAGGTTTAGCCGGGAGTGGCGCAGTGCATTGCGCTTCAGTGCGTTATCGGCAAGGCTCGATGGCAAGGTCAGTGAAGCAGGCTTGCAATGCGTGTCGGAGTTCTGCGCCGGTCAGGTCGATCCGCTGGCGCCACGCCTGGCCTTGGCAGCGCTGGCGTTTCGGCGTCAGCCCCAGTCCAGCCTTCTGGACAGCGTACAAGGCATGTATTTGCTGTGCAGTGTCGAGCCCGCACTGGTGCTGTTGTATCGCCCACTGTACGCGCAGGACACGCTCCGCGAGTATGCCAGCCTGGAACAACTGCTCGAACACATCCAGGCATCGGACCTGCTGCAAGCGAGCCTGCTCGACTGGATGCAGCCCGAGGTACGTGGCATCTATGACCACGGCGGTTTTCGTGAGCCGCATGTCGCCCACCTTGGCATCGACCCCTATGACCTGCCGGAGAAGCCGCAACCGCCGATCATCGACCCGCAGTTCTGGTCTGGCGATATCGACGCCCAGCTCTACGAGGCCAATCGCGCTCTACTGGTCGAGTTGGCGGCCCTGCAGTCCACCTCGAATGCGCAGCGGCGCTGGGACACCCTCAGTGAAGGTGCCTGGCTGTTGTTCGACGTGGTGACCCTGGCCTTGCGTGGGCCGGTTGCCAGTATTGCCTGGCTCGCACAATTGCTGACGTCGCTGCAAAACGACCTGACGGCACTTGAACAAGGCAGCGGATTCGGGCGTAGCGCCGCGATCGCCGATCTGCTGCTCAACCTCGGGATGGTCCTGCTGCATGCCCGGCAGCCGCGTCTGCAGCCAAGTTCGCCAGGGGTGCAGGCGGACCCCCTGGCGTTCGAGCAGCCTGTCGCGCAGCGTGGCGCTTTCGGCGAAGTATCGGTCGTGCCGCACCTTCTCGAGCCGGCTGCGGTTGGCGACTTGGCGGCATTGCCCAACCGCCAGCTGGACCTTTCATGGCGTGGCAACCAGGGTTTCAACTGGCTGCCACCGATGCAGCGCAAGGCCCTGTTGGCCATGCGCTCAGAGGTATCGCTCGGGCAAACGGCCCGGCAGGTCACAGGCGATGCGGCGGGCTTGTATTCGGTCGATGGGCACTGGTACGCGCCCATGGGCGGCGATATCTACCCCGTCAGTGTCGAGGCCGGCGGTGTGTGGGTACTCGATGGCAAAGGAGGGCAAGGCCCGAGGTTGACCTACGCCCAAGGCGCCTGGCGGGTCGACTCGACACTACGGCTGATCGGCGGCATGCCGCGTGGCGACACGCGGGCGAAGCTTGCCGAACGCTTCGTCGGCCTGCGCATGGCTGTCGACAGGCTCGCTGTCCAGGCCAACGAGGCGACGGCCCGTTTCGTCGCAGTCGGCAACGAAGTGAACGTGTTGCAAGAAAAAATCGTGCAACTAGGCACGCTACGGACCCGCGAGCAGGCCAAGCTGGACGCGTTGGCCGCAGGGGATGAGTGGGACAAAACCAAGGCGATCATCGAACGCTACGATGCGCGTGCCGCCCAATGGCAGGCACAGATGCTCGGCATGCGTCTCCAGGCTATCGCACCCCTCGAAGAATCGCTGGAAGCGGACAGAGAATTGCTGGCGACCCTCGAGATCATGTTCGAGCCCAAATTCACCAACGCCCGTCGCCAGGGGTGGGAAAACGTGCTGCCCAAGCAGAAGCGCAAGGTTCAGGTCAGCCTAATCCGCAATGCCGACTTCGTGCTCAATGAACTCTGGCAGTTGGCGGACTATGCGCGGATATCGCGAATGCAGGCAACGCTCGACGGGCAGCCCTTGGGGCAGTATCTGGACGACTACCACGCATTCCGCGACAAGCTCGAAGGAGTGGCGGCCATCCAGGACCGGATGCTCAAAGCCTATGAGCTGTTGGATGAGGCGTTGGCCGAAGCGCCCGGTGATCTGGACGTGAGCCTCCCGGGCGACCCGGGCGTGCGCACGGTGGATTCGCTTATCGCTTCGCGAGCCCCAGGTTCGGTTCAGTTCCGATTCCACCAGGCATTGAGCCTCGCGGAGCTGGCCTTGCGTCTGGATGTCGTCGAGGGCAACGCTAATCTCGCCGTGTATCGCGCCGAGCTGGCAGGCGTGGCGTTGCGCAGCGCGGCAGAAGCGCATGGGCAGCTGGACTTTGCCAACCTGCCGGTCGAAGATCGGATTTCCATCCTGCAAGAGGCCTGGGACGAGTACGCTGCGGCCTTGCTCAACAGTGCGCGGATCGCCAAGGAAGGGGGGGCGTTGATCGAGGCTTCGATGCTCGAGCGCTATAGGGTTCATCTGGAGAAACTCAAGATGGACGCCGGCAGGCGCCTGGTCGAAGCGATCAAGGTACAAGAGGGGGCAAGTGTTCCCAGCCGGCGAATACCCTATGCCGTGTCCAGCGAGCCGCAGAGAGCGGTGCGCAATGACGCTGGGCAGATACTCATCGGCAACGAGCGGATCATCGATGGGCAAGCGGTGGTGGAGGTTCGCGAGCCCTTCCGTGACGCGGTACTGGCATCGTTCGATTGGCGCGATGGGCAGTGGCAGGAACGTCATAGCGCACCGGCGTCTGCCCCACAGACGCTGCCCGCCGCTACGGCGGCTCGGGTGCTGACCCTGCTGGAAGAAAATGAGCAGCTTCTGGTCAAGGCGGACGAATATGTCAGGAACGACATCAAGGGGAGCTTACTTGCTGGTCTGTTCGACCAGCAGATCGACAAGCTCGGTCGGGTTGCGGTGTCCTTGGGCAAGCAGGATGCAAGCCCGGCCCTGGTCCGTAGCGTGGAAGCCGCCTCCGACCGGCTGCGATCGGAAAAGAACCTGCGCCTGACCGCGCTCTACACCGACACCCGCTACCCGAACGCCGAAGCGTTACGGTTCTTGCACGAGCAGCGGTTGCTCCGGGTGGAATACGTACCGCCAAGAAAGCTCATGGCTAACGGCAGCACCTTCGATGAGTACAAGATCATGCGCCTGGCGCAGCCGGGGGCGACGTCCGGGCGTGCTCTGTGGGTCGCGCACTTCCACATGGCATCTGCCGATGCGCTGGCCCGCGACTTCACCCAGGGTCATCTGAAGACCTGGAGCCAGCGCCGCCTCAGTGGTCGGGAGGAGGGCGGGCCTGGCTACCGTGTGCATCGCGGCAAGCTGACCCTGGAGCAGGCGATCGGCATCATCCCCTTCGACTGACGGAGCTCAGCGGTTGCTGTAGCGGCCATGCCGGCCATGGGCTGGCATGGCCTGGTTGCTGCGTTCGGCAATCATCTGCCGCAGGCCGATCAGGACGATGCCCTGGGCCTTGAGGCGGGGGATTTCCTGTTCCAGTACCTGCAGCGTTTGTGGGTAGGGGTGGCCAATGACCACGGCCGAGCCCTGGCGCCGCGCCAATTCGACGGCCTTGTGCAGTTGGCCGCTGATTGCCTCTGGCGTGCGCTCGTCATCCAGGAACACGTCCCGCGAGACATGGGCAAGATCGTGTGCCTGGGCTTCGGCCGCCGCGACCGTGGCGGCGCTGGTACGGCTGTCGACGAAAAATAGGTGGCGGCGTTGCAACTCGCCCATCAGCCAGGCCATGGGTTCGCGCTGGGCGGTCATGCGGCTGCCCATGTGGTTGTTGATGCCGGCCACGTACGGCACCTTGGCCAGCGCCGCGTCCAGGCGCCGGGCCAGTTCTTCGAGCGGCAGGTCGGGGTGCCAGGCGTAGGGGCCGGTGGCCGGGTCCATGGGCATGTGCAGGATCACCGTACGCCCGGCCTTGTGGGCCTGGCGGGCAAAGTCGGTGGCATGCGGGGTGTCGGGCATGATGGCCATGGTCACCGGGCCCGGCAGGGCCAAGGTGCGGCTGTCACGTTCGGTGTTCTGGCCCAGGTCGTCGATGACGATGCTTAGGTAGGCCTTGTTGGCCGGCGCCGCTTGCGCGACGCCGGCCAACAGGCAGACCAGCAGACACAGCAGAGAACGCATGGGCAGGTTCAGTCGCCCTTGGTGATGTTCAGGCCCTTGAGCAGGCTCAGGGCCTGGCTCAGCTGGAAGTCATCGTCCTGTGGGCGTTCCTTGCGCTTGCTGCTGCCGGTCGGGCGGTCGGCGCCGCCGTTGCCGTTGCCCAGGTGGCCCTGCAGGTCGGCTTCCTTGAAGTTTTCGGTATCGGCTTCGGCGGTCAGCTTGGCCGGGCGCACTTCGATGTCGGGGACGATGCCCTGGGCCTGGATCGACCGGCCATTGGGGGTGAAGTACAGCGCGGTGGTGAGCTTCAGCGCACGGTCGTTGGCCAGCGGCAGCACGGTTTGCACCGAGCCTTTGCCGAAGCTGTCGGTACCCATGAGCACGGCGCGTTTCTGGTCCTGCAGGGCGCCGGCGACGATTTCCGAGGCCGAGGCGCTGCCGCCGTTGATCAGCACCACCAGCGGCACGCCTTCGCTGGCGTCGGCCGGGTCTGCCGAGAAGCGCAGCTCGGAGTTGGCGATACGGCCCTTGGTGTAGACGATCAGGCCCTTGGTCAGGAAGTGGTCGGCCACTTCGACCGCCGACTGCAGCACGCCGCCGGGGTTGTTGCGCAGGTCGAGGATCACCCCGCGCAGCTTCTTGCCGTTGTCCTTGCGCAGCTTGGCCAGGGCCTTGCCGACTTCCTCGCCGGTCTTGACCTGGAACTGGGTGATGCGGATGTAGCCGTAGTCGTTCTCCAGCAGCTGGCTCTTCACGCTCTTGACCTGGATCACCGCGCGGGCGAGGGTCACGTCGAACGGCGTGCCGCCGTCGCGGACCAGGGTCAGGGTGATCTTCTCGCCGACCTTGCCGCGCATCTTGTCGACCGCCTCGGTCATGCTCTGGCCACGGGTCGGCGCGCCGTTGATCTTGACGATCAGGTCACCGGCCTGGACGCCGGCACGCGAAGCCGGGGTGTCGTCGATCGGCGACACCACCTTGATGAAGCCGTCTTCCTGGCCCACTTCGATGCCCAGCCCGCCGAATTCGCCGCTGGTGCTTTCCTGCAGCTCCTGGAAGTCTTCGGGGCCGAGGTAGGCCGAGTGGGGGTCGAGGTTGCTGAGCATGCCCTTGATGGCGTTCTCCAGCAGGGTCTTGTCATCCACGGGCTCGACGTAGGCGGCCTTGATGCGGTCCATGACCTCGGCGAAGGTGCGCAGCTCTTCGAGCGGCAGCGGTGCCTTGGCGGCCTCGGTCGCCGGCGATGCGGCAGGCTTGACCGCCGCCGACTCGGCGGCGATGGCCAGGGGCGCACCGACCACGAGGGCGATGGTCAGGGCCAGCTGGGTGAGGCGAGGCGAGTGCAGCATGTCGAACGAACTCCTGATCCTGTAGGCGCTCCCTGCGGAGCATCGGTGCAGCGCCAGGCGCTACACCGGACAAATTGGATTTAGCCTCGGCACCATTGCGAAGGGTCGGTCGGCCGACCCTGCTGGCGAATGGCGAAGTACAAGCCTGCGCTGTCCTGGCCCCCGCTGTCGCCAACGGTGGAGATGGCTTCGCCGGCCTTGACGATGTCACCGGCGCTCTTGAGCAGGCTCTGGTTGTGGCCATACAGGCTCAGGTAACCATTGCCGTGGTCGAGAATGACCAGAAGACCGGCGCCGCGCAACCAGTCGGCGAACACCACGCGCCCGCCGTGCACGGCGCGCACCTGGGTGCCGGGGCTGGCGCTGATCATCACGCCGTCCCACTTGGCGCGGGCATCGCCGCCGCGCGAATCACCGAAGCGCGCCAGCAATCGACCATTGACTGGCCATGGAAGTTTTCCGCGTGCTGCAGAAAATGCCCCGCCATAGCTTGCGCCGTCGCTGGAAACCAGCGGGCCAAGGGTGGTGCGGGCCTTTTTCGGTGGCTCGGTATCGGCGGCATCACGCGCGGCCAAGGCCTCCTGCTGACGGCGTTTTTCCGCCTCCTGCTGGGCCAGAAGGGCCTTCTTGCGGGCTTCTTCGGCTTCGCGGGCCTGGCGGGCGAGGGTTTCCTCGATGGTCTTGAGTACCTTGGACAGGTCGGCCTGGTCCTGCTCGCGGGCTTGCAGCTTCTGGTCGCGGTCCTTCATGTCGCTGTTGAGCTTGGCCAGGACCTGCTGGCGCTTGGCGCGTTCGGCGTCGAGGGCCTGGCGACGGCTGTCGAGGTCGGCGCGCTGGGTCAGCAGTTGTTCCTGCTGGCGGCCGATGTCCTGCTCGACGCTGGCCAACTGGCGCAGGGTCTCGTTGAAGGCGCGCAGTTGTTCGAGGCGCGCCTTGCTGAGGTAGTCGTAGTAGGTCAGGGTGCGGGCGAATTTCTCGGGATTCTGCTGGTTGAGCAGCAGCTTGAGGTATTCCTCGCGGCCGTTCTGGTAGGCCGAACGGGCCTGGATGGCGATCAGTCGCTGTTGTTCAACGCGGGCGCTCTGGAGTTTTTTTTTCTCGGTATCAAGGCGCTCCAGATCGCCCTCGGTCTTTTTTAGTTCTTGCTGCAACGCCTCCACCTGCTTTTCGAGGTTACCGATGTCGGTCTCGGTGGCCTTGAGGTCCTTTTGTACGCCGGACTTCTCTTCCTGGAGCTTGCCCAGGGTTTTCTTGAGCTCGGCGATGTCCTGGCGGGTGGCGTCCAGTTGTTGCTGGGTCTGTGCGCGCTCATCGGCGAAAGCCGGGCTGAGCAGGCATGACAAGGCGAGGAGGATCAGGGCGCGAAGCATGGGGTTGGGGGTACCGAGGATGGAGATCGACCTAGTATGCCCGGCTGGGCCGGCAAAAAAAACGCCTCGCTGCGGGTGCAGCGGGGCGTTTGTCTGGAATTCATCTACAACTGGGGCTGCTTTGCAGCCCTTCGCGGGCAAGCCCGCTCCCACAGGTACGGGTTGTGTCACCGGGCCGGTGGGCGCGGGCTTGCCCGCGAAGGGCCGCAACGCGGCCCCTGCCCGAGGGTTCAGGCGTCGACCAGGATGGAGGTGCCGGTCATTTCCGCTGGCTTCTCGAGCCCCAGCAGCTTGAGCATGGTCGGTGCCACGTCGGCCAGGACGCCGCCTTCGCGGACCTTGACCGGGCGTTTGCCGACATAGATGAACGGCACCGGCTCGGTGGTGTGCGCGGTATGCGCCTGGCCTGTGCATTCGTCTTCCATCTGTTCGACGTTGCCGTGGTCGGCGGTGATCAGCGCTTCGCCGCCGACCTTGTCCAGCGCCGTGACGATGCGCCCGACGCAGCTATCCAGGGCCTCGACGGCCTTGACCGCAGCGTCGAACACGCCGGTGTGGCCGACCATGTCGCCGTTGGCGTAGTTGACCACGATCACGTCGTAGCGCTGCTGTTCGATGGCCTCGACGATGCGGTCGGTGACTTCCGGCGCGCTCATCTCCGGCTGCAGATCGTAGGTGGCGACTTTCGGCGAAGGGATCAGGATGCGTTCTTCGCCTTCGAACGGCTCTTCACGCCCACCGGAGAAGAAGAAGGTGACGTGGGCGTACTTCTCGGTCTCGGCGATGCGCAGCTGGGTCTTGCCGTTTTTCGCCAGGTACTCGCCGAGCACGTTGTTCAGGCTGGCCGGGGCGAATGCCGCCGGTGCCGGGATCTTTGCCGAGTACTGGGTCAGGCCGATGTAGGCCGCAAGCTTGGGCAGGCGTGCGCGTGGGAACTCGTTGAAGTCGGGCTCGACGAACACGCGCGACAGTTCGCGGGCGCGGTCGGCGCGGAAGTTCATGAAGATCACGGCGTCGCCATCCTCGACCTTCACGGCTTCGCCGATGCGGGTGGCCTTGACGAACTCGTCGCTCTCGTCGCGGGCGTAGGCGGCTTCAAGGCCGGCCAGCGCGCTATCGGCGCTATAGTCGGCAGCGCTGTCGACGATCAGGTTGTAGGCTGCGCTGACGCGGTCCCAGCGGTTGTCGCGGTCCATAGCGTAGTAGCGGCCGATCAGGCTGGCGATGCGGCCCTTGCCGAGCTTGGCGAAGGTCGCGTCGAGCAGCGCGATGGACGACTGGGCGCTGCGCGGCGGGGTATCGCGGCCGTCGAGGAAGGCATGCAGGTAGATCTTCTCGGCACCACGCTGGGCGGCCAGCTCGGCCATGGCGACCAGGTGGTCCTGGTGGCTGTGCACGCCGCCGTCGGAGAGCAGGCCAAGGATGTGCACGGCCTTGCCGGCACCGGCGGCCTTGTCCACCGCGTCGGTGAGCACCGGGTTGTGGAAGAACTCGCCGTCACGGATGGACTTGGTCACGCGGGTGAAGTCCTGGTAGACGACCCGGCCGGCGCCGAGGTTCATGTGACCGACTTCGGAGTTGCCCATTTGCCCGTCCGGCAGGCCGACATCCATGCCTGAACCGGAAATCAGGCCATGCGGCTGGCTGGCGCGCAGGCGGTCGTAGACCGGTGTGTTGGCGGCGTAGATGGCGTTGTATTCGGGGCTTTCGCTATGGCCGAATCCATCCAGGATGATCAGGACCAGGGGTTTGGGCGTACTCGTCATCAATCAAACTCACGGTTGTTCAAAGATGATAAAGACACGCATTTTAGGGCATTTACGCCAGCAACGGCGAATATTCGTCCCTGCGCCCGACCAGCGCGGGCAACCTGGCAACATGAAGGTACCTTTGCCGCCTGCCCGTCGGGCTTTGGTGGCACTGGGGGGCTGTGTATACTGGCCGGCATTTTCAATCGCCTGGAACACCGCTGATGGTTGCTCACCTGATTCAATTCGCGACAGATCACTACATCCTGGTCGCGATTTTCGTTGTTCTGCTGGTCCTGCTGCTCGTCAATGAAGTCCGCCGTGGCGGCCAGAGCCTGAGCAATGGCCAGCTGACCGCACTGGTCAACGCCGAGAAGGCCCTGGTCATCGACATCCGCCCGGCCAAGGAATACTCCGCCGGTCACATCGTCGGCGCGCTGAACATCCCGCAGGACAAGCTGGTCAACCGCATGACCGAGCTGGAAAAGCACAAAGAGAAGACCCTGATCGTCGTCGACGCGATGGGCCAGCAGTCCGGCACCATCTGCCGCGAACTGCTCAAGGCTGGCTACACCGCTGCCAAGCTCAGCGGTGGTGTTTCCAGCTGGAAAGCCGATAACCTGCCTTTGGTGAAGTGATATGAAGCCTGTCATCGTCTATTCCAGCGACTACTGCCCCTACTGCATGCGCGCCAAGTACCTGCTCGAGAGCAAGGGCGTTGCGTTCGAGGAAATCAAGGTCGACGGCAAACCGCAGGTTCGTGCCGAGATGAGCCAGAAAGCCGGCCGTACATCGGTGCCGCAGATCTGGATCGGCAGCACGCACGTCGGTGGATGCGATGACCTCTATGCCCTGGAGCGCGCCGGCAAGCTCGACGCGCTGCTGGCGGCCTGAATTTCTGCATTGAACAACATTAGGATAAGGATCTGCCATGACTGACCAACAGACCAACGGCGCTGCTACCGAAGAAGACAACAGCCCACAGTTCTCCATGCAGCGCATCTACGTGCGCGACCTGTCGTTCGAAGCGCCGAAGAGCCCTCAGATCTTCCGCCAGCAGTGGGAGCCGAGCGTCGCGCTGGACCTGAACACCAAGCAGAAGGCCCTGGAAGGCGACTTCCACGAGGTGGTCCTGACCCTGTCGGTTACCGTCAAGAATGCTGACGAAGTGGCCTTCATCGCCGAAGTGCAGCAGGCGGGTATCTTCCTGATCAAGAACCTCGACGCGGCTTCGATGAGCCACACCCTCGGTGCGTTCTGCCCGAACATCCTGTTCCCCTATGCCCGTGAAACCCTGGACAGCCTGGTGACCCGTGGTTCGTTCCCGGCACTGATGCTGTCGCCGGTCAACTTCGACGCCCTGTATGCGCAAGAAATGCAGCGCATGCAGGAAGCGGGCGAAGCGCCGACCGTGCAGTGATTGCCACGGCAATGAGAAAAGCGCCCTTCGGGGCGCTTTTTTGTTGCCTGTGCCGGCCTCTTCGCGGGCACAGGCAGCAGATCAACTCCCGGCAAACCCGTTCTGCCGCCACGCCTCGTACACCGTCACCGCCACGGTATTGGACAGGTTCAAGCTGCGGCAGCCGGGCCGCATCGGCAGGCGCAGGCGTTGCTCCGCCGGCAGGCTGTCCAGCACCTCGGCGGGGAGGCCGCGGCTCTCTGGCCCGAAGAGGAAAGCATCCCCCGGTTGGTAGGCGGTTTCGTGGAAGGGATGCGAGCCTTTGGTGGTGAAGGCGAACAGGCGCGGGTTGCCCAGGCTTTCCAGGCATCCGGCCAGGCTTTCGTGGCGCTTGAGCGTGGCATACTCGTGATAGTCCAGCCCGGCGCGGCGCAGGCGCTTGTCGTCCAGCTCGAAACTGATCGGCTCGATCAAGTGCAGGTCGCAACCGCTGTTGGCGCAGAGGCGGATGATGTTGCCGGTATTCGGCGGAATTTCTGGTTGAAAAAGGATGACGTGAAACATGCACGGCTCCAAGCGTGAAGATGACGAGCATTCTACCCTCGAACCGGACGAGCGTTCGAAGGCTTGGCCGCGTGTGCTGTTCTCGCTGGCTATTTTCGGGATGCTGGTGGGTTTGATGATCGGCCGCCTGACCGCGCCTGAAGAGCGCGTATTGGAACAGATAGCGGTCGTGCAGGACGGCCTGGACCTGTGGTTCAACGAACAACCCAAGCTGCATGGCGAAAACGTGGAAGGTACCGTGGCGCTGCTGTTCGAGGCCGAGGGCAAGGTACAACGCGGTCAGCTCGACCTGCAGGGCAAGCCGGTCGCTTGGCAACTGCGCAAGAGCAAAGAGGGGTTGTTGCTGACGGTGGTTGCCGCGCGTCCCCTGCACGGCGAGTGGGCCGGTGCAGAGGACGCTGGGCGTTGGCGTGTGCAGGTGAGGCTGCACGAATAAAAGAGGGGATTCCCGGCCTGCCTGTACCGAGGTCCCCAAAACTGCATTACCGCGAATAAAAGGGGGGTTCACCCGGCCTGCCTGTACCGAGGCCCCCAAAACTGGAGATACAGTACTTATTGCAGGTGGCGTGCCAACTTTGAAAACCCCGTAAACAGTGCGTTTGCGGGTGATTTGGCCGGCTTTTGAGGGGATTTATGCCTTCGCGGGGTGCGCGCAGCACAACATCGGTGCACGAAAGGGCAGAAACGACTGGGGCCGCAAAGCGGCCCCAGGATCTCAACGGTTGGACTGATGATCAGTGATCGTCACCTTCGTCATCGTCTGCGCCGTCCACGTTCATGCCCAGTTCCTTGATCTTGCGGGTGAGGGTGTTGCGCCCCCAGCCCAGCAGCAGCGCCGCATCGCGCCGACGGCCGGCGGTATGCTTGAGCGCGGTCTCGATCATGATCCGCTCGAAGCTGGGCACTGCGCTGTCGAGCAGGTTCGACTGGCCACGGGCAAGGGCCTGATCGGCCCATTGGCGCAGGGCCTGCTCCCAGTTTGTGACCGGTGCCGCGTCCTGCGGCAGGTTGAGCAGTTCGGGGGGCAGGTCGCCGATCAGCACTTCGCGGCTGGAGGCCATCACGGTGATCCAGCGGCAGGTGTTCTCCAGCTGGCGTACGTTGCCTGGCCATGGCAGGTTGCGGATGAACTCTTCGGTTTCCGGCTTCAGCAACTTGGGCTCCACTGCCAACTCCTGGGCGGCGCGGCCGAGGAAGTGGCGTGCCAGCGCCGGGATGTCTTCGCGGCGGTCGGCCAGGCGCGGAATGTGGATGCGGATCACGTTGAGGCGGTGGAACAAGTCCTCACGGAACTTGCCCGCCTGTACCAACGACTCGAGGTTCTGGTGGGTGGCGGCGATGATCCGCACGTCGACCTTGACCGGTACATGGCCACCGACGCGATAGAACTCGCCATCGGCCAGCACCCGCAGCAGGCGGGTCTGGGTGTCGGCCGGCATGTCGCCGATTTCGTCGAGGAACAGCGTACCGCCATCGGCTTGTTCGAAACGCCCGCGGCGCAGGTTGGCGGCGCCGGTGAAGGCGCCTTTCTCATGGCCGAACAGTTCCGACTCCATCAGGTCCTTGGGTATGGCCGCCATGTTCAGGGCGATGAACGGCGAGGCCGAGCGCGGACTGTGGCGGTGCAGGGCATGGGCCACCAGCTCCTTGCCGGTCCCCGACTCACCGTTGATCAGCACGGTGATGTTGGAGTGGCTGAGGCGGCCGATGGCGCGAAACACCTCCTGCATCGCCGGTGCTTCACCGATGATCTCGGGAGTGCGGGTCAGGTTCTGCGGTACATCCAGGCCTTGCTGCTCCTGCGCGTGCTGATTGGCACGCTTGACCAGCGACACCGCTTCGTCCACGTCGAACGGCTTGGGCAGGTACTCGAACGCGCCGCCCTGGTAGGACGCCACGGCGCTGTCCAGGTCGGAATGGGCGGTCATGATGATGACCGGCAGGCGCGGGTGCTGCTCGCGGATCTGTGCCAGCAGGTCGAGTCCGCTGGCGCCGGGCATGCGGATATCGGAGATGATCACGTCGGGTTGCTGGCGCGCCAGGCGACCCATCACGCCATCGGCGCTGTCGAAGCTCTGGGTGGTCATGCCTTCCTGTTGCAGGGCTTTTTCCAGTACCCAGCGGATGGAGCGATCATCATCGACGATCCATACGGTTTCACTTCGGCTCATGAGGCGGTGGCTCCTTGTTCCAAGGGCAGGAAGATCGAGAAGGCGGTGTGCCCTGCGTGGCTTTCACACTCGATCAGGCCCTGGTGCTGGCTAATGATGTTCTGGGTGATGGCCAGGCCCAGCCCGGTACCGTCCGGGCGCCCGCTGACCATGGGATAGAAGAGGGTGTCCTGCAGTTCCGCAGGAATGCCCGGGCCGTTGTCGATGATTTCGACCCGGGCTACCAAACGGTGGCGTACATGGCCGATGGTGAACTGGCGTACCGCTCGGCTGCGCAAGGAGATGCGACCCAGCCGCAGTTCGTTCTGCGAGCTGATCGCCTGCATGGCGTTGCGCACGATGTTGAGCACCGCCTGGATCATCTGCTCGCGGTCGATCAGCACGTCCGGCAGGCTTGGGTCGTAGTCACGCACCAAAGTGATGCAGCCCTGGCTTTCTGCCTCGACCAGGCTGCAAACGCGCTCCAGCACTTCGTGGATGTTGGTCATGGCCAGTGAAGGCAGCTTGTTCGAGCCGAGCATGCGGTCGACCAGGTTACGCAAGCGGTCGGCTTCTTCGATGATCACGTTGGTGTAGTCGCGCAGGCCGTCGTCGGGCAGTTCTCGGGCGAGCAGTTGCGCCGCGCCGCGGATGCCGCCGAGCGGGTTCTTTATTTCGTGGGCCAGGCCGCGCACCAGCATCTTGGTGGTTTCCTGCTTGCTCAGCTGGGCTTCTTCCTTGGTGATGCGCAGCAGGCGATCGCGTGGGTGCACCTCCAGCAGGAGCAGGGTATTGCCCTGGTGCAGGATCGGCGTGACGGCGTAGTCGACGGTGATGGTCTGCCCGGTCAGCGAGGTCAGTTGCGCCTCGCGCTTGGTGAACGGGTGCGCCTGTTCCACCGCCTGGCGCAGCGAGTTGAGCGCCTCGGTGGATTCGGTGAACAGCTCGCTGATGAACTGCCCGTGGCTGCGCTGGCCGCTGACGGCGAGAAGCATTTCCGCAGCCGGATTCATGTACTCCAGGCGCAGTTCGCCATTGAGCAGGAGCGTGGCGGTGGTCAGGTTGTCCAGAAGCAGACGGTGCTGTGCATCGCTGATGGTCATAAGGCGTCGTTGACCTCTATTGGCGCCGGCCTGGCAATGCGTGGCCAGGGCGTGGCGCGCTGTGGATCCGCTGATACCCGGAAAATGCAAGAAACAAACCAAGGCTCCGAAAAGAAGCGGAATTTGCCGATAAAGGCCTGCAACTGCGCAAATTCGGACCAGAATTTTCTGGTTTCGGGTTTCTTATGACCTTTTTTGGGGTGCATCGAGGGGCGTCGGTCTTTTTAATGCACCAATATAGAGCATAGAGGATTCAGTCGTTATGACACAGCTGGCCGGTGGCGCGAACCATGGCTTGCTTTAGCATCGGGCTCAACGTCTTCCCCTCGATCCTCGCCATCACCTGGCTGGCGCAATCGGGGCGATAGTTGTTCTCGAATTTGGCGAGGCTCTTCAGTAGCTGGTCCTGGAGGCTGTCCAGCTGAGGCCTGAGCGTCGTATACAGGTCGCGGCGGGGCACTTCAGGGGCTGCGCCGCGTGCTTGCCATTGGTGGATCAACCCGTACTGCACCATCTTGTTGGCTTCGATCTGGTCAGCGAAGAAGTCAGCGGCGCGCTCTGGTGCGAGTTGATAGCGCCATGCGCTGTGACGAACGTTGGTCAGCACCTGCTGCTCGCGCGCTACCGCTTGCACCGCCTGGGCCGTATCCCATTTGTGCAGTGCGATTTCCTCGGCGATTGCCAGGCGCTGCTGGATCTGCGCAAGCAGCGTGTCCATCGGCTCGTCTCTGGCGACCACCGGTGGCTGGCATTGGGCTTCGCGCTGGGAGAAGGTGAGATGATCGGCTCCGGCATGGAACATCAACACCGTGGCCGGCTCATCCGCTGTATGCCCTCGATGCACGTCGTTGACGACCTCGGCGAGGCTGTCGCCCGCCGTCAGTCGTATCCGTTTGCCTCCGGTGGTTTCCACCTCGAGTTTGCCTTCTTGCAGGTAGCCGAGGGTGAAGGTTTGATGGCAATGCCAGTCAAGGGTGGTGTTGGCGGGTATGCTGACTTTCACCAACGACAGCATGGGCTGCCCTTCGGGATAGTGCGTGTAGGGCGTGCCATCCCAGCTGGCGGTGGCACGATGGAGTACCTCGGAACGCACTTGGCCGGGTTCGGCGGTGCTTTTGCCGCAGCCAGCCAGAAGTGCGGCTAGCACAAGGGTGATGGGAACTAAGGTGCGCATGGTGGTGTGCTCTATGAAAAAAATGAGCGCTTACCCTGCGAGTTTTCATTGTCGGAGGCTGCCGGTGTGAGCTGAGTTTTTTGAACGAAAAAAGGCCTCCCGAGGGAGGCCTTTTCCTAGATCGACGGGTTGACCCCGTCGATTGGCTTACACGCTGTAGTACAGATCGTATTCCAGCGGGTGAACGAAGGTGCGGACCTTGATCTCTTCTTCCGACTTCAGCTCGATGTAGGCATCGATGAAGTCGTCGGAGAACACGCCACCCTTGGTCAGGAACGCACGGCCCTTGTCCAGCTCTTCCAGGGCTTCCTTCAGGCTACCGCAAACCTGTGGGATTTCCTTGGCCTCTTCAGGCGGCAGGTCGTACAGGTTCTTGTCGGCGGCATCGCCTGGGTGGATCTTGTTCTGGATACCGTCCAGGCCGGCCATCAGCAGTGCAGCGAAGCACAGGTACGGGTTGGCAGCCGGGTCCGGGAAGCGCGCTTCGATACGGCGGGCTTTCGGGCTGGAAACGTAAGGAATACGGATCGAGGCCGAACGGTTACGCGCCGAGTAGGCCAGCATTACCGGGGCTTCGAAACCTGGAACCAGACGCTTGTAGGAGTTGGTGGCCGGGTTGGTGAAGCCGTTCAGGGCCTTACCGTGCTTGATGATACCGCCGATGAAGTACAGGGCGGTGTCGGACAGGCCGGCATAGCCTTCACCCGAGAAGGTGTTCTTGCCGTCTTTGGAGATCGACATGTGAACGTGCATGCCCGAGCCGTTGTCGCCGTACAGCGGCTTCGGCATGAAGGTCGCGGTCTTGCCGTAGGCGTCGGCTACGTTGTGCACGCAGTACTTCAGGGTCTGAACTTCGTCAGCCTTGGTGACCAGGGTGTTGAACTTCACACCGATTTCGTTCTGGCCGGCAGTCGCCACTTCGTGGTGGTGAACTTCGATGACCAGGCCCATTTCTTCCATGGCGTTGCACATGGCAGTACGGATTTCGTGGTCGTGGTCGCACGGCGGAACCGGGAAGTAGCCGCCTTTGACGGCAGGGCGGTGGCCCTTGTTGCCGCCTTCGACGTCCTGGTCGGTCATCCAGGAGCCTTGCTCGGAGTAGATCTTGAACATCGAGCCGGAGATGTCCGACTTGAACTTGACCTGGTCGAAGATGAAGAACTCAGGCTCCGGGCCGACGAATACGGTGTCACCGATACCGGTGGACTTCAGGAACTCTTCGGCACGCTTGGCGATGGCGCGTGGGTCGCGGTCGTAGCCTTGCATGGTGGACGGCTCGATCACGTCGCAGACCAGGATCAGGGTCGGCTCTTCGGTGAACGGGTCCAGCACGGCGGAGGAGTCATCCGGCAGCAGAATCATGTCGGAAGCTTCGATGCCTTTCCAGCCTTCGATTGACGAGCCGTCGAACATCTTGCCAGCTTCGAAGAAGTCGTCTTCCAGCGCGTCGCGAGCCGGCATGGTGACGTGGTGCTGCTTGCCTTTGGTGTCCGTGAAACGCAGATCAATCCACTTAACGTCATGATCTTTGATGAGTTGAACCGACTTCGACATGTTGTCCTCCGGATGAACGAGAGCGCGGTGGGCCGCTGCCCTGGAAAAAGGGTGTTGCCGGGCGCGGATAGTCGGCCAAGCTTACCTGCCTCACAAGGGAGCAAATTGCATGCCAGTGCCCGAAAATGGCGAGGGCGGGATAAAAGGGGGCGTTTGCGGGCATTTGACCGGCGTCCGGCGTGAAAAAGTGCACCCTTTGGAGGCGTTTCTTTGAGGCTTTGCACCAAATATGTGCGAGTCGCGGTTTTTGTGGTGCGCCTGAGATCGCGCCTCCCGCGCGGCGCTCGATCTCACAGGCAGGGTAAAACCCGCCCTTTGGCATCCCTCTCAAACGCCCTGACCAAAAGTTGGTCAAAACCTGAGCAATTTCCGCTATAATTCGCGCCCCTCATTTTCGGCAGGCCCTGCGCGCGCTGTTAACCCAATGAAACTTATCGTCAAAGTCTTCCCAGAAATCACCATCAAGAGCCGGCCGGTGCGCAAGCGCTTCATCCGCCAGCTCGGCAAGAACATCCGCGTCGTGCTCAAGGATCTCGATCCAGAGCTCGCGGTCGATGGTGTCTGGGACAATCTCGAAGTGGTCACCCGCGTCGAGGACGAGAAGGTCCAGCGCGAGATGGTCGAGCGCCTCAGCTGCACGCCGGGTATCACCCACTTCCTGCAGGTCGAGGAATACCCGCTGGGCGACTTCGACGACATCGTCGAGAAGTGCAAGCAGCACTTCGGCCACCTGCTGGCCGGCAAGCGCTTCGCCGTGCGCTGCAAGCGCGGTGGTCACCACGATTTCACCTCGATGGACGTCGACCGCTATGTCGGCAGTCAGTTGCGCCAGCAGTGCGGCGCTGCCGGCATCGACCTCAAAGCACCAGAAGTCCTGGTGCGTATCGAGATTCGCGACCAGCGCCTGTACGTGATCCACAATCAGCACCAGGGCATCGGCGGCTACCCGCTGGGCGCCCTGGAGCAGACCCTGGTACTGATGTCCGGCGGCTTCGACTCCACCGTGGCGGCCTACCAGATGATGCGCCGTGGCCTGATGACCCACTTCTGCTTCTTCAACCTCGGTGGCCGTGCCCACGAGTTGGGGGTGATGGAGGTGGCCCACTACCTGTGGAAGAAGTTCGGCAGCAGCCAGCGCGTGCTGTTCATCAGCGTGCCGTTCGAGGAAGTGGTCGGCGAGATTCTCAACAAGGTCGACAACAGCTACATGGGCGTGACCCTCAAGCGCATGATGCTGCGCGCCGCCGCGCGCATGGCCGACCGCCTCGAGATCGATGCGCTGGTCACCGGCGAGGCGATTTCCCAGGTGTCCAGCCAGACCCTGCCGAACCTGTCGATCATCGATTCGGCCACCGACAAGCTGGTCCTGCGCCCGCTGCTGGCCAGCCACAAGCAGGACATCATCGACCAGGCCTACGCGATCGGCACCGCCGACTTCGCCAAGCACATGCCGGAGTACTGCGGGGTGATCTCGGTGAACCCGACCACCCATGCCAAGCGCCACCGCATGGAGCACGAAGAGAAGCAGTTCGACATGGAGGTACTTGAGCGTGCGCTGGAGCGCGCCAAGCTGATCTCCATCGACCACGTGATCGACGAGTTGGGCAAGGACATCGAGATCGAGGAAGTGGCCGAGGCCCTGCCCGGTCAGATCGTCATCGACATCCGCCACCCCGATGCCCAGGAGGACGAACCTCTGGTGCTCGAAGGCATCGAAGTCCAGGCCATGCCGTTCTACGCGATCAACAGCAAGTTCAAGCAGCTCGATGGCAATCGCCAGTACCTGCTGTATTGCGACAAGGGTGTGATGAGCCGTTTGCACGCACACCACCTGCTCAGTGAGGGACATGCCAATGTGCGTGTTTATCGTCCGACATAAGACGCCGGGGTTGTATGGCGGCAGTATTCGCCATCGCCCTCCCGACCGCCGGGCCCGCTGAGCCTTAAACAGTACATATTGGCCGCCTAGACTAGGCGGCAACCGAATCCTCTGATCGAGATACAGTTGTGATCGAAAATCTGCGTAACATCGCCATCATCGCCCACGTTGACCATGGTAAAACCACCCTGGTCGACAAACTCCTGCGCCAATCCGGCACCCTGGAGCGTAACGAGCTCAACGACGAGCGCGTGATGGACTCCAACGACCAGGAAAAAGAGCGCGGCATTACCATTCTGGCGAAAAACACCGCCATCAACTGGAACGGCTACCACATCAACATCGTCGACACCCCCGGTCACGCCGACTTCGGTGGCGAGGTTGAGCGTGTAATGTCGATGGTCGACTCCGTGCTGCTGCTGGTCGACGCCCAAGACGGCCCGATGCCGCAAACCCGCTTCGTGACCAAGAAGGCCTTCGAAGCCGGCCTCAAGCCGATCGTCGTGATCAACAAGGTCGACCGTCCGGGCGCGCGTCCTGACTGGGTTCTGGACCAGATCTTCGACCTGTTCGACAACCTCGGCGCCACCGATGAACAGCTGGACTTCAAAGTCGTCTACGCCTCGGCCCTGAACGGCATCGCCGGTCTGGACCACACTGACATGGGCGAAGACATGACCGCGCTGTACCAGTCGATCGTCGACAACGTACCGGCACCGAGCGTTGACCGTGACGGTCCGTTCCAGATGCAGATCTCCGCACTGGACTACAACAGCTTCCTCGGTGTTATCGGCGTTGGCCGTATCGCCCGTGGTCGCGTCAAGCCGAACACCCCGGTCGTCGCCATCGACACCAACGGCAAGAAGCGTAACGGTCGTATCCTCAAGCTGATGGGTCACCACGGCCTGCACCGCATCGACGTCGAAGAAGCCCAGGCTGGCGACATCGTCTGCATCAGCGGTTTCGACGAGCTGTTCATTTCCGACACCCTGTGCGCCCCGGATGCGGTAGAAGCGATGAAGCCGCTGACCGTTGACGAGCCGACCGTTTCCATGACCTTCCAGGTCAACGATTCGCCGTTCTGCGGTAAAGAAGGCAAGTTCGTCACCAGCCGTAACATCAAGGACCGCCTGGACAAGGAGCTGCTGTACAACGTTGCTCTGCGTGTTCAGGAAACCGACTCCCCTGACAAGTTCAAGGTCTCGGGCCGTGGTGAGCTGCACCTGTCGGTGCTGATCGAAACCATGCGTCGTGAAGGCTTCGAGATGGCCGTGGGCCGTCCTGAAGTGATCATCCGCGAAGTCGACGGCGTCAAGCAGGAGCCGTTCGAGAACGTCACCATCGACATCCCTGAAGAATCCCAGGGCAAGGTCATGGAAGAGATGGGTCTGCGTAAAGGCGACCTGACCAACATGGTGCCGGATGGCAAGGGCCGTGTTCGCCTGGAATACAACATTCCAGCCCGTGGTCTGATCGGTTTCCGTAACCAGTTCCTGACCCTGACCAACGGTGCAGGCATCCTGACCTCGATCTTCGATCGCTACGACACCATGAAGTCGGGCCAGATGTCTGGCCGCCTCAACGGCGTACTGGTTTCGGTCGAGACCGGCAAGGCACTGACCTACTCGCTGGAGACCCTGCAGGCGCGTGGCAAGCTGTTCGTTGAACACGGCCAGGAGATCTACAACGGTCAGATCATCGGCCTGAACAGCCGTGACAACGACCTGGGCGTGAACCCGACCAAAGGCAAGAAGCTCGACAACATGCGTGCTTCGGGCAAGGACGAAGTCATCGCCCTGGTACCGCCAGTTCGCCACACCCTGGAACAGGCCCTGGAATTCATCCAGGACGACGAGCTGTGCGAAGTCACGCCGAAGTCGATCCGTCTGCGCAAGAAGATCCTGGACGAAGGCGAGCGTACCCGCGCTGCCAAGAAAGCCAAGAACTGAGTTAGCTCAGGCTGAATGAAAACGCCCCGGTCGAAAGGCCGGGGCGTTTTTGTTTGTCTGCGGTAATGGTCAGCCTGTCATGCCCAGCTCGGCGTCGTCCATTAAGGCCTTGGCCAGGGCGCTGAGGTAGTACGCGGCCCAGATCTGTTGTGGGTCGTTGTCCATTACCGCGTTGAGCGTGAGGTCGCGGACACAGCCTATCAGTTCGGACGCTTGTTCGCGGGCATGCTGGCAGGGAATGCCGGGGGCGATCTGGAACAGGGCCTGTTTGTGTTTTTCACCCTGGTAGAAGCAGGTTTTGCCTGGGGTAGTCTTGTTGTCGTCGGTCATGGGTTCCTCTCCCTGATTCTTGTTGTGGAAGCGACGCAGATCAATGCAGGCTTCCGCTACGCTCCACGGCGATCGACAAGGCATCTGCCTGGCCCCAGGCCAGCTGCACGGCACGCAGGCCATTTACCAGTGTCTCTCGCGTCTGCTCATCGGCAATGCCGTCAAGGGCGCGGTGGCTATGGTTGTAGGCGATCATCAGCTAGTGGGTGATGTTGACCACGACGTAGTCGAGGGGGACAAGGTTTTTGCAGATGGCATGGGTGAGGGTCGTGCCGTCTGGTAGGTCGAAGTGGTGGGGTGGAGCGAGGACGATCTTTGTCATATTGGCACCATGTAGTTCATGTGCCACCCCTCGGTTTCCACACATTGGGGTGACAGCTGTACACGGGGTGGAAAACCAGGCACATGATAAACCCGGTAGGCCCGAGGCCTCCCGCGTACAGCTGTCATGACGACAGTCATCATGTTGAATTGCCGGGTTTCCACACCCGATCGCTGAACCGTTCAGCGACCTGGGCAGCCTAGAGAGATAGGTTTCCAGCCACAATCAGACGCTAGCCGACAGAGCTTGTAGGGTATTTCGCGGGGGCTGATGCCGCTAGGGCACATGTGTAGGAGAGTTCCGAATGTGCTGTGAGTTTCAGGAGTTCGCCGTGACATTTTCAGCGGCGATGAGATCGAGCGCCGCGCGGGCGGCGCTCGATGTTCGCCACGGCATCAGAACCAAGACATGCGCCCGGTGGCCATCACCCGTTCACAATGCAAATCACCGCCCTGCCACCTTGGGCTTATAGGCACAATACCCCGGCCGCGGCCCGACCTTGGGGTGGTTGCGGCAGGTATCCGGGCGCTTGTCGTAGATCGTGCACAAGCGGCTCTTGCGATCCAGGTACAGGCAATCGTCGTTGCTCATCCGGGTCAGGGTGAAGATCCCCGACTTCTGGTTGAAGCGCTCGATGATGCCGTCCTTCTGCAGGCGTTTGGCGATGTTCTTCGGTGGCTCGTCCTTTTCGAACTCATCCACCACGCCAATGCGGATCAGATCCTTGATCTTCACCTCCACCGGCAGGGTGCAACAGGTCGAATGGCAGCCGTGGCACATGTGGCTGGCGTAGCGCTGCCAGGTCTCCAGGCTGTCGACTTCGGCGGCGGCGATCAGGGTGGTTTTCATCGTTATATAGGGCGGATCACGGTCTTTGGGCGCGCGATCATACCGGAGTTGTTCAATTTGTGAACAACCTTTTGACCGATTGCACGGCGCTTTGCGAAAAGCCGCATGAAAACCGCGAACCCAGGCTGTCGCTCCCGGTCGAACCGACTAGGCTCAACAGTCTCCCTCCGTATTCGTCAACTTGCCCGAGGATGCCGCATGTCCCAGGAACCCAAAGCTCGTGACGCCGAGGTGGCCGAATTCCGCGCCGCTGTACTGGACAAGCTGACCTACGCGGTCGGCAAGGACCCCGAGCATGCCTTCGATCACGACTGGTTCGAAGCCATCGCCCTGGCCGCGCGCGATCACATGGTCGACCACTGGATGGATCACACCCGTCAGGCGTACCGCCGCAGCCAGAAGCGGGTGTACTACCTCTCCCTGGAATTTCTCATCGGACGCCTGCTCTACGACAGCCTGAGCAACCTTGGCCTGCTCGACGTCGCTCGCGAAGCGCTCGAAGGCCTGGACGTCGACCTCGAGCGCATCCGCCTGCTCGAGCCCGATGCGGCGCTGGGCAACGGCGGCCTGGGGCGGCTGGCCGCCTGCTTCATGGAAAGCATGTCGACCTTGGGCATCGCCGCCCATGGCTACGGCATTCGCTACGAGCACGGCCTGTTCCGCCAGGCCCTGGTCGATGGCTGGCAGCAGGAGCAGACCGAGAACTGGCTGGATTTCGGAAACCCCTGGGAGTTCGAGCGGGCCGAGGTGATCTACCCGATCAGCTTCGGCGGCAGCGTCGAAACGGTGCACGACGCCCACGGCCAGCAACGCCAGGTATGGTGGCCGGGCGAAACGGTACGGGCGGTGGCCTACGACACGCCCGTGGTGGGCTGGCGTGGCTCCAGCGTCAACACCCTGCGCCTGTGGCGGGCGCGTGCCCTGGAAGAGCTGCACCTGGAGCGCTTCAATGCCGGTGACCACCTGGGCGCGGTGGCCGAGGTGGCCCGCGCCGAAAGCATCTCGCGGGTGCTGTACCCGGCCGACAGCACCGAGGCCGGCCAGGAACTGCGCCTGCGCCAGGAGTACTTCTTCGTCTCGGCGTCGCTGCAGGACCTGCTGCGCCGTCACCTGAACATGCACGACAACTTGCTCAACCTGCCGGATGCAGCGGCCATCCAGCTCAACGACACCCACCCGTCGATCGCCGTGGCCGAGCTGATGCGCCTGTTGGTCGACCAGCACGAGATAACCTGGGACACAGCCTGGGAGCTGACCGTCGGCACCCTGGCCTACACCAACCACACCCTGCTGCCCGAGGCTCTGGAAACCTGGCCGGTAGCGCTGATGGAGCGCATGTTGCCGCGGCACATGCAGATCATCTACCTGATCAACGCCTACCACATCGACGCCTTGCGGGCGAAGGGCATGCACGATTTCGACGTGCTGCGCGCAGTGTCGCTGATCGAGGAAGACAACGGCCGCCGGGTGCGCATGGGCAACCTGGCGTTTCTCGGCTCGCACAGCGTCAACGGGGTCTCGGCGCTGCACAGCAAGCTGATGAAGAGCACGGTTTTTTCCGAGTTGCACAAGCTCTACCCGCAGCGGATCAACAACAAGACCAACGGCATCACCTTCCGCCGCTGGCTGTACCAGTCCAACCCGCAGTTGACCGAGATGCTCGTCGAAGCGCTCGGGCCGGAGCTCAAGGACGATCCGGAGCGGTTGCTGGCCAACCTGGTGCCGTTCGCCGACAAGGCGGGTTTCCGCAAGCAGTTCGCCGCGCAGCGCCTGCACAGCAAGCGTGCACTGGCTAGCATCATCCAGGATCGCCTGGGCGTCACGGTCAACCCCGAGGCGCTGTTCGACGTGCAGGTCAAGCGCATCCACGAGTACAAGCGCCAGTTGCTCAACCTGCTGCACACCGTGGCGCTGTACCAGGCCATGCGCAACGACCCCGGCACCAACTGGGTGCCGCGGGTGAAGATCTTCGCCGGCAAGGCCGCGGCCAGCTACCACCAGGCCAAGCTGATCATCAAGCTGGCCAACGATATCGCCCGGGTGGTCAACAACGACCCAACCCTGCGCGGCTTGCTCAAGGTGGTGTTCCTGCCCAACTACAACGTCAGCCTGGCCGAAAGCATCATCCCCGCGGCCGACCTGTCCGAGCAGATATCCACCGCTGGCTATGAGGCCTCGGGCACCAGCAACATGAAGTTCGGGCTCAACGGCGCGCTGACCATCGGCACCCTCGATGGCGCCAACGTGGAGATGTGCGAGCACGTGGGGGCCGAGAACATGTTCATCTTCGGCCTGACCGCGCAGCAGGTGGAGGCGCGCCGGCGGGCGGGCGACTTCGGCGCCAGTGCCGCCATCGCCGCCTCAAGCCGTCTTAACGATGTGTTGCAGGCGATCCGCAGTGGGGTGTTCTCGCCGGATGATCCGGGGCGCTATGCCGGGCTGGTGGACGGGCTGGTGGCCTACGACCGCTTCCTGGTCTGCGCCGACTTCGAAGCCTACTGGGAGGCCCAGAGCCGGGTCGAGGCGCTGTGGCACACGCCCCAGGAATGGTGGCGCATGGCGGTGCTCAATACTGCGCGGATGGGCTGGTTCTCTTCGGACCGGACCATTCGCGAGTATGCCGGGGAGATCTGGAAGGCGCTGGATTGAAGTAGCGCGCTGGAACCCTGTGGGAGATCACCCAGCCCTTGTGGGAGCGGGCTTGTCCCGCGAATGGGGCGACGCGGTGAATGGCACCGGCTTCGCCGGTGTTCGCGGGGCAAGCCCGCTCCCACAGAGCCAAGCTGAACAATGAGTTATGTTTTGTTCTATGAGAGCGGCCTGGTGTACGGGGCAACCGACCGCTGACCGGGTGCCTGCTGAACTCAAGGCCGGAACTCGAGTCTCTTTGCTCGCTAGCCTGCAACTCTCCCTGTAAACTGCGGGGGTTTTCTCCCCCTATCCTTCGGAGCCATACATGTCCCGCGTTACCCTGAGTCGCTATCTGATTGAGCAGACCCGCAGCAACAATACCCCTGCCGATCTGCGCTTCCTGATCGAAGTGGTGGCGCGTGCGTGCAAGGAAATCAGCCACCATGTGTCCAAAGGCGCCCTCGGCGGCGTACTGGGCAGCATGGGCACCGAGAACGTGCAGGGCGAAGTCCAGAAGAAGCTGGACGTGATCTCCAACGACATCCTGCTCGAAGCCAACGAATGGGGCGGCCACCTGGCCGGCATGGCGTCCGAGGAAATGGACAACGCCTACCAGATCCCGGGCAAGTACCCCAAGGGTGCCTACCTGCTGGTCTTCGACCCGCTGGACGGTTCGTCGAACATCGACGTCAACGTCTCGGTCGGCACCATCTTCTCGGTACTGCGTTGCCCTAACGAGTACCTGAGCCAGAACGAAACCCTCAACGAAAACGCCTTCCTGCAGCCAGGCACCCAGCAGGTCGCCGCCGGTTACGCCATCTACGGCCCGCAGACCATGCTGATCCTGACCCTGGGCAACGGCGTCAAGGGCTTCACCCTGGACCGCGAACTGGGCAGCTTCGTCCTGACCCACGAGAACATCCAGGTGCCGGCAACCACCGCCGAGTTCGCCATCAACATGTCCAACCAGCGCCACTGGGAAGCCCCGGTACAGCGCTACGTGGGCGAGCTGCTGGCCGGTGAGACCGGGCCGCTGAAGAAGAATTACAACATGCGCTGGATCGCCTCGATGGTGGCCGACGTGCACCGCATCCTGACCCGTGGCGGCCTGTTCATGTACCCACGTGACGCCCGCGAGCCGAGCAAGCCGGGCAAGCTGCGCCTGATGTACGAAGCCAACCCGATGTCGTTCATCATCGAACAGGCCGGCGGCGCATCCACCAACGGT
This sequence comes from Pseudomonas putida, assembly GCF_005080685.1. Lineage (NCBI taxonomy): Bacteria > Pseudomonadati > Pseudomonadota > Gammaproteobacteria > Pseudomonadales > Pseudomonadaceae > Pseudomonas > Pseudomonas putida. Next base: position 6,098,712 of record NZ_CP039371.1, on the reverse strand, counting down.
TACGAGCGTATCCTCGACATCCAGCCAGAAAGCCTGCACCAGCGTGTGTCGGTGATCCTCGGCTCGAAGGAAGAGGTCGAGCGCGTGACCGCCTACCACAAGGAGTAAGTCATGCTCGCACCTTGGCAGCCGTTGCTGGAATGGTGGTTCGGTTGGGGCACCAGTGCCCAGGCCGTGGCTGACGAGAAGAGTACGCTGTGGTTCGGCAAGCATCACGATGCCGAAGCCCAGGCGCTGTTTGGCGATCTGGTCGAGCAAGCCCTGGCGGGCGGGCTCGACGAGTGGCAGCAGTCGCCGCAGGGCTGGCTGGGCCTGCTGATCTTGCTGGACCAACTGCCGCGCATGATCTACCGCGACACGCCTCGCGCCTTCGAGGGCGACCGGCGAGCGCAGGTGGTGGCGATGCAGGGGCTACAGAAGGCCTGGGATTACCAGTTGCTGCCGATCCAGCGGGTGTTCGTGCTGCTGGTGCTGGAGCATGCCGAGGTGCTCGATTGGCAGAACCTGAGCGTCGAGCGCTACCAGATGCTGCTGGAAGAGCAGCCTGAGGCCAACCAGCGCTTGTTCGAAGGCTTCCTCGACTATGCCGAGCAGCACCAGCGGGTGATTGCCCGGTTCGGGCGCTTCCCGCATCGCAACCTGATGCTGAATCGTCCGAGCACCAGTGAAGAGATGGACTTCTTGCTGGAGCCTGGATCCAGGTTCTAGTGCCAGTGGGGCTGCTTTGCAGCCCTTTCGCGGCGCAAGGCCGCTCCTACAAGGGATCGCAGTTTCCTGTAGGAGCGGCCTTGTGCCGCGAAAGGGTCGCAAATCGACCCCAGTGGTTTCAGATCCGGAAACTCCCCACCAGATGCTGCAACCGCTCGGCCTGGCGCTCCAGGTCGGTGCAGGCACGCAACGTGCTCTGCAGGTTCAGTACCCCTTCCTGATTCAAGGTATTGATCTCGTTGATGTCGACATTGATCGACTCGACCACGGCCGTCTGCTCCTCGGTCGCGGTGGCCACCGACTGGTTCATGCCATCGATCTCGCCAATGCGCTGGGTAACGCTGCCCAGGCGCTGACCCGCCTGGTTGGCGATGCCGACGCTGTGGTCGCTGTGCTGGCGGCTCTGGTTCATGGTGCTGACCGCCGTCTGCGCGCCGGCCTGCAGTTCCTCGATCAGGCTCTGTACCTGCTGCGCCGATTCCTGGGTGCGATGGGCCAGGTTGCGCACCTCGTCCGCCACCACCGCGAAGCCGCGCCCGGCCTCACCGGCACGCGCCGCCTCGATCGCGGCATTGAGCGCCAGCAGGTTGGTCTGCTGGGAGATGCCACTGATCACGTCGAGGATCTGGCCGATATTGGCGGTGTGGGCATTGAGCGTCTCGATGTTGCCGCAGGCGTCGCTGATGCGCGCCGACAGTTGGTTCATCACCTCGATGGTATTGCCCACCACTTGCTGGCCGTCCTCGGCCAAGCCCCGCGCCTCGCTGGAGTGCTGCGAGGCCAGTGCCGCGTTCTGGGCGATTTCCTGGGCGGCGGCGCCCAGTTGGTTGATCGCCGCAGCCACGCTGCTGGTCCGGCTGGATTGCTGGTCGGCCTTGTCGATCGAGGCATTGGAGGCATTCACCACCTGTGCGGCAACGGCATTGACCTGGCCGGTGGCCGAGGCCACCTCGCGGATCGACTCGTGGATACGCTCGACGAAGCGGTTGAACGATTGGCCGAGGCTGCCGAATTCGTCCTGGGCATGGATGGTCAGGCGCCGAGTGAGGTCGCCTTCGCCCTCGGCGATGTCGCGCATGGCCCGGCCCATCACATGCAGCGGGGCCATCAGTACGCGAATCAGCAAGCCGAGCAGGGCGATGATCGCCACTACCGCGATCAGCGTCGCGACCATGGCCGAGGTGCGTAGCTCGCCGAGCATGGCGAAGGCGGCGTCCTGATCCAGCACCAGCGCGACGTACCAGTCGGCCGACGGCACGCCCTCGACGCGGGTGAAGCTGATGAACTGCTCGCGGCCACCCTCGCTTACCGCCTGCAGGCCAGCGGCGATGCGCGGCGTACCTTGCGGATAGAGGTCGGCCAGGGACTTGAGCGCCATCTCGGCCTTGGGATGGATGAGCACCTTGCCTTCGCCGTTGACGATGAAGGCGTGGCCCTGGCCATCGAAATCGAGGGCGTTGACCAGGTTGCTGATGGTTTGCAGGTCGGTGTCGGCGCCGCTGACACCGATCAGTCGGCCATCCTGCTGCACCGGGGTAGCCAGCGTGATCACCAGCTTGCCGCTGGACGCCGCGATGTATGGCTCGGTGACGATGGTCTGGCTGGCGCCGCTGGCGGCCTTGTACCAGCCGCGCGCGCGTGGGTCGTAATCGGCGGCACGGTTACCCGCCGGCACCGACTGCATGCTGCCGTCCTGGCCGCCGAAGTAGGTGAGCTGGAAATTGCGAGCGTATACCGGCAGTGCCAGGCTGCGCGCGAGGCTGGTAGTGGCTGGGCCATCCACGGCCACTTGCTGGGCCAGGGAGTCGAGCAACTGGATGCGGCTGTCGAGCCAGGTGCGGATGGTGCCTGCGGACAGCCTACCGAGGTCTTGCAGGTTGGTCTGTACATCGTTGCGCAACGACTGGCGTTGGCGGTAGTCGTTGAACAGCACGAAACAGCTAAAGGCGACGGCCACCACGAGGGCGGCGGCCAACAGGATCTTGTGGCTGAACTTCAGGTTCTTGGTCATTTTTTTCGGTCTGCGCAAGGCAATTCGGAGAGTGCTGCCATGGCGATGTGCCACAGCGTATACGCTGTGTCGTCACCGTCCGGGAGAAGCTTGAACGTTTGCGCAGCACCAGCCGACCAACGGCTAAAAACGAAAGGGGGGAGAGTAGGGAACCAGGGACCGATTTTCCCGTCGAAGGTCACTGCAGGCCACTTGCCTGTAGTTACTGTCCAGGAGTGTCCCTTCATGTCGTTGCGTTCCCTCGCCCTGTTGTCCTTGTGCGTCGTCCTGACTGCGTGCAGCAAGATCAACCAGGAAAACTATTCCAAGCTCAAGGCCGGCATGAACAAGGCCGAGGTCGAGCAGTTGCTCGGCACGCCCACCGAGTGCTCGGGTGCACTGGGCATGAGCAGCTGTACCTGGGGGGACGAAAAGAGCTTCATCAGTGTGCAATACGCGGCCGAGAAGGTGTTGATGTACTCCGGGCAGGGTCTCAAATGACCCGTCTGCACCTGCTGCTGGGGTTGTGCCTGGCGATGCTTCTGGGCGGCTGCGCGACCTCCGCCACCGACCCGCTGGTACCGAAGACCGCCGGTAACGTCGACCTCAAGCGCTACCAGGGCAAATGGTTCGAACTGGCGCGCCTGCCGATGAAGTACCAGGCCGAGTGCGCGCAGTCCGAGGCGCACTACAACCTCAAGCCCGATGGCTCGTACGGCGTGCTCAACCGCTGCCGAACGATGGGTGATGAATGGTTGCGCGCCGAAGGGCACGCCAACATCCAGGAGCCGGGGCATACCGACCGGTTGTGGGTCGAGTTCGACAACTGGTTCACCCGCCTGGTCCCTGGCGTAGCCAAGGGCGAGTACTGGATCCTCTACGTTGACGAGCACTATCGCACGGCAGTGGTCGGCAGCCCGGATCGCAAGTACCTGTGGCTGTTGTCGCGTACACCGACGATGCCGGCCTGGGAACGCGAAAGCCTGATGTCCAAGGCGCGCCAGCAAGGCTATGACACCAGCCGGTTGATCTGGCGCACCCCCGACAAGCAGATCGTGCAGATGCATTGATATCAGCCTTATCGCCAGCTTCCGGCGTGACGCAGGAGGCTGGCTGTCGAGAGGGCCGCCGATCTCAACGCCTCATCCCAACAGCTGCCGCAATACATCAGCGAACGCCCGCGCGCTCTCCGCTTCCTGGGCATGGTGCCCCTGGCGCACGACCCACTGTCCATTGACCATCACGTCCCGCACCTGGCGATCACCCCCGGCGAACAGCCAACGGTTCAGAATGCCGTCGCCATCGGCGGTTGCGATGTAAGGGTCCTGCCCGTCCAGCACGAGCCAGTCAGCTCGCTTGCCCGCTGCCAGGCTGCCGACGGGTTGGCCCAACGCCTGGGCGCCACCGCCCAGCGCTGCGTCATACAACGTACGTCCTACCATGGGCTGATGCTCGCCATACAGCCGGTTGCGGCGCTGGTCTCGCAGGCGCTGCCCGTATTCCAGCCAGCGCAACTCTTCCACCACGCTCAGCGAGACATGGCTGTCCGAACCGATGCCAAATCGCCCGCCCTGAGCCAGGAAGTCCACCGCCGGGAAGATACCGTCACCCAGATTGGCCTCGGTGGTCAGGCACAGGCCGGCGACGGCGCCACTGCGGGCCATGGCCGTCACTTCAGCGGGGTTGGCGTGGGTGGCATGCACCAGACACCAGCGCGGATCGACGCTGACGTGCGCGTATAACCATTGCAGCGGGCGCAGACCGCTCCAGGCCAGGCAGTCATCGACCTCTTTTTGTTGCTCGGCAATGTGGATATGAACAGGGCCATGCGGGCTGGCTGCTGCCAGCACCTGGTCGATCTGCCCTGGGGTGACCGCACGCAGGGAATGGAAGCACAGGCCCAGCTGTTGCGCGGGTTCTGCTGCCAGGAGAGGGGCGAGCTGCGCCTGCAGGCTCAAATACTGTTCGGTGGTGTTGATGAAGCGGCGCTGGCCGTCATTGGGGGCCTGGCCGCCAAAGCCTGCATGGCTGTACAGAACCGGCAGCAAGGTCAGGCCGATGCCGCTGCTAGCGGCGGCGGCACTGATGCGTCGGGACAGCTCGGCTGGGTCGGCATAGGCCTTGCCAGTCGGATCATGATGGACGTAGTGGAATTCGGCCACCGAGGTATAGCCGGCCTTGAGCATCTCGATATAGAGCTGGTGGGCGATGATCTGCAGTTGCTCCGGCGAGACTTTGCCGACCATCCGGTACATCAGCTCACGCCAGGTCCAGAAACTGTCGTTGGGGTTGCCGGCCACCTCGGCCAGACCTGCCATGGCACGTTGGAAGGCGTGGGAATGCAGGTTAGGCATGCCCGGCAGCAGCGGTCCGCTCAACCGTTCGGCGCCATCAGCACTGGCATTGGCTAGCACGTCTGTCAGATAGCCATCGTCGGCTACCTCCAGGCGGACATCGTGAGCCCAACCGCTGGGCAGGAGGGCGCGTTCGGCAAAGTAGGCGGGCATCGGGCTATCCTGTTGGTGTTCAACTTGTATATACATATACAGCCGTTTGCCTGCCGGGTAAACTCCGGCAAGCTACCGCTCAATCAATTCGCACAAGGACAAACGCCGTGCCGACACCTCCTGTCTCCACGTTGGTCGCCCAGATGGGCGAAGGGCCGGCGCCGCTGTATGCGCGGGTCAAGCAGATGATCATCCAGCAGATCGAAAACGGCAGCTGGCCGCCACACCATCGGGTTCCCTCGGAAAGCGAGTTGGTCAGCGAGCTCGGTTTCAGCCGCATGACCATCAACCGCGCGCTGCGCGAGTTGACCGCGGAGGGCCTCTTGGTCCGCATGCAGGGCGTGGGTACCTTCGTGGCCGAACCCAAGACCCGCTCGGCGCTGTTCGAAGTTCATAACATCGCCGACGAAATTGCCGCCCGTGGCCACCAGCATAGCTGTCAGGTCATCACCCTCGCCGAAGAGGCGGCCGGCTCCGAGCGCGCGCTGGCCTTGGACATGCGTGAAGGCCAGCGGGTGTACCACTCGTTGATCGTGCATTACGAGAATGGGGTACCGGTGCAGATCGAGGACCGCTACGTCAATGCGGCGATCGCCCCGGATTACCTCAAGCAGGATTTCACCCGCCAGACCCCCTATGCCTACCTGTCCCAGGTCGCACCGCTGACCGAAGGCGAGCACGTGGTCGAGGCCATCCTCGCCGACCCCGATGAGTGCCAGTTGCTGCAGATCGAGCGTGGCGAGCCTTGCCTGCTGATCCGCCGCCGTACCTGGTCGGGTCGTCTACCGGTGACCGCTGCGCGGTTGATCCATCCCGGTTCCCGTCATCGCCTGGAAGGACGTTTCAGCAAATGAGCCAGTTGCAGTGCTTACGTGCGCGGGATTACCCGCGGATGCCCTGGAAGAACGGTGGCGGTTTCACCGAAGAGATCACCCGCGACTCGGGGGGTGGTCTGGACGGTTTCGGCTGGCGGCTTTCCATTGCCGATATCGAAGCATCAGGCGGATTTTCCAGCTTCGCCGGCTACCAGCGGATCATCACGGTGTTGCAGGGTGACGGCATGCGCCTGAGTGTCGAGGGTGTCGCGTCGCGGCCATTGTTACCGTTCGATGCGTTCGCCTTCGATGGCCACAGCCAGGTGAGCTGTCACCTGCTGGGTGGGCCGATTCGCGATTTCAACCTCATCTATGCACCGGAGCGTTACCGGGCACGCCTGCAGTGGTTCAATGGCAGCACCCGATTGTTCAGTGCCGCGAGCACCTTGCTGGTGTTCAGCGGGCAGGCTCAGCTGCAACTGAGTGTCGGCGGCCAGCCTGTGGATGACCTCGACCGTTATGACTGCCTGCGCCTGAGCGATAACGAACAGCTGGTGGAGCTGGCGATCACTGGGGTGTGCTGTGTCATCGAACTGAACGACGTTTCCCGGTAACGCACTGCAATCGCGCATTCTGTTACCGAATGTCCCAAGGTGGCGCAATGCCGCCTTGACCTGAATCCTGCCTCGCAACGTCCTTTCAGATTTTTCTCACGTCCCCTAGCCCCCGAATGACGGGGTTTTCCTCCTCTTCACAGGTGGCGGTCGCCTGCCCAGGTCAGCGACTTGGCAATTCAATTGCATATGCTTGTATGTACAAGTAAAGCCAAGTGCGCGAAAGTGGATAGGCCGTCCCTCTCGCGTTTGACACAACGCACCACTGGCCCGCCGATCACGTCGGGTTTGGATAGATCGCTCAAGGAGCACTTTTCGTGACTGACAACAACCTGAACAAATTCCGTGACGTCGAGATTCGCGCCCCGCGTGGCAACAAGCTGACCGCCAAGAGCTGGCTGACCGAAGCACCGCTGCGCATGCTGATGAACAACCTCGACCCGCAAGTGGCGGAGAATCCCAAGGAGCTGGTGGTCTACGGTGGCATCGGCCGCGCCGCGCGCAACTGGGCCTGTTACGACAAGATCGTCGAGAGCCTGACCAACCTGAACGATGACGAAACCCTGCTGGTGCAGTCGGGCAAGCCAGTCGGGGTGTTCAAGACCCACGCCAATGCCCCGCGTGTGTTGATCGCCAACTCCAACCTGGTGCCGCACTGGGCCAGCTGGGAGCACTTCAACGAGCTCGATGCCAAGGGCCTGGCCATGTACGGCCAGATGACCGCCGGCAGCTGGATCTACATCGGCAGCCAGGGCATCGTGCAGGGCACCTATGAAACCTTCGTCGAGGCCGGTCGCCAGCATTACAACGGCAACCTCAAGGGCAAATGGGTACTGACCGCCGGCCTGGGCGGCATGGGCGGCGCCCAGCCGCTGGCCGCGACCCTGGCCGGTGCCTGCTCGTTGAACATCGAATGCCAGCAGAGCCGCATCGACTTCCGCCTGCAGACCCGGTACGTGGATGAGCAGGCCACCGACCTGGACGACGCCCTGGCGCGCATCGCCAAGTACACCGCCGAAGGCAAGGCCATCTCCATCGCCTTGCACGGTAACGCCGCCGAGATTCTGCCTGAGCTGGTCAAGCGAGGGGTGCGCCCGGACATGGTCACCGACCAGACCAGCGCCCACGACCCGCTCAATGGCTACCTGCCGGCCGGTTGGACCTGGGAGCAGTACCGCGACCGTGCCCAGACCGAACCGGCTGCGGTGGTCAAGGCCGCCAAGCAGTCCATGGCCGTGCACGTCCAGGCCATGCTCGACTTCCAGAAGCAGGGCATCCCGACCTTCGACTATGGCAACAACATCCGCCAGATGGCCAAGGAGGAGGGCGTGAACAACGCCTTCGACTTCCCAGGCTTCGTGCCGGCCTACATCCGTCCGCTGTTCTGCCGTGGCATTGGCCCGTTCCGCTGGGCGGCGCTGTCCGGTGATGCCGAGGACATCTACAAGACCGACGCCAAGGTCAAGGAACTGATCCCGGACGACGCCCACCTGCACCGCTGGCTGGACATGGCCCGTGAACGCATCAGCTTCCAGGGCCTGCCGGCGCGTATCTGCTGGGCTGGCCTGGGCCTGCGGGCGAAGTTGGGCCTGGCGTTCAACGAAATGGTGCGCAGCGGCGAGCTGTCGGCACCGATCGTGATCGGCCGTGACCATCTGGATTCCGGCTCGGTAGCGAGCCCCAACCGCGAAACCGAAGCCATGCGCGACGGTTCCGATGCCGTATCGGACTGGCCGCTGCTCAACGCCCTGCTCAACACCGCCAGCGGCGCCACCTGGGTGTCGCTGCACCATGGCGGTGGGGTGGGCATGGGCTTCTCGCAGCATTCGGGTATGGTCATCGTCTGTGACGGCACCGACGAAGCTGCTGAACGTATCGCCCGCGTGCTGACCAACGATCCGGCCACCGGCGTGATGCGCCATGCCGATGCGGGGTACCAGATTGCGATCGACTGCGCCAAAGAGCAGGGCCTGAACCTGCCGATGATCACTGGCTGACGAGCCGGCAAGGGGCCTCGGCCCCTCTTTTCAATCCCTGCCGATGTCCACTTACAAGTTTGGGAGCGTCACGCAATGAAAACCAACAAGACCCTGCTCGCCTCGCTGTTCGCCCTGGGCTTGCTCGGTGCTGCCGGTAGCAGTCAGGCCGCAGGCTGGTGTGAATCCGGCAAGCCGGTCAAGTTCGCCGGGCTGAACTGGGAAAGCGGCATGCTGCTGACCGACGTGATGCAATTCGTACTCAAGCACGGCTACGGCTGCGAGACCGACAGCCTGCCCGGTAACTCCATCACCATGGAGAACGCCCTGGGCACCAATGACATTCAGGTGTTCGCCGAGGAGTGGGTGGGCCGCAGCGAGGTCTGGAACAAGGCCGAAGCCGCCGGCAAGGTGGTGGGGGTCGGTGCCCCGGTCGTGGGCGCAGAGGAGGGCTGGTACGTGCCGCGCTACGTGATCGAGGGCGATGCCAAACGCAAGCTCGAAGCCAAGGCGCCAGACCTGCACAACGTCGCCGACCTGGCCAAGTATGCCAGCGTGTTCAAGGACCAGGAGGAGCCGAGCAAAGGTCGCTTCTACAACTGTCCGGCCGGTTGGACCTGTGAGCTGGACAACTCCAAGATGCTCAAGGAATACGGCCTGGAAAGCAGCTACACCAACTTCCGTCCCGGCACTGGCCCGGCACTGGATGCCGCAGTGCTGTCGAGCTACAAGCGCGGCGAGCCGATCCTCTTCTACTACTGGACGCCGACTCCGTTGATGGGCCAGGTCGACCTGGTCAAGCTGCAGGAGAAAGCGGGCGTGAACAAATCAGTGACGATCAAGGTCGGCCTGTCCAAGGTGTTCCATGACCAAGCCCCTGAACTGGTGGCGGTGCTGGAGAAGGTCAATCTGCCGATCGATCTGCTCAACCAGAACCTGGCGCGCATGACCAAGGATCGGATCGAGTCACCGGAACTGGCCAAGGCATTTCTCAAGGAACATCCTGAAGTCTGGCAGTCCTGGGTCGGCGCGGATGCCGCCAAGAAGATCAACGCGGCGCTCTGAGCGTCCTCAGCTGATGAGTGGAACCTATGTTTCCTGACAACCTGACATTCTCCATCGCCGATTGGGTCAATGGCTGGGTCGACGCCCTGGTGACCAACTACGGCGATGTGTTCCGGCACATTTCCGACACTCTGCTCTGGGCCATCGTCAGCCTAGAAGGCCTGCTGCGCGCTACACCCTGGTGGCTGATGCTGGCGGTGGTGGCCGCCATCGCCTGGCACGCCACGCGGCGAATCCTGCCGACCCTGGTGATCGCCGGTCTGCTGTTCCTGGTCGGCGCTGTCGGCCTCTGGGACAAGCTGATGCAGACCTTGGCGCTGATGCTGGTGGCGACCTTGATCTCGGTGCTGGTGGGCATCCCGCTGGGGATCCTGTCTGCCCGCAGCAATCGCCTGCGCGCAGTGCTGATGCCGCTGCTGGATATCATGCAGACCATGCCAAGCTTCGTGTACCTGATTCCGGTGCTGATGCTGTTCGGCCTGGGCAAGGTGCCGGCTATCTTCGCCACCGTGATCTACGCCGCGCCGCCTCTGATTCGCCTGACCGACCTGGGCATTCGTCAGGTCGACGGCGAAGTGATGGAGGCCATCAACGCCTTCGGCGCCAACCGCTGGCAGCAGTTGTTCGGCGTGCAGTTGCCGTTGGCGCTGCCAAGCATCATGGCCGGCATCAACCAGACCACCATGATGGCGCTGTCGATGGTGGTGATCGCCTCGATGATCGGTGCCCGTGGGCTGGGCGAGGACGTGCTGGTCGGGATCCAGACCCTCAACGTCGGCCGTGGCCTGGAAGCGGGCCTGGCTATCGTCATTCTCGCGGTGGTGATCGACCGCATTACCCAGGCCTATGGCCGGCCACGCCATGAGGTGAGCAAATGAACACGCAGGCGACCAACAAGATCGAGGTGAAGAATGTCTTCAAGATCTTCGGTGACCGCGCCGAGGAAGCGTTGCGGCTGATCCGCAACAAGCAGAGCAAGGACCAGGTGCTGGCGCAGACCGGTTGCGTGGTCGGGGTCAACGACCTGTCGCTGTCCATCGGCAGTGGCGAGATCTTCGTGATCATGGGCCTGTCCGGTTCCGGCAAATCCACGCTGGTGCGCCACTTCAATCGCCTGATCGACCCCACCAGCGGGCAGATCCTGGTCGATGGCGAGGACATTCTTCAGTACGACATGGAAGCCTTGCGCGAATTTCGTCGGCGCAAGATCAGCATGGTGTTCCAAAGCTTCGGCCTGTTGCCGCACCGTCATGTTCTGGACAACGTCGCCTATGGCCTGAAGGTGCGTGGCGAGAGCACGCAAGTGTGCGCCGAGCGTGCCCAGCAGTGGATCGAGACCGTGGGCCTGAAGGGCTACGAGAAGAAGTTTCCACACCAGCTGTCGGGAGGCATGCGCCAGCGTGTCGGCCTGGCCCGTGCCCTGGCGGCGGACACTGACATCATCCTCATGGACGAGGCGTTCAGCGCCCTGGACCCGCTGATTCGCGCCGAAATGCAGGATCAGTTGCTCGATCTGCAGAAGACCCTGCACAAGACCATCGTGTTCATCACCCATGACCTGGATGAAGCCGTGCGCATCGGCAACCGCATCGCCATTCTCAAGGATGGTCGCCTGATCCAGGTCGGTACGCCGCACCAGATTCTGCACAACCCGGCTGACGAATACGTTGACCGTTTCGTCCAGCGCCGCGCGGTTGCGGTATGAGAAGCGCCATGTCGCAAGCCCAAACCGTGGTCATCACGGGCGCCCCGGTGCGCTGGCAGGACATCGCCGCCGTCGCCCGCCATGGCGCCCGGCTTGAGCTGGCACCTGCGGTGTGGGCGCGCATCGACAATGCCCAGGCCATCGTGCGGCATATCGTCGAGAGCGGCGAGCGGGCCTATGGGGTCAACACCGGCCTCGGCGCGCTGTGCAACGTCTCGCTGCAAGGCGATCAGCTGAGCGCGCTGTCGCGCAACACCTTGCTCAGTCACGCCTGTGGCGTGGGGCCGGTGCTGCCGGATGAGCAGACCAGGGCGATCATCTGCGCCGCCATCGTCAACTACAGCCATGGCAAGTCCGGCCTGCAGCGGGGCGTGGTCGAGGCGCTGCTGGCGTTGCTCAACCATGGCATCACGCCCCAGGTACCGTCCCAGGGGTCGGTGGGCTACCTGACCCACATGGCCCATGTCGGCGTGTGCCTGTTGGGTATCGGCAAGGTCAGCTATCGCGGGCAGGTCGTGGAAGCTGCCCAGGCCCTGGGCGCCGAGGGGCTGGCGCCTGTCCAGCTGGGTGCCAAGGATGGCCTGTGCCTGGTCAACGGCACGCCGTGCATGACCGGTTTGGCCAGCCTGGCGTTGGACGATGCCAGCCGCCTGCTGCAATGGGCTGATGTGATCGGGGCCATGAGCTTCGAGGCGTTGCGTGGACAGATCGCCGCCTTCGATCCGGAGATCATTGCACTCAAGCCGCATCCGGGCATGCAGGTGGTGGGTGCGAATCTGCGTGCCTTGCTCCAGGGCAGCGAAGTGATTGCCACCAGCAAAGGCATGCGCACCCAGGATGCCCTGAGCATTCGTTCGATTCCGCAGGTGCATGGCGCTGCCCGCGACCAGTTGGCCCATGCGGCACGGCAGATCGAGGCGGAACTCAATGGCGCCAACGACAACCCCTTGCTGCTGGGCACCCCGGAAGACTTCCGTGTGGTCTCCCAGGCCAATCCCCATGGTCAGTCGGTGGCCATGGCCGCAGACCTGCTGGCCATCGCCATGGCCGAGATCGGTTCGATCGCCGAGCGCCGTCTGGACCGCCTGGTGAACCCGCACGTCAGCGGCTTGCCGGCGTTCCTGGTCAGCGAGCCTGGCGTCAATTCGGGGATGATGATCGCCCAGTACGTCGCGGCCTCGCTGTGCGCGCAAAACCGTCAGCTGGCGCAACCGGCCGTGCTCGACAATTTCGTCACCTCGGGCTTGCAGGAAGACCACCTGAGCCTGGGCACCAATGCTGCATTGAAACTGCATCAAGTGCTGGAAAACTGTACCCAGATCCTCGCCATCGAGTACCTGCTGGCAGCCCAGGCCTTCGAGTTCCTCAAGGAGCAACGTCTGGGCATCGGTACCGACGCTGCCTGGCGTCTGTTGCGCGAGCAGGTCCCAGCCTACCTGCAGGACCGTTGGCTGGCACCGGACATCGCCTGTGCCGCAGCCCTGCTCAAAGATTCCCGGTGGCCGCAGCCTTTGCTGTCGGCACTGAACTGAACAACAACAAGGAGCCTGCACATGCAAGCTTTCAACCTGGTTCCCGGCAGCCTCACCTTGGCGCAATTGCGCCAAATCCATCACGCACCGGTTCGCCTGGCCCTGGACCCGAGCGCTGACGCAGGCATCGACGCCAGCGTCGCCTGCGTCGAGCGCATCATCGCCGAAGACCGCACGGCCTACGGCATCAACACCGGTTTCGGCCTGTTGGCCTCGACCCGTATCGCCAGCCATGACCTGGAGAACCTCCAGCGCTCGTTGGTGTTGTCCCACGCCGCTGGTATCGGCGCGCCGCTGGACGATGCCATGGTGCGGCTGATCATGGTGCTGAAGATCAACAGCCTGAGCCGTGGTTTTTCAGGTATCCGGCGCAAGGTCATCGATGCGTTGATCGCCTTGGTCAATGCCGAGGTCTACCCGCACATCCCGCTCAAGGGCTCGGTCGGCGCTTCCGGCGACCTCGCGCCGCTGGCGCACATGTCGCTGGTGCTGCTGGGCGAAGGCAAGGCGCGCTACCAAGGTGAATGGCTGCCGGCCAGCGAAGCCCTGGCCATTGCCGGTCTCGAGCCGCTGACGTTGGCTGCCAAGGAAGGCCTGGCACTGCTCAACGGTACCCAGGCCTCCACTGCCTATGCGTTGCGCGGGCTGTTCCAGGCTGAAGACCTGTTCGCGGCGGCCATCGCCTGTGGCGGGCTGACCGTGGAAGCCGCGCTTGGCTCGCGGGCGCCGTTCGATGCCCGCATTCATGCCGCGCGCGGTCAACCTGGGCAGATCGATACCGCGGCCTGCTTCCGTGACCTGCTGAGCGAATCGACCGAAGTGTCGCGCTCGCACCAGAACTGCGGCAAGGTCCAGGATCCATACTCCCTGCGTTGCCAGCCTCAGGTCATGGGCGCCTGCCTGACCCAGTTGCGCCAGGCGGCGCAGGTGCTGGCGGTGGAGTCCAACGCCGTGTCCGACAACCCGCTGGTGTTCGCCGAGCAGGGCGATGTGATATCCGGCGGCAACTTCCACGCCGAGCCGGTGGCGATGGCGGCCGACAACATCGCCCTGGCCATCGCCGAGATCGGCGCGCTGAGCGAGCGCCGCATCTCGTTGATGATGGACAAGCATATGTCCCAGCTGCCGCCGTTCCTGGTGGAAAACGGCGGCGTCAACTCTGGCTTCATGATCGCCCAGGTCACCGCCGCCGCGCTGGCCAGCGAGAACAAGGCCCTGTCCCATCCACACAGCGTCGACAGCCTGCCGACCTCGGCCAACCAGGAAGACCATGTGTCCATGGCGCCAGCCGCTGGCAAGCGCCTGTGGGAAATGGCCGAGAACACCCGTGGCGTGCTGGCCATCGAATGGTTGGGCGCCTGCCAGGGCTTGGACCTGCGCGAGGGGTTGAAAACCTCGGCGAAGCTGGAGCAGGCGCGCCAGGTGCTGCGCCGCGAGGTGCCGCATTATGACCGCGACCGCTTCTTCTCGCCGGACATCGAAGTGGCCAGCGCCTTGTTGGCTGAAGGCAGGTTGACCGCGCTGTTGCCAGCCGGTGTGCTGCCCAGCCTCTGACAGGAGTACCCGCATGAGAACCCTTTGGCAGCATTGCCACGCGGCAACCATGGCCCAAGGCAGCTACTCGATCATCGAGGACGCGGCCATTGTCAGCAACGCCGGCCTGATCGAGTGGATCGGCCCGCGTGGCGAACTGCCGCCGCTGGAGATTGGCCGCACGGTGGAGCTGAACGGCGCCTGGGTCACCCCGGGTCTGATCGACTGCCACACCCACGCCGTGTTCGGTGGCAACCGCAGCGGTGAGTTCGAGCAGCGTCTGCAAGGTGTGAGCTACGCCGAGATCGCCGCCCAGGGTGGCGGCATCGCCAGCACTGTGCGGGCCACCCGGGCGGCCAGCGAGGACGAACTGTTCGCCAGTGCCCACCAGCGGGTCCAGGCCTTGATGCGCGATGGCGTGACCACCCTCGAGATCAAGTCCGGCTACGGCCTGGACCTGGCCAACGAGCGCAAGATGCTGCGTGTGATCCGGCGCCTGGCCGACGAACTGCCGCTCGCGGTGCGCGCCACCTGCCTGGCCGCCCACGCCCTGCCGCCGGAGTACGCCGGCAGGGCCGACGACTACATCGCCCACATCTGCGATGAGATGCTTCCAGCGCTGGTAGGCGAAGGGTTAGTGGATGCGGTGGACGCTTTCTGCGAGCACCTGGCGTTCTCGCCGGCGCAAGTCGAGAAGGTCTTCATCAAAGCGCGCGAACTGGGCGTACCGGTCAAGTTGCATGCTGAGCAGTTGTCGTCACTGCACGGTTCGAGCCTGGCTGCACGCTATCAGGCATTGTCGGCAGATCACCTGGAGTTCATGACCGAAGACGATGCCCGCGCCATGGCCCAGGCCGGCACGGTGGCGGTGCTGCTGCCAGGCGCCTTCTACTTCCTGCGTGAAACCCAACTGCCGCCGCTCGATGCCTTGCGCCGCCACGGCGTGAAGATCGCCCTGGCCAGCGACCTCAACCCAGGCACCTCGCCAGGGCTGTCGTTGCGCCTGATGCTGAACATGGGCTGCACGCTGTTTCGCCTAACCCCGGAAGAGGCCCTGGCCGGCGTCACCCTGCATGCCGCCACGGCGCTGGGCCTTGGCGACAGCCACGGATCGCTGGAGGTCGGCAAGGTAGCCGACTTCGTTGCCTGGCACATCCAACGCCCTGCCGACCTGGCCTACTGGCTCGGCGGCGACCTGCCCAAGCGCGTGGTGCGCAAGGGCCATGAAATCTCCAATTGAGCGAGGCAGGATGGATAACGTACTGCATTACCACAAAGGCCGGTTGCCGCTGCTGATCAGCATGCCCCACGCAGGCCTGAACCTCACGCCCGCCGTGCGCGACGGTCTGGTCGATCAGGCGCGTAGCCTGCCCGACACCGATTGGCACATCCCGCAGCTGTACGATTTCGCCCGCGAGATGGGCGCCAGTGTGGTTGCGGCCGAGTACTCGCGGTTCGTCATCGACCTCAATCGTCCGGATGACGACAAGCCGCTTTACACCGGTGCCACCACAGGCTTGTATCCGGCCACGCTGTTCGATGGCGAGCCTCTGTTCAAGGCGGGCCAAGCCCCCAGCGCTGGCGAGCGCGACACCTACCTTGAGCGAATCTGGCGGCCTTACCACGCAGCCATTGCCCAGGAACTGGCACGCCTGCGCGACACCTTTGGCTATGCACTGCTTTGGGACGCGCATTCGATTCGCTCGCAGGTACCGCGCCTGTTCGACGGTAAGCTGCCGGACTTCAATCTCGGCACATTCGACGGTGCCAGCTGCGACGCCGAACTGGCCGCGCGGCTCGAGGATGCCTGCGGCCAGGCCCAAGGCTACAGCCACGTGCTCAATGGTCGTTTCAAGGGTGGCTACATCACCCGGCACTACGGCGACCCGGCCAAGGACATCCATGCGGTGCAGTTGGAGCTGGCGCAAAGCACCTACATGGATGAAGTGGAGCCGTTCACCTACCGCGACGACCTGGCACGACCTACCCAGGCCGTCTTGCAGCGGTTGCTGGAGACTGCGCTGCACTGGGGCAGCGCACGTTACGGCGGTTGATTCACAGCGCCTCGCGGTCTGGGTTGGCGAGAATGGTCAGTTCGCGAATCAGCTCGTTCTCCCTGGACGCTTTGTCATTTTCCAGCGCTTTGTACTCGGCGCCCAGGTGCTCGATAGGAGTGCCAGGAAAAGCATCCGGCAATGCCAGCACCCGGGCCTGGTAGTCCTGCTCGATGGCCTCGAAGCGATCGGCGTGCTGGTGGCGCAGGTAGCGTCTCCATCCTTCCTGCTGGACTGCGAACAGCAAAAAGCGCTCGCCACGCTCTGCTCGCTGGATTTCCGACCTGGCAGCCAGCACTTCTGGCTGCTTCAGGTCGGCGCAGGATGCGAAACTCATTTCGTCTGGAGGCAGACCCAGCGCGAGGTCTTCATTCAAATTGAGCCTGAAGGCCAGGCGTACCTCGGCTTCGTCCCGCCCAGCGGCCTTGCTGATCGCGTGCTCATCCAGTGCCTGTACGCGGAACAGACGGCGCAGTTCGCGGTACATGCCCTCTGGGGTGTCGGAGGCAGTGTCGAGAATTCGCTGGTTGGCGATCAGCATTTCGATGCTCTGGAACAACAGCAGGATACCGTCCTGGCACGTGGGATGGGGCTGCGTCAACTGATCCTCGGCGATCAGGTTGAACAGGTAGCATTGCTGCGCATTGCTCAGTGCGATGGCCAATACCCTGCGTACACGTCGGCACAACTCCTTGCGCAGTAGGGGATTCTTATAGACTTCCGTCTCTCTGAGCCGACCGATCAGCTCCAGCAGATAGGGTGCCTGCCCGTTTTCTTCCAGCTCCTCCCAAGCGCTCTGCAACGCGGTGTTTTCGTCCACGGAAGCATGCAACCAGTCCGCGGCACTGGACTCGCCCTCGGCAGAGACGGGGTCGGGTATGTGCAAATGGCCCTGTTCGATCTCCTCGTCCGACCAATGCAGCTCTTGTATGTCTTGCGGCAAGTCCATGGCGAACGTGAAGCTGCGCTGGCTTTCCGAGGATGCACGCGCGCGGGTGATGGTTTCGTTGCTCAGCGGGTTGCCGTATAGCGCGATGGAAGAAATGGGGAAGCTGTTGTCCAGGTTGCTCAGTACGAAAGGGGGCAGATCTGTCAGCTCATTACCGCTGAGGTCCAGTACCTCCAGCGGCAACAACTGATTCACCCAGCTCGGCCATTCGGTCAGCGCCATATCGTTGAGGTCGAGGCGGCGTAACGGCTGTAACCCGGCGGGCGCAGTATCGACGTTGCCCATCCGGTTGCCGGATAGATCCAGAGAGCGCAGATTTTCCAAGCCTGACAGGTGGGCGAGCAGTGCGTCGTCGACTTCCAGGCCCATGTTGCGCAACCCCAGATCCAGCAAGCCAGGGCGCTGCAGCAGTGCGGTGGGTAGATTCGAGTCGGCATTCACCTGGCCATCGATGTTGAGTTCGGTGACGTTGGCAAAACGCCGGAGCAGGGCGGCGAGTTGCTCCGTGGTTCCGGTGACCTGGGACAGGGTCAGACTGAGCACCCGCTCTTCGAAGAACGAGGGCAGGCGCATCGGGAAGTGGGCGAGGTCGACCTCTTCCAGCCGCAACGGTGCATGCAGTATGCCTTGTTCCTGGTGGCGCCAGAACGTATTGATAGCATCGCCGATCCTGTTGCGCTGCGCGGTCATGGTGGCGTCTGGCGAACTGCTCGAGCCCGAGGCGTTGGCCCAGTTGTCCAGGATGTCATGAATGACTTGCCGTTGCTGTCGGTAGCGTGCCAGTCGTGCGTTGAGGATGTCGGACACGTCCACATCGAACAGCGGAGCCCGACCATCCTCATTGAGCAGTACGCGTTGCAGGTGTTCGCCGATGATGTCGTTGCCCTGCAACGAAATCGCCGGGTGATGGGCCAGGTCTAGCTGGTTCTCCAGTAGAAAAGCCGGCAACAACCTCAGCCCGTTCTCACGCATGCCCAGCAGACCGATACGCCGCAAGGCGTTGATGCCCAGCCCCTCTTCAGGCCATTGACCCAGGCCCATGCGATCCAGTATGAGGGTGTCCAGCGAAAGCTCGCTGAAGTCCGGTGGTGAGCTCAGACGCAGGCGATTGCCTGCCAGGTTCAGATACCGCAGATGCTGCAGCCCACTTAGGCTGGTGATATCGGGGGCGGAAACTCCGATGTTAAGGTCCATCAGGGTCAAGCTCTCGAGCCGTGGCAAATGCTCGGCGATGACCGGTATCGCGAACACAAACGCGATGGGTTGCACCGGGCCATACATTTCCAAGGAGCGCAGGTTGGGAAACTGGCGCAGAAAACGGGTGATATGCCGGCTTTGTTGCGTCCAACCGGGGAAGACCTCCAAGAGAGGGTGTTGCAGCAGTAGATGGCTAGTGCTTTCCCTGAAAAACGCGGGCAGGTCGAGCGGGAAATGTGACAGCGAAACGTTGTGCAGTCCCAACACAGGCTCCCGACGATTAAGCTCCGGCAGCGCCATTTGGTACCAGTGCTGCTGAAGTGCGTCGTGTAAACGGTCGGCGTCGATTTGCGGTGGTTCGGGCATGGCGGACAGGCGTGTTCGCCAGTCTTGCAGTGAGCTTTGCAAGGTATCGCGCTGCACCAGCAGTTCACTCAAGCGGCTGCGTATATTGGAGCGGTTCAGACCCGCGTTTTCCAGCGCGGTGAGCAATTGTTCGGGTGATCGGGACAAGGCCTGGTCCAGGCCGACTTGCTGGATTTGCGCGAGCAGGGCGCGTCGGGTGATGTTTCCTCCCATGCCTCCCATACCCCCTAACGGATAACCGAAGCGGCCATCGGCAAGCCGCAGGGGCGAGCGGTACCCAGGGCGGATCTCGCGCAGGCCCAGCACTTGCCTGAGGGCAGAGCGCGGCAAGGGCGGCGCTTGGCGTAGACGTTGGCGCAGCGCCCGTGGCGTGTCGATGTCCAGCGATTGGCGCTGGTCCAGGGTCAGCGTTTCGAACAGTGCCTGGTGCAAATAGGGATGCATAGACGCAGGTTTCGTGCCTTGCCCGGGCATCATCAGATAGCCGGTGCGGGTACTGATGATATGCCTGTGCACGGGGGCATCGGTGGGGCCGATAGTGTCGAGCTGCGATGGCCAGTGTTGACGTAGCTCAAGGCGCAGGGTCAGGTCCGCAGGCCATCCGGACAGGTGGGGCAAGCTATGCAGGATCAGGCGATCACTGTCGTCGTTGCGCGGGCAATCGAGGTAGAGCCCTTCGTAGGCGCGGGCGAGTCGCACCTGTTGTTGATGGTCTCGAACCTCATGGGCGATCTGCAGGGGAATCTGGCCATCGGCCAGGGCCTGCCGCTCAGCGCTGGACGCATCGCGCAGCAGTGCTTCTACCACGCTTGGCGGCAGATGCGGGTAGCGAGTCTGCAGGGTACTGGCTCCAGGCATGAACAGCTGGGACGATTGGGCGTACTGGTTGGCGAAGGCTTCGTGCAGTTGCTGGGGGGGCGCGTCTGGCTGGGCCTCACGGATTTGACGATCCAAATCGAACCGGATCAGGGTGTCCTCCATCAGCGCCGGCAATCGCTGATTTTCGGTCACGATGCGCCTCAGAGCGTCTTCGTGGATGTCGCTGACCTGCAGGATCTGTTGGGCTGTCGCCTCGTCGAGTTGCGCGCTCAGCGGGCCGGCGCGGCGCAACAGGGTCATACGTGTCCAGCGGTGGGGCTGGTCCAGTTCGTGCAACCAGGCGCCGGCACCGTTGTGCTGCAGGGGCGGTTGGTAGCTCGACGGTTTGTGCGGATGGGCCAGGTAGTGCACGCCTTTCTGCGCATCGGATCCCAGTTCGAAGATCTGGTCTTCCAGAGCCAGCCAGGTCTTGCCCTCGTGGTAGTACAAACCGAACTCATCGGGCTCCAGCCCTGCGGGCAGCAGGATGTCGTGGGCGAAGGGCAGCAGGTCTGGTTTCCACAATCGGGTACTGCCATCGGGCAAGGTGACGGTCTTGAGCTCTTCGATGAAGGAAGGCGTTTCCACTGGGATTCTTTCCACGGCTGGGGTGCCGGGGCGGCTGCCTGCCGCGCCCAGGGCGGCGGTGAATGCCACATTCTCGATCACATCCAGCAGGTAGCCTACCGCCTGATCGCGTTCGCCGTCGGCCCAGCTTTCCAGGCCCTCGAACAGTTCGTAGCTCAGTTGCGCCACGCTCAAGCCCATCATCAGTTGGCCAAGGCCGGGGATGAAGAAGGCGCCGAGGTTGATGGCATTCATCGCCAACTGCGAGAAATAGGCCCAACGCCTTGCCGCGCTTTTCTGGTCTTCGCTGGCGGTGGGCACGGCATGGAACTGGGCATCGTCCTTCAGTCGCTGTCGTTTGGCTTCGACCAGTTCATCAATCAGCGGCCGGTTGAACGCTTGCAGTGTGAGTGGCACCCACGCGTTCGGGTCTCGCGCTCGCTGAACTTCCGCCCCGAGGTGACCGGGAAGCATCTTCACCGTCTCCCAATCCAGGGGATTCAAGCAATCGAGCAGCGCCTGCAGAAAATCGCTGCGCTCGGAGGCGCGAATTCGGGTCAGCAGGGTCGGCACATCCCAGGCCCAGAGCTGTTCACGCACGTAGGCCTGCACCGCCTGGCCAGTAGCATGGACAGTCAGTGGATCCGGGGCTCCCGGCAGGTAGGTCAGCAGCAGGTTCTTGAATGGCAAATGAAGGGGATCGTAGGACAGCAGCCTTTCGACAAACGGCACGAGGCCAATCATCAGGGCCCCCTCGATTCGGTAGCCGAAGGCCTCGATGAAGGCACAGCGCATCGTGCTACCCAGGTATTCGCACTGTCCATCGCGGGCGAGCCCCGAGAGTGCCTCGCGAAGCGGTTGATCGATTTTCTTTGCCAGGAATGCTCTGTCGACATCGAGTAGAAAGGCGCAGCGCTCGGTTTCGCTGAACGTGGCCCATACCTGATCGGCCGATTCGCCCTCATTGGCTGTGTAGAGCTTATCGATCAGGCGCTGGTATTGGCCGCCGATGTCCAGATCTCGACACAGTGCAGCGAACGCGTGGGCGCTGATCGCCACCTCCTTGCCAAGCGGCCAGGGGCCTAGAAACTGGTCGCTGTCCAGAACGGTGGCCGGCATGTTCGCGCCGTCCAGTCCTTTTGGTTGGGCCTCATAAGCCTCAAAGTTCTGCATGGCGCAATGCAGCAGGGATTGGGTTGCCAGCTTGAATGCGCGCATGGCACGGAGGATCGAGTCTCCCTGCAGGTATTGCTGGTAGGCCACCGCTTTGCCCGTGTTGAACAGATACGTCTTGTCGACATCCAGGTCCAGGCCGAAACGCGCCTTGATACCCGCCGACAGCTGTTCCCTGGCGAATGACTCCAGCGTAGGGAGCGTGTTCAGCCGCGCCTTTACCTGCGACTCGTGGGTCCGGTAGAGCGCGTAGTCCTCGACCAGCGTGCGTGCACCCAGTGGCGCTGTCTGGCATGCCTTTTCGAACCAGGGAATGGGGACTTTGCTGGCGGCGCGGAGTTCGCGGTGAGTGGCGGCGGACGCCTGTCGCATCCAGGGGGCGATCTTGCCCTCGATCAGCGTGGCGACGTTCTCGTGACTGGAAGGAGTGGTTTTTTCAGGGGTCATGGTCAAGCCTCGTCAGTGAGGCAAGACATGCTAGTCAGGCGCGCAGGGTGGGTGCGTTAGCATGGTAGTACGACCCAGGCCGCCGTCCTTGAGGAGGCCTGGGTCATGATCGGTCAAAGGGACAATGTGGTGCTCAGCTCACGAATCAGAGCCTGATACTCTGCGGCCTTTCGGCGCTCGAGCGCAGCATACTCCTCGGCCAGGTCATCGACGGCCCGATCGGGAAAAGCATCGGGAAGGGCAAGCACCTGCTGCCTGTACTGGTCTTCGATCACGGTAAAACGGTCCTCATAGGCGCTGCGCAAATAATCGACCCACATTGGATTGTTCGAGATGTAGTCCAGAAACTCGGTTCCGCCTTCGCGCCGCTGGACTTCTGCCATCACCAGATTCCGCTCGTTGGCATTCACCCCTGCCGTAGCCTCGTAGAGCATGCTCGAAGGTGCGAGCGGCAGGTTGAGCGCCTCTGCCAGGAGCACGCGATAGGCCAGACGCACTTCGGCCAGGTCCCGCCCTCCCAGCGCCAATACTTGCTGACCGCTCTGGGTGATTCCCGCATAGGCGATGTTGTCCAGTGACTCCATACGGAAGGACTGGCGCATCAGGCGCAGGAGCGCTGCACCGCGCTCCGGGCCGGTAAGCCCCTGCAAAGTTTGCTCGCTGAACAGCCGCAATTCGATCTGATTGAACTCCAGCAAGGCACCGTCGAGGCAGGTCCGACCCACCCGTGCGGCCTGCGCCATGGCATTGAACAACTGAAGATCGACAGGGTTTCGGGCAGCGTGCACGATTATCCGCCCGACACGTTCAGCGAAACCGTTGCGGGTCTCGGCATTCTGGTACGGCGCCGCCTGTTCCAAGCGTTGCACAAGGTGCAACAGATTGTCGGCGCCTGCATCGTTCTCGAGCTGTTGCCAGGCCTGACGAAGTGCTTCGTTCTCCTCGGGAGTCGAACGTAGCCAAGGCTCGACGGTGGGTTGTGGATTCGACTCAGGGCTGGACTCGGGGCTCGACTCATGGCTGTGGTAGGGCGAGTTGTCGCTGGAGCTGGAGTGTGCCGGCGAGAGTGCCTGGATGTCCTCCGGCAGATCCATTTGGAACCTGAAACGTCGATTGAACCCTTCGCTGGTATGGGCGCGAATCATGCTGTCGCGCTCTAACGGGTTGCCCATCAGTGAAATCTCGCTCTGCATTTGCTGGGTGCGGGGGTTGGCGAGAATAGGTTCGGGCAGTGTGGTCAGTTGGTTACCGTTCAGATCAAGCAAATTCAATGGCAACAATTCGTCTACCCATGCCGGCCACGCCTGCAGCTGGGTGTTCGTCAGGTAGAGGCGGCGAAGCGTGGAGAGCGAGGTTGCCGCTCGGGTGAACGGGGCCAGCCGATTACCCGAGAGATCGAGCGTCAGCAGCCCGTTGATGTCATTGAAGCTGTCCATCATGGCTTGGTCGATGAGCAAACCTTGGTCATGAAGCGTCAAGGCTTGCAGGTTTCGCATGTTGGAAAGGGCTCGAGGCAGTGCGGTCATGGGTTGAACATGGCCAGAGAACTGCAACTCCGATAGGTGCGGGAACAGCGTTAGAAAGGTGTTCAACTGTTCGGCAGTCGCGGCGACGCGAGTAAGCACCAGGTTTTGTACCAACGCC
The DNA here is from genome assembly GCF_005080685.1 of Pseudomonas putida. NCBI lineage: Bacteria > Pseudomonadati > Pseudomonadota > Gammaproteobacteria > Pseudomonadales > Pseudomonadaceae > Pseudomonas > Pseudomonas putida. Next base: position 6,075,012 of record NZ_CP039371.1, on the reverse strand, counting down.
TGAAAAAACATTGGTAGTTGTGGAAAGTGTGCCAGGTCCACATCGACCAGGTTCAGCGGCACGCCCTGTCTTGTTCTGGCTGTACGCCAGTAATCTATGAGTACCTCGCCAAGTCGTGCACGGGCCTCGAGTGTTTCGGCATTCGGGATGGCGCCGGAACTGGAACTATGCGTCCACTGATCGATTGACACACGAAGTTCCGTGAGTTGATTGCGCGCGTTGTTGATCTGGATCCGAAGGAAGTCCGGTATGTCCATTTCAATAACGAAGCGTCTTGGTGTTTCCAGGCCGAAGCGCCAGATCTGCGCAGACGGCAATGGGTTGCCTTGGAGCGAAATCCGGGTGGTGCTCTGGCCCGCAGTGCTTTGCGAGAGCAGGAAGTCGGGTAATTCGCTGATACGGTTGTAGCGCAGTGAAAGCGTTTCGAGGTTCTCCAGGGCTTCGGCGTCTAGCCAGGCCGGCCATTGGTCGAGTGAAGCTTGGTCGAGCGTGAGGTGGCGCAGTGACGGGTTGCGCAATGGGGGCAGTGCCGTCTGGGGCAGGTACGCGCCACTGAGGTCGAGCGTCTGTAATTGGGTGAGCGTGGTCAGCGCCGAAAAATCGGATGCGTCAACGGCCAGCCCCAAGTTGCCCAGGCGCAATGTGCGCAGTTGTGGCAGTTGCTGGACCACGAGGCTGGCAATGTTTGGGAAAGGCGAGGCGAGATGGGCATCTGTTGGCCAGCGACACACGGTCAGGGAAGTGAGGCGGGGGAAACGTTCGAGAAAGCCCTGCAAGGTCTCCAAGCCTTGCGGGCTGAACGGGACGATGCCGCCTGGCGCATCCAGACCCATGTCGAGCAGATCCAGGTTCCGGGTGCGCTCGTAGATGAAGCCAGGTAGCTGGCTTGGAAAGTCCGCCAGATTGGCCTGATTCAGGTGGAATGTCGTCTCGATGCCACCCAGTTCGAGTAGGCTGGTGCTGAACCAGTGCCGCCAGATAGCCCTGCCGATGTTCGTGCGGCTCGATGTCCTTGCCGGTAGATCGACCGTCGATGCCGACTCGGCGGCCCAGTTGATCATCGCCAGCTCCAGGGTCTGGCGCTCCTCCAGCAATTGCTGAAAGCGGCTGAAGATTTGCGGGCGGGTCATGCCGGTGCTTTCGAGCTGGCTCAGTATGCTTTCGGCTGAAAGTGGGTAATGCTCTTCGATCCCCAGCAGGCGGATCATGTCGAGCAGCGTATCGCGAAGGATGTAGCCGGCGAGGGCGCCGCGGCCGCTGAGCGGGTAGCCGATCCTGCCATCGGCCAGGCGCATCGGGGGCACGAAGCCTGGTTGACGTGCAGGGATTCCCAGCAGTTCGCGTAACGCTTTGCGCGGCATCAAGGGCGCCTGTTGCACTTGCTGTTCCAAACCAGCGGCGGCGTTGTCCGTGGTCAGCCCCAAAGCAGTCAATTGCGCTGCGGGCAAGGCTTCGGCGATGGCGGAATAGAGTGTTCGCCCACCTTCCCCGGTGCCGCCGTCGGTCGGCTGCAGGCGATAGCCATCGGGCTCGCGGCTGAGGAATCGGGTGATGGCGGCGTCGGTCGGCCCTATGCTGTCCTGCAGAGGGCCGGCGAACGCTCCGTCGTGGATCTCGATGCGTACCTGCTGCTGCCAGCCTGGCAGGCGCTCCAGGGTATGCATGATCAGCTTGTCGGTATCGAGCGAGCGTACCGAGCTTATGAACAGGTTTTCATAGGCGCGGGTCAACCGCACGTTGGGTAGGTAGGCATCGATTTCCGCTTTCAGGCGAGGTGGCATGACTCTCTGGTCGAGGGCTTGCAGCTCGGCGGCAGTCGCCTCGCGCAGCAGTTCCTGGCGGATGGCCGCAGGCAATCGAGGGCCCGCCTCGAGAATCATCTCGTCGCGCAAGCTCTGCGGTGGCTGCTGTTCGCTGTACAGTCGATGGAACAGTGAACTTCTATCTGAGAACGGAGCGTCTGCGAGGTGTTGCGCGACCTTCTCATCCAGGAAGAAGCGCTGCAGGGTGTCTTCCAATTGCCCTGGCAGGCGCTTGCCTTCGCTGACTATTCGGCGCAGCACCGCTTCGTGGGTATCGGTGATGCGCAGGATGCGATTGGCGACCTCATCACTGAAATGTACGTTGTGCGGGCCGCTGCGGCGGAACAACTGGATGCCCTCCCATTGCAATGGGCGGTCCGTTTCATACAGCCAGTTACCCGCGCCGTTGTGGCGGACGGTCGGTTCATAGCGGGAGGGGTCGGTAGGGTGCTCGATCTTGAACAGGTCGGGCGTTTCCGTCGGCCTGATCGAGTAAGCCCGGTCTTCCACGGTGAGCCAGGTCTTGCCCTGGTACTCGTAGACGCCGAACTCGTTGGGCCGCAAGTCGCCAGGCAGGACGATGTCATGGCCAAAGGGCTCGAGGTCCGGTTTCCACAGGCGCGGCTCGCCATTGGGCATGTCGATGGCGTCCAGTTCCTCGATGAACGATGGCATTTCAACCGGAGTGTGCTCGATGGCAGGCATACCCGTCGAATGCCCGGCGGCACCCAGGGCCGCCATGAACGCGACGTTTTCGAGTACATCGAACAGGTAGCCGAGGGCTTGCTCGGTTTCCCCCTTGGTCCAGCTGTCGATGCCTTCGAACACCTCGTGGGCCAGGTCGAACGCGGCGACTCCCATCATGACCTCGCCCAGGACAGGAACGAAGAAGGCGGCGACACTCAGTGCCTGCATCGTCTTTTGCGCAAAGTACTCCAGGCGCTCCCAGAATGCCCGGTCGTCAATCAGCGCAGTGGGCACTGCATGGAACCGCGCATCGTCTTGCAGGCGTTCGATCTTTTGGCTGGCCACCTGGACGAGCAGTTTCGTCAGCACCTCGCTTTCGCCCAGAGGCAGGCGTGCATTGGGGTCGGGCACCCGAGGTCGATACCCGATCGGCAAGAATCCTGACTTGGGGTTCAGACAGTCTTCGAGCTTGCTCAAGAAGGTATTCAGGTGACGCGCCGGAACGAACCGCTGGAAGAACGACAGATAGCTTGCATCGCGCAGCCGATCGCGCAGTTCAGCGGTAAAGGCGCCGGTCGATTCGTATTGTTTCAGGGGGCATATCGGGTCGTCAGGAATGAACACCACCACCGGCACGGGTTTGCTGGAGACTTCACGGTCCGGGCCAATGGCGACGATTCCGGTAAGCTCCATATCCCAGAGCTTGAGGAAGCTACAGCAGACCGACGTTCCCCGGTATTGCGGATGGGCCATTTTCGGCACGAGCAGCAGGGCTGCGTACATGTCGGCATCGACATGCCCTTGGAGCATCGCCAAATGCGCATGCGAGCGCAGGCTGGCGTGCTCCGACGCCTTCAGTCGCGTAAGCAGCGGATCGTCCTCGGCGGCGCTCACGCCTGCTTGTGCAGGCACGGGGGTGCGCAATGCGCTGAGCAGGTTCTGGTACTGGCCGCCCAGGTCCAGTTCACGGGCGAGGGCGGCAAACTCGTCCGGCGGTATCGCGACCGGCTTGCCTTCAGGGACATGGAGGCGGAAAACATTGCTGTCGAGCACCACCGATCTGAACGTTGCTTCCTCATCGAGCCCGCCAGCCTTGGCCTCGGAAGCTTCGAAGTTTTGCAAGGCGCAATGCAGCAGGGATTGGGTTGCTCGTTTGAGGGCTCTGCTGGCGACGACGAAGTCATCGTGTCCGCTCTCGTCAGCGCGTTTGTAGGCTGCGGCCTTTTTCGCGTTGAACAGGTAGGTACGCCGCACATCGAGCTTGAGCCCAAAGCGCTTCTCGATAGCCTTGGTCAACAACGGCGCGGCGAAGGCATCCGGCTTTTTGAGGGGCTTGAGCAGTGCCTTGAGGCTGGCTTCGGCCTGAATGTGAAGGACATGATCAAAGCGCTGTTGCAGGACAATTTCCGGTTGCTCCAGGAGCGCTTTTTCCAGCCAGGGCAACGGGGTGGCGACTGCTTTGCGCAAGGCCTTGTGGGTCGTGCTTGGCGCTGACTTCATCCAGTCGGGGATTTTTCGCTCGATCAGCGCATAAGGAGTATTGGCGTTGGAGGTGGACACTACGATGGCTCCGCTATTGAGAGGAGCGGAGCGTGGAGTACCTGTCTGGATGACGCGCGTTAGATACGTCAAGCTTCTGCCGGCCTACGCTTTCAGGCGAGCATTCGACAAGGCATGCTCAAATGGGCGATTCAGGTTTATGATGGCCAACGGCCGAATCAATCCCCACACGGAGTGCGCAATGCAGACCCTGTACCCGCAGATCAAACCCTACGCCCGGCACGATCTGGCCGTGGAAGCGCCGCATGTACTGTACGTCGATGAAAGCGGTTCGCCGGAAGGTCTGCCGGTGCTGTTCATCCATGGCGGCCCAGGCGCCGGTTGCGATGCCCAGAGCCGTTGCTACTTCGACCCCAATCTGTACCGGATCATCACCTTCGACCAGCGCGGCTGTGGCCGCTCCACGCCCCATGCGAGCCTGGAGAACAACACCACCTGGCACCTGGTCGAGGACATGGAGCGCATTCGCGAGCAGCTTGGCATCGACAAGTGGGTGCTGTTCGGTGGCTCGTGGGGCTCGACCCTGGCGCTGGCCTACGCCCAGAAGCACCCGGAGCGGGTGCATGGCCTGATCCTGCGCGGCATCTTCCTGTGCCGGCCGCAGGAGATCGAGTGGTTCTACCAGGCTGGCGCCAGCCGCCTGTTCCCCGACTACTGGCAGGACTACATCGCGCCGATTCCGCCCGAGGAGCGCGGCGACCTGGTCAAGGCCTTCCACAAGCGCCTCACCGGCAACGACCAGATCGCCCAGATGCATGCGGCCAAGGCCTGGTCGACCTGGGAGGGGCGCACCGCCACCTTGCGCCCGAACCCGCTGGTGGTCGACCGTTTCTCCGAACCGGCACGCGCCTTGTCGATCGCCCGTATCGAGTGCCACTACTTCACCAACAACGCCTTCCTCGAGCCTGACCAGCTGATTCGCGACATGCCCAAGATCGCCCACCTGCCGGCGGTCATCGTGCATGGCCGCTATGACGTGATCTGCCCGCTGGACAACGCCTGGGCACTGCACCAGGCCTGGCCGAACAGCGAGCTGAAGGTCATCCGCGATGCCGGTCACGCGGCCTCCGAGCCCGGCATCACCGACGCCCTGGTGCGCGCCGCCGACCAGATGGCCCGTCGCCTGCTCGACCTGCCTTTGGAAGAAGCATGAAGGGCCTGCTGCAGCGCGTGCGTGGCGCACGCGTCGAGGTGGGCGGGGAAATCGTCGGCGCCATCGACCAGGGCCTGCTGGTGCTGGTGGCGGTGGAGCCTGGAGATACCCGCGAGCATGCCGATAAGCTCTTGCACAAGCTGCTCAACTATCGGGTGTTCAGCGATCCACAGGGCAAGATGAACCTGTCGCTCAAGGATGTGCAGGGCGGCCTGTTGCTGGTGTCGCAGTTCACCCTGGCAGCCGACACGCGCAGTGGGATGCGTCCGAGCTTCTCGACAGCGGCGCCACCCGCCTTGGGGGCCGAGCTGTTCGATTATCTGCTGGAGCGAGCCCAGGGCCAGCATGCCGATGTGGCATGCGGGCGCTTTGGCGCGGACATGCAGGTGCACCTGGTGAATGATGGCCCTGTAACATTTATGTTACAAATATGAGGTCGAAAAACCCCGTGTTTGTAGGAAAACAAGGGGTTTTGTACGATAAATAGTTGTACAAGCCTGATGCGTTGTAACGCGACCTGCTGGATAATCGCGCGCTACATGAGCCTGCGTCCGCAGGTTCGTTTCACTCCGACTCGAGCATTGTCTGGATCCGTTTGGGGAATCATTACGCCCTCACGGGGTCCGAACAGTGCTCGCCAACCCGGCAATGGTAGCTGGCCGTTGGTTTCATGATCTGTTTTCGGCGAGGGTTGCTCGTGATTGTAAGTCCCCAAAAAGCGTCAAGAATCCCTGGCACCCGCCTGCGCTCTGCGCTGATGGCCGGTGTGGCACTGTTCGGCCTGATGAGCGCGGGTCAGCTGTGGGCATTCAATCTTGACGATGTTGCAGCCAAGGCAAAGGATCTGGCCGGCCAGAAGTACGAGGCACCGAAAAGCAATCTCCCGGCCGTGTTCCGCGACATGAAGTTCGCGGACTACCAGAAGATTCATTTCCTGCAGGAAAAAGCCGAGTGGGCCAAGGACAAGACCCCCTTCAAGCTTTCCTTCTATCATCAGGGCATGCACTTCGATACCCCGGTGAAGATCAACGAGGTCACCGCCACCAAGGTGGAGGAAATCAAGTACGACCCGAGCCGCTTCGAGTTCGGTGACGTGCCGCACGACCCGGAAACCACCAAGAACCTCGGCTACGCCGGGTTCCGCGTGCTCTACCCGATCAACAAGGCCGACAAGCAGGACGAGATCATGACCCTGCTTGGCGCCAGCTATTTCCGTGTCGTCGGCAAGGGCCACGTGTACGGCCTGTCGGCCCGTGGCCTGGCCATCGACACCGCGCTGCCGTCGGGCGAGGAATTCCCGCGCTTCACCGAGTTCTGGGTCGAGAAGCCCAAGCCGGCCGACAAGCACCTGGTGATCTACGCCCTGCTCGACTCGCCGCGTTCCACCGGCGCCTACAAGCTGATCCTGCGTCCGGGCAACGACACCGTGGTCGATGTGCAGTCGCGCGTATTCCTGCGTGACCACGTCAGCCGCCTGGGCATCGCCCCGCTGACCAGCATGTACCTGTTCGGCCCCAACCAGCCGTCCAAGGTCATGAACTACCGTCCGGCCCTGCACGACTCCGAAGGCCTGTCGATCCATGCCGGCAACGGCGAGTGGCTGTGGCGCCCGCTGAACAACCCGAAACACCTGGCCGTGAGCAACTTCAGCGTCGAGAACCCGCGTGGTTTCGGCCTGATGCAGCGCCAGCGCGCCTTCAGCGACTATGAAGACCTCGACGACAACTACCAGAAGCGCCCGAGCGCCTGGATCGAGCCTAAGGGCGACTGGGGCAAGGGCACCGTCGACCTGGTCGAGATCCCGACCGCCGACGAGACCAACGACAACATCGTTGCCTTCTGGAGCCCGGAAAAACTGCCTGAGCCCGGCCAGCCGATCGAGTACGCCTACCGCCTGCACTGGACCATCGACGAGCCGAAGTTCCAGGCGCCGGACCTGGGCTGGGTCAAGCAGACCCTGCGCTCCACTGGCGACGTCAAGCAGTCCAACCTGATTCGCCAGCCCGACGGCAGCGTGGCCTTCCTGGTCGACTTCGCCGGCCCCGCGCTCGCCGCCCTGCCGGAAGATACCCCGGTGCGCAGCCAGATCAGCACCGACGACAATGCCGAGGTGGTCGAGAACAACCTGCGCTACAACCCGGAGACCAAGGGCTGGCGCCTGACCCTGCGGTTGAAGCTCAAGGAAGCCAACAAGTCGACCGAAATGCGTGCCGCGCTGGTGCGTGACGTGCCGGTCGAGGCGCCCAAGGCTGCCCAGGACGCCAAGCAGGACAAGGCCGCTGCCAAGCATGCCAAGGCCGACAAGGCCGCCAAGGCGGACGCCACCGCCAAGGCTGAACAACCTGCCGCCGACGCGGCGTCCACCAACGGGACCCCGGCCACCACCGAACAGGTGCTGACCGAGACCTGGAGCTATCAGTTGCCTGCCGATGAGTAACTCAAGCGCAAGGCCGGAATCGCTTGGCGAATACCTGGCCCACCTCCCACTGAGCGATCAGCAGCGCGCGGAACTCGCCAGCTGCACCTCGTTCGGTGAGCTGCACCAACGCCTGGCGGCCAACCCGGCTGCCGCCCCCGCCGAGGCCGTGCAGGCCTCGGTCGGTGCGCGCCTGACCGTGGGCAGTGCCGCCGAGCTGGAAGACGCCGAAATGCTCGGCGTCGACGGCAACGGCCGGCTGTGCCTGAAGATCGCGCCGCCGATCCAGCGTACCCGGGTGGTCCCGGAGCCCTGGCGCACCAATATCCTGATCCGCATGTGGCGCCGCATGACCGGCCGCACCAACGCCCCGCAGCCGCCCAAGCGCGAGCTGCCGCCGGCGCGCTGGCGCACGGTCGGTTCGATCCGCCGCTACATCCTGCTGACCCTGATGATCGGCCAGACCATCGTCGCCGGCTGGTACATGAAGGGCATCCTGCCGTACCAGGGCTGGTCGTTCGTCGACCTCGACGAGATTCTCAGCCAGTCGGTCTGGGACACCGTGGTGCAGGTCTGGCCGTACGCCTTGCAGACGTCCATCCTGATCCTCTTCGGCATCCTCTTCTGCTGGGTTTCGGCGGGCTTCTGGACCGCCTTGATGGGCTTTCTCGAGTTGCTCACCGGGCGCGACAAGTACCGGATTTCCGGCAGCAGCGCGGGCAACGAGCCGATCGCACCCGAGGCGCGCACCGCGCTGGTGATGCCGATCTGCAACGAAGACGTGCCGCGGGTGTTCGCCGGCCTGCGGGCAACGTTCGAGTCGGTGGCTGCCAGCGGCAACCTCGACCGTTTCGACTTCTTCGTGCTCAGCGACACCAACGACACCGACATCGCCGTGGCCGAGCAACAGGCCTGGCTGGACGTGTGCCGCGAGACCAAGGGCTTCGGCCGCATCTTCTACCGCCGTCGCCGGCGCCGGGTGAAGCGCAAGAGCGGCAACCTCGACGACTTCTGCCGTCGCTGGGGTGGCGAGTACAAGTACATGGTCGTGCTCGACGCCGACAGCGTCATGAGTGGCGAATGCCTGAGCGGCCTGGTGCGCCTGATGGAGGCCAACCCGGAAGCCGGTATCATCCAGACCGCGCCGAAAGCGTCGGGCATGGACACCCTCTATGCGCGCATGCAGCAGTTCGCCACTCGCGTGTACGGCCCGCTGTTCACCGCCGGCCTGCACTTCTGGCAGTTGGGCGAGTCGCACTACTGGGGCCACAACGCGATCATTCGCATGAAGCCGTTCATCGAGCACTGCGCCCTCGCGCCGCTGCCAGGCAAGGGCGCATTCGCCGGCGCGATCCTTTCCCACGACTTCGTCGAAGCCGCGCTCATGCGCCGCGCCGGCTGGGGCGTGTGGATCGCCTACGACCTGCCGGGCAGCTATGAAGAACTGCCGCCCAACCTGCTCGACGAACTCAAGCGTGACCGGCGCTGGTGCCACGGCAACCTGATGAACTTCCGCCTGTTCCTGGTCAAGGGCATGCACCCGGTGCACCGCGCCGTGTTCCTTACCGGGGTGATGTCGTACCTGTCGGCGCCGTTGTGGTTCCTGTTCCTGGTGCTGTCGACCGCCTTGCTGGCGACCAACACGCTGATGGAGCCGCAGTACTTCATCGAGCCCTACCAGCTCTACCCGTTGTGGCCGCAGTGGCATCCGGAGAAAGCCGTGGCGCTGTTCTCCACCACCATCGTGCTGCTGTTCCTGCCCAAACTGCTCAGCGTCATCCTGATCTGGGCCAAGGGCGCGACGGAGTTCGGCGGGCGCATCAAGGTGACCCTGTCGATGCTGATGGAGATGCTGTTCTCCATGCTGCTGGCGCCGGTGCGGATGATCTTCCACACCCGCTTCGTGCTGGCCGCGTTCCTCGGCTGGGCGGCGACCTGGAACTCACCGAGCCGCGACGACGACTCGACGCCCTGGAGCGAAGCGGTGCGTCGCCATGGCCCACAGACCCTGCTGGGCTTCGCCTGGGCCGGACTGGTCGCGTGGTTGAACCCGAGCTTCCTATGGTGGCTGGCGCCGATCGTTGGCTCGCTGCTGCTGTCGATCCCGGTTTCGGTGATTTCCAGCCGCGTGCGCCTGGGCCTGGCGGCCAAGGACGAGAAGCTGTTCCTCATCCCCGAGGAGTACGCCACCCCGCAGGAGCTGCTGGCCACCGACCAGTATGCCCACGAAAACCGCTGGCACGCCCTGCGTGACGGCTTCGTGCGTGCTGTGGTCGACCCGCGGCAGAACGCCCTTGCCTGCGCCATGGGCACGGCACGACACGGCCAGGCCGCGCCGATCGAGGCCTTGCGCGCCGAGCGCGTGGCCAAGGCGCTGGAAGTCGGCCCGCAAGGGCTGGACCTGGCGACCCGGCTGGCGCTGCTGAGCGACCCGGTGGCCTTGTCGCGTCTGCACGAGCAGGTGTGGGCAGGGCATCACTCGGCCTGGATCGACGCCTGGCGGGCATCGATCGACAGCGATCCGCATTCGCCGCTGCTGCCGTTGCATCCGGAAAACGAAGGTCAGCCGGCGCTCGTCGGCGCCTGACCTGAGTGGCCCAATCGCCGGCAAACCGGCTCCTACAGGATTACCACCGGACCTGTAGGAGCCGGCTTGCCGGCGAAGCTTTTTAGGGCCCAGAGGCCTATTTTGGCCAACAAAGTCCCCGCCAACGCTAGGTCCCAGGCCCGCCATGCGTTAGCATCCCTCTCCGATATCGCGCACAGCCCAAAAGAGCCGTGCCTACAAAAAAATTCGCAATTTTCTTTGCTAGGGGATCTGGTGATGATCAAGAAATACCTCTCGCGACTGCTGGTGGGCGTGACCGCCCTGGTCGCGGTTACGGCGGCCCAGGCCGGTGCCATCGACGATGCGGTCAAGCGCGGCACCCTGCGCGTCGGCATGGACCCGACCTACATGCCGTTCCAGATGACCAACAAGCGTGGCGAGATCATCGGCTTCGAAGTCGATATCCTCAAGGCCATGGCCAAGTCCATGGGCGTCAAGTTCGAGGCGGTGTCCACGGCCTATGACGGCATCATTCCGGCCCTGCTGACCGACAAGTTCGACATGATCGGCAGCGGCATGACCCTGACCCAGGAGCGCAACCTGCGCCTGAACTTCTCCGAGCCCTTCATCGTCGTTGGCCAGACCCTGCTGATCCGCAAGGAGCTGGCTGGCGAGATCAAGTCGTACAAGGACCTGAACAACGAGAAGTACCGCATCACCTCCAAGCTCGGCACCACCGGCGAGATGGTGACCAAGAAGCTGATCAGCAAAGCCAAGTACCACGGCTACGACAACGAGCCGGAAGCGGTGATGGACCTGGTCAACGGCAAGGCCGACGCTTTCGTCTACGATGCCCCCTACAACGTGGTGGCCGTGGAGAAGATGGGCGCCGGCAAGCTGGTGTTCCTCGACGAGCCATTCACCTTCGAGCCGCTGGCCTTCGGCCTGAAGAAGGGCGACTACGACAGCATCAACTTCATCAACAACTTCCTGCACCAGATCAAGCATGACGGGACCTACGATCGTATCCACGACAAGTGGTTCAAGAACAAGGACTGGCTGAAGGAAATGGAATAAGGCCCAGGCCACAAGCCCAGGCTTTGACCCCGACGCGCAGGTAAACCCTGCGCGTTCGCATTTACGGAAGTACCCACGTGATCAAACACAAGAAAGCCCAGTGGCCCTGGCATGCGCTGACCGCGCTGGTCCTGGTGGGCCTGGTGTTCAGCCTGTACCTGGCCACCTCGATGATTTCCTACGAGTGGCGCTGGAACCGCGTACCGCAGTATTTCGCCTACAAGGCCGAAGAAGCGCAGCGTGCGGCCGGTAATGGGACCGTACAGGAAATCGTCGTTTCCGGTGACGCCGCGCGTGTCACGCTCAAGGACGAAAACGGCGATGAGCAGGTGCTCGACGTGGCCAAGGACAGCCTGCAACTGAGCCGCGGCGACGACGTCGCCGAGGGCGACCAGGTCGGCGTGACCCGCCACTGGGCAGCCGGCCCGCTGGCCTGGGGCTTGTGGACGACCTTGTGGATTTCCGTGGTATCCGGGGCGCTGGGCCTGCTGATCGGCCTGGCAGCCGGTTTGTGCCGCCTGTCCAACAACCCGACCCTGCGCGATCTGTCGACGGTGTATGTCGAACTGGTGCGCGGCACGCCGCTGCTGGTGCAGATCTTCATCTTCTACTTCTTCATCGGCACCGTGCTCAACCTGTCCCGCGAGTTCGCCGGGGTGGCGGCGCTGGCGCTGTTCACCGGCGCTTACGTGGCCGAGATCGTGCGTGCTGGTGTGCAGTCGATCGCCAAGGGACAGAACGAGGCGGCCCGCTCGCTGGGCCTTAACGCCGCCCAGTCGATGCGCCACGTGATCCTGCCCCAGGCCTTCAAGCGCGTGCTGCCGCCGTTGGCCGGGCAGTTCATCAGCCTGGTCAAGGACACCTCGCTGGTCTCGGTGATCGCCATCACCGAACTGACCAAGAGCGGCCGTGAGGCTATCACCACCTCGTTCTCGACCTTCGAGATCTGGTTCTGCGTGGCAGGCTTGTACCTGCTGATCAACCTGCCGCTGTCGCACCTGGCCAGCCGGCTCGAGCGGAGGCTTGCGCAAAGTGATTGAAGTTCGTGACCTGCTGAAAGTCTTCGATACCCGTGGGCAGGTGGTGCGCGCGGTGGACAACGTCACCACCCAGGTCGCCAAGGGCGAAGTGGTGGTAGTGCTCGGCCCGTCAGGCTCGGGCAAGTCGACCTTCCTGCGCTGCCTCAATGGCCTGGAGCATTTCGACCAGGGCCATGTGGCCATCAACGGCCTGCAGCTGGAGGACCCGAAGACCGACATCAACGCCTACCGCCGCGAAGTCGGCATGGTGTTCCAGCACTTCAACCTGTTCCCGCACATGACCGTGCTGGAAAACCTGTGCCTGGCGCAGAAAGTGGTGCGCAAGCGCGGCAAGGCCGAGCGCGAGGCCAAGGCGCAGGCGCTGCTGGAAAAGGTCGGTATCGCGCAGAAGGCCAACGAATATCCTTCGCGGCTTTCCGGTGGCCAGCAGCAGCGCGTGGCGATCGCCCGGGCGCTGGCCATGGAACCCAAGGTGATGCTGTTCGACGAGCCGACCTCTGCGCTTGACCCGGAAATGGTCGGCGAGGTGCTGGACGTGATGAAGACCCTGGCCCAGGAAGGCATGACCATGGTCTGCGTGACCCACGAGATGGGCTTTGCCCGAGAAGTGGCCGATCGCGTGCTGTTCTTCGATCACGGCAAGCTGCTCGAGGATGCCTCGCCAGCGGCGTTCTTCGATGCCCCGCAGGACCCGCGGGCCCAGGCCTTCCTGCGCCAGGTGCTGTAACCGTACCGGCCTGTTCGCGCCGAACCGCCGCGAACAGGCCGGTACAAGCTGCCTATTCTTCAGATCAGAGCTTGAACCGCCCCACCAGCCCCTGCAGGTGCGTCCCCAGACGCGCCAGTTCCACGCTGGAACTGGCCGTCTCTTCACTGGCCGCCGACGTCTGGTCGGAAATGTCCCGCACGTTCATCACGCTCCGGTTGATCTCCTCGGCTACCGCGCTCTGTTGCTCGGCGGCCGTGGCGATCTGCTGGTTCATTGCCTGGATCGCCGACACGGTGCGGGTGATGGTTTCCAGTGAGCCGCCGGCACGCCGGGTCAGCTCGACGCTGCTGTCGGTCAGCTCGCGGCTGTTCTGCATCACGCTCGCCACCCGCTGGGTGCCGCCCTGCAGGCTGGCGATCAGTTCCTCGATTTCCTCGGTCGACTGCTGGGTGCGCTGGGCCAGGCTGCGCACTTCGTCGGCGACCACGGCAAAGCCACGTCCGGCCTCGCCGGCCCGTGCAGCTTCGATAGCGGCGTTGAGGGCCAGCAGGTTGGTCTGCTGGGCCACCGACTTGATCACGTCGAGCACGCTGCCGATCTTGTCGCTCTCGGCCTTGAGCTGGTTCATCGCTTCACTGGAATTCACCACCTCGCCCGCCAGGCGCTCGATCTGCGCCACGGCCTCGCCGACCACGCGGTCGCCTTCACGGGCTTGTTGATCGGCAACCAGGGCCGCCTCCGAGGCCTGTTCGGCGTTGCGCGCGACTTCGTGCACGGTGGCGGTCATCTGGTTCATGGCAGTGGCGACCTGGTCGGTCTCGACCTTCTGGTTGTTCACCCCGGCGCTGGTCTGTTCGGTCACTGCCGATAGCTCCTCGGCGGCGCTGGCGATCTGCGTGACGCCGTCGCCGATGCCGCCGACCAGTTCGCGCAGGTTCTCGGTCATGCGCTGCATGCTGGCTTGTAACTGGCCCATTTCATCGCGGCGGGTGGTTCGCGGGGACTCGCGCAGGTCGCCGCTGGCCACGCGCTCGGCGGTCGCGAGGGTCTGGCGCAGGGGGATGATGATCTGCCGGGTGATGGCCCAGGCGGCCAGCAGGCCCAGGGCCAATGCCAGGGCAGTGGCACCACCGAGCAGGGTCTTGGCCTGGCGCGCATCGGCGTTGCGGACCTTGGTCTGGGAAACGGTCATGGCCTGGCTGGTTTCGAGCAACCTGCCACCCAGGTCTGCCATGCGTTGCAGCGCTTGGCTGGCGGCGGTACTGCCGGCGGCGGCCTGGCGGTAGTCGGCGAAGAGCTGTCGGTACTGGCGCGCGGCATCCAGTTGCTGGGCCAGGCGTTGCTGGTCGCTGGGCTTTTCGATCAATGGTTGCATGCGCTGGATCTGCTGCTCGAGGTTGTCCAGGGCTGTCTCGATTTGCGCCGTGGTGGTGCTGTCGGGCTTGATCACATAGGCCTGGCGCGCGATCCGCAGTTCCAGGGTGCGCTGGTGGATCACCGAGATGTTGCCCAGTTTGTCGCCCCGCTCGATGATGCCGTCCATGCCCCGCCAGCCTGTGGCGGTGATGACCAGGGTGAACAGCAGTACCAGGCCGAACCCCAGCCCCAATTTACGGTTGACGCTTACATTCCCCAGCGATTGGGCAAACCATCGGTACATAGGTGACTCCCCGGCGTGTGGCAGCACGATTGTTGTTGTGTTGCCAGGGCATCGGCCCACGCTGGAGAAACTTGATGGCTTGAAGCTAACCGATCGGTCAGAAAATCCGCGAGAGCAGGGCAGTGACCGCGGTTTCTACGCGAAGGATGCGATCGCCAAGCTGAACAGGGGCCAGACCGGCTTTGGCCAGCAGGTCCACTTCATAGGGAATCCACCCGCCTTCCGGGCCGATCGCCAGGGTTACCGGGCCTTGCACGGCTCGCGGGCAGGCCGGGTAGGGGCCGGGGTGGGCGACCAGGCCCTGGGTACCTTGGGCGATGGCCGGCAGGCGATCCTCCACGAACGGCTTGAAGCGCTTCTCGATGATCACCTCGGGCACCACCGTGTCGCGTGCCTGCTCGAGGCCGAGGATGAGGTTCTCGCGCACGCTTTCAGGGGTGAGGAAGGGCGTCTGCCAAAAGCTCTTCTCGACCTTGTAGCTGTTGACCAGGATCAGCCGCGGCACGCCCAGGGTGGCGATGGTCTGGAACAGCCGGCGCAGCATCTTCGGCCGAGGCACGGCCAGCACCAGGGTCAGCGGCAGCTTGGCCGGTGGCGGCTGGTCGAAGGCCACTTGCAGTTCGGCCTCGTGGCGCTCCAGGCGCATCACCGTGGCCTGGCCGATCAACCCTCCGATACGGCCGACGCGCAGGGTATCGCCCACCGCCACGCCGTGGATTTCCTGCATGTGGGTAAAGCGCCGGTCCGCCAGCACGACATGGTCGGCCGAGACGAAGTCGGCCTCCTCGAGCAACAGCAGGTTCACGGTTGGGTCGCTGGCGGCTGGTCGTTGTGGTCGTCGGCCGGCTGCTCTTCGTGGCCGCGTTTGCGGATCAGGCTGCCACACAGCACGCCGACCTCGAACAGCAGCCACATCGGCACGGCGAGCAGGGTCTGCGAGAAGATATCGGGCGGCGTGAGGATCATGCCGACCACGAAGCAACCGATGATCACGTACGGGCGGATCTTCTTCAGGTACTTCACGTCGACCACGCCGATCCACACCAGCAGCACCACCGCCACCGGGATCTCGAAGGCCACGCCGAAGGCGAAGAACAGCGTCATGACGAAGTCGAGGTAGTTGGCGATGTCGGTCGCCATCGTCACGCCATCCGGCGTGGCAGCGGCGAAGAACTTGAACATCAGCGGGAATACCAGGAAATAGGCGAAGGCCATGCCGGCGTAGAACAGGAAGATGCTCGATATCAGCAGCGGTATGGCGATGCGTTTTTCATGGCGGTACAGGCCGGGCGCGATGAAGCCCCAGATCTGCTGCAGAATGAAGGGAATCGCCAGGAACAGCGAAACGATCATGGTCAGCTTGAACGGCGTCAGGAACGGCGAAGCCACGTCGGTGGCGATCATCGTCGCATTGGCCGGCAAGTGCTCGCGCAGGGGCGCCGACACCAGGGTGTAGATCTGCTGGGCGAAGGAGAACAGCCCGATGAAGATCAGGAAGATGGCAGCGACGCAACGCAGCAGGCGAGTGCGCAGTTCGGTCAGGTGCGAGACCAGCGGCATGGGCTGGTCGTGGTCCGGGATTTCGCTCATGGGGCTCGCGGCGGTTGGGGCTGTTCTGGCTGCTCAGGGACGCTGGCCGGGGCTACCGGAGCTACCGGAGCAGGCGGCTCGCTGGCGCTGGCAGCGGGTTCCTGGGCAGGCGGCGTCTGCGGGTTGAGGATGCGCTTGGCTTCCTGTTCCATCTGCAGGATGTGCTCGTTGTGCAACTGACGGCGAATATCGTCGGCGCCGATTTCACGCTCGACTTCGGTCTTGATGGCGTTGAAGCTGCGCTTGAGCCGGCCGATCCACAGCCCTGCGGTGCGCGCGGCGCCAGGCAGGCGCTCGGGACCGAGCACGAGCAGTGCGACCAGGCCGACGAGCAGCAGCTCGCTGAAGCTGATGCCGAACATGGGTCAGTCTTTCCGCTGTGGCTCTTGGACCGGCTGGGCCTGGCCTTCGATGGTGTGGCCCTGGTTCTGCGGGGCGCTCTGCTGCTGAGCCGCCTGCACCGGAGGTACCGGCTGGGCCGGTGGCGGGGTTGGCTCGGCGGGTTTGTTCTCTTCGTCGCTCATAGCCTTGCGGAAGCCCTTGATCGACTCGCCCAGGTCGCCGCCGAGGTTCTTCAGCTTCTTGGTGCCGAATACCAGCACGACCACGATCAGCAGGACGATCCAGTGTTTCCAGTCAAAAATACCCATGGTGCTCTCCTAGAATGCTTGTGGGGTCAGGCCGACGGTTGCCGGGCGGCTTTTTCATCGTGCCCCGACAGGCCGAAGCGCCGCTCCAGCTCATCGAGTACGGCTTGTGGGTGCTGGCCCAGCGCGCTGAGCATCACCAGGCTATGAAACCACAGGTCGGCGGTTTCGTAGATGACGTCGCTGCAATCGTTGCTGATGGCGGCGTCCTTGGCAGCGATGATGGTCTCGACGGATTCCTCGCCGAGCTTTTCCAGAATCTTGTTCAGGCCCTTGTGGTACAGGCTGGCCACATAGGAACTGTCGGGGGCCGCGTGCTTGCGTTGCTCCAGCACTTCGGCCAGGCGGGCGAGGGTGTCGCTCATGTCAGTGTCCTGCATTGTAGATGGCGTGCGGGTCCTTCAGGACCGGGTCGACGGTGTTCCACTGGCCGTTCTCGTAGACGCGATAGAAGCAGCTCTCGCGGCCGGTATGGCAGGCGATATGACCCAGTTGCTCGACCATCAGGATGATCACGTCGGCATCGCAGTCCAGGCGCATCTCGTGCAGCTTCTGCACATGGCCCGACTCCTCGCCCTTGCGCCACAGCTTGCCACGCGAGCGCGACCAGTAGATGGCGCGCTGTTCGGCGGCGGTCAGGGCCAGCGATTCGCGGTTCATCCAGGCCATCATCAGCACGCGTCCGGTCTTGTGGTCCTGGGCGATGGCCGGTACCAGGCCGTCGCTGTTCCACTTGATCTCGTCCAGCCAGTCTTTCATCGTCGACTCCAAAACAGGCCCGCTCCCGTACCGGGCCCTTTGCGCTAGTGTGCCAGCCAGCGACGTTGCTGGCTATTGGCGTACGATCAGGTAGAGGCCTGCGGCCAGCATCAGCCAGGCCGGCCATGCGGCGGGCGCGGCCAGGCTGGCGGCTTCTGCGGCGCCTGCGGCCAGCACCGCGCCGCCACCGAGCAGGCCGGCACCGAGCAGGCGCAGTGCCCAACGGTCGCCCTGACGGCGGCGTTCCGGCAGTTGTGGGTCATGCAAATGGGGTTGCGACATACGCTCGAGCAGGTCGCGGGTCATGTCGGCCAGGTGCGGCAGCTGCTCGGCCTGGCTGTACAGGTTGCCGATCACCGCCTTGGGGCTCATGCGCTCGCGCATCCAGCGTTCCAGGTAGGGCTTGGCGGTGCTCCACAGGTCCAGGTCGGGATACAGCTGGCGACCGAGGCCTTCGATGTTGAGCAAGGTCTTTTGCAGCAGCACCAGCTGCGGCTGGACTTCCATGTTGAAGCGCCGGGCAGTCTGGAACAGGCGCATCAGGACCTGGCCGAAGGAAATGTCCTTGAGCGGTTTCTCGAAGATGGGCTCGCACACGGTGCGGATCGCCGCCTCGAATTCGTTGACCTTGGTCTGCGCCGGCACCCAGCCCGAGTCGATGTGCAGCTGGGCGACGCGGCGGTAGTCGCGCTTGAAGAAGGCGATAAGGTTGCGCGCCAGGTAGTCCTGGTCTTCGGCGGTGAGGCTGCCGACGATGCCACAGTCGATGGCGATGTACTGCGGGCTCCACGGCTTGACCGTGCTGACGAAGATGTTGCCCGGGTGCATGTCGGCATGGAAGAAGCTGTCGCGGAACACCTGGGTGAAGAACACCTCGACGCCACGCTCGGCCAGCAGCTTCATGTCGGTGCGCTGGTCGGCCAGGGTCGCCATGTCGGTGACCGGCACGCCGTAGATGCGCTCCATCACCAGGACCTTGGGCCGGCACAGGTCCCAGTAGACCTGGGGCACGTACATCAGCTCCGAGCCTTCGAAGTTGCGTCGCAACTGGCTGGCGTTGGCCGCCTCGCGCAACAGGTCGAGCTCGTCGTAGATGGTTTTCTCGTAGTCGCCGACGATTTCCACCGGGTGCAGGCGACGGGCATCGGCCGAGGCGCGCTCGGCGGCCTTGGCGATGAGGAACAGCCAGGCCAGGTCCTGGGCGATGACCGGCTTGAGGCCCGGACGCACGACCTTGACCACCACCTCTTCGCCGCTTTTCAGGCGTGCGGCATGTACCTGGGCCACCGACGCCGAGGCCAGCGGCTCGACATCGAAGCGGCTGAACACCTGCGAAACCGTTGCGCCCAGTTGCGCCTCGATCAACGCCACGGCCTGCTTGGGGTCGAACGGCGGTACGCGGTCCTGCAGCAGCATCAGCTCATCGGCGATATCGTTGGGCAAGAGGTCGCGGCGGGTGGACAGCAACTGGCCGAACTTGATGAAGATCGGCCCCAGGTCCTGCAGGGCCAGGCGCAGGCGTGCGCCGCGGCTCAGCTCGCAGGCCTTGCGTGGCAGCCAGCGCCAGGGCATCAGCAGGCGCAGGCTCATCAGCCACCAGGGCAGGGGCAGGTCGAACAACAGGTCATCGAGACGGTAGCGAATCACCACGCGCTGGATGCGAAAGAGACGGCGGACGGCGAGCAGCTTCATGCGTTATCGCTGGTATCAAGGTGGCGGGAGAGGCGCTGCAGGCGCGCCTCGAGGCGTTCTATATCGAGCTTGAGGGCATCGAGTTCGCTGAAGGCGGCTTCGCTTTCGCGTTTTCCGACCAGGGTGCGGGACTCTTCGGCCAGGTACTCGGAGAGGTTCTGGCTGAAGCGCGCCAGGCCCTGGCGGGTCCAGCGCGCGCGCAGGCGCACGTGGCCGGCCAGCAGCGCAGTGGCGACCGGGCCGAGCCAGCGTTGCAGTTCGTGTTCCCAGTCCAGCTCCAGGTCCTGCAGCACGCCGAACAGGTCGAGCAGCACGGCGCTGTCGCCATGCAGTTCGACCTGCGGGCTGTGCAGGACGGCGGTCTTGTCCTTGGCCACGGCCAACTGCACCAGGCTGCCAGCAGGGGCGCTGAGGCTGCAATGGACCTCGCCCTCCCAGTGGGCCGCGAGCATCAGGCCGTCTTCATCGGGCAGGATGAACACCTGCAGGGCCGGTTGGCGGCAGTCGATCTCGATGACCTTGCCTTCCAGCGCGGCCAGCCGCGGCAGGGCGGTGCTGTCCATGCGCAGGACCCGGTTCAGGCCATGCTCGACGCTGGCGAGCAGCCCGGCCAGGAGCATCAGGGTTTGATTCCCCGGTGCACGGCGACGATGCCGCTGGTCATGTTGTGGTAGGTCACGCGGTCGAAGCCGGCGTCGACCATCATGGCCTTTAGGGTTTCCTGGTCGGGGTGCATGCGGATCGACTCGGCCAGGTAACGGTAGCTTTCCGAGTCGTTGGTGATCAGCTTGCCGGCCAGCGGCATGAAGGCGAACGAATAGGCGTCGTAGGCCTTGGCCATCAGCTTGTTGGTCGGCTTGGAGAACTCCAGCACCAGCAGGCGACCGCCCGGCTTGAGCACCCGCAGCATCGAGCGGATGGCTTGGTCCTTGTGGGTGACGTTGCGCAGGCCGAAGGCGATGGTCACGCAGTCGAAGTGGTTGTCCGGGAACGGCAGCTTCTCGGCGTCGGCCTGGACGAATTCGATGTTGCCGGCCACGCCGCGGTCGAGCAGGCGGTCACGGCCGACCTTGAGCATCGAGTCGTTGATGTCGGCGAGCACGACTTGCCCGGTAGGGCCGACCAGGCGCGAGAACTTGGCCGCCAGGTCGCCGGTGCCGCCGGCGATGTCCAGTACGCGGCTACCGCTGCGCACGCCCGACAGCTCGATGGTGAAGCGCTTCCACAGGCGGTGCATGCCGCCGGACAGCACATCGTTCATGAGGTCGTACTTGGCGGCCACGGAGTGGAAAACCTCGGCGACTTTCTTCGCCTTCTGGCTTTCCGGCACGTCCTGGTAGCCGAAATGGGTGGTGGGTTCGGCGTGTTCGCCTTTGCGCTGGTCGTTCATATCGCTTCACCGGAAAAAATTATCCGCCATTCTAGGGTGAACCGGCGGATTTGTCTTGGCGGGGTGTACCGCCCGCTGGGCACGGGCATAATGGGCCCATTGTCTTTTCAGTACAGGACCGCCCCCATGACTCAGATCAGCGTCGAACGCAAACATTCCCTTGGCCGCGACGCCGCCCGCGCCAAGGCCGAGGCATTGGTGGACAAGCTGGCCCGTGAATACGACCTCAAGGCCACCTGGAACGGCGACCGCGTCGATGTGGCGCGCAGCGGTGCCAGCGGCAGCGTGCACATCTTCGACGACAGCATCCGCGTCGACCTCAAGCTGGGCATGATGCTGTCGATCATGGGCAGCAGCATCAAGAGCGAAATCGAGCGCGCGCTGGACAAAGCCCTGGCGTGACCGCTGCACCTTAGGGTGAAGATTCTAAATTCCGTCCCTACCTTATGCTCAGGCCCGACTTTCCCGGGTGCATCCTCCCTCCCTGAACGAGCAAGAGGCAATGAGCATGGCCAACGTGAACGTGAAGAAAAAGGACGACGCCACAGGCACCCTGGGCGAGGTGCGCGGCTACGCGCGCAAGATCTGGCTGGCGGGCATCGGCGCATACGCGCGGGTTGGCCAGGAAGGCTCCGATTACTTCAAGGAACTGGTCAAGGCCGGTGAAGGTGTCGAGAAGCGCGGCAAGAAACGCGTCGACAAGGCGCTCGGCGCGGCCAATCACCAGATCGACGAAGCCACCGATGAAATCAGCCGCGTGCCTGGCCGTGTGGAGCTGCAGCTCGACAAGATCGAGCGGGCGTTCGACGCACGGGTCGGTCGCGCCTTGAATCGCCTCGGCATTCCGTCTAAACATGACGTTGAGGCGTTGTCCATCAAGCTTGAACAGCTGCATGAGCTGCTCGAGCGCGTCGCGCACAAACCATAAGGAGAGCAGGATGGCTGGCAAGAAGAACACCGATAAAGAAGGCAGCTCCTGGGTCGGCGGGATCGAGAAGTACTCCCGCAAGATCTGGCTGGCGGGGCTGGGTATCTATTCGAAGATCGACCAGGACGGTTCGAAGTTGTTCGACTCCCTGGTGAAGGACGGCGAGAAAGCCGAGAAGCAGGCGAAGAAAACTGCCGAAGACGTGACCGAAGGCGCCAAGGCTTCCACCACCTCGCGGGTATCGGGCGTCAAGGACCGCGCACTGGGCAAGTGGAGCGAACTCGAGGAAGCCTTCGACAAGCGCCTGAACAGCGCCATCTCGCGCCTGGGCGTGCCGAGCCGCAACGAGATCAAGGCCCTGCACCAGCAGGTCGACAGCCTGACCAAGCAGATCGAGAAGCTGACCGGCGCCTCGGTGACGCCGATTTCGTCGCGTTCGGCTGCGGCCAAGCCGACGGGCGGCAAGGCTGCGGCCAAGCCACTGGCCAAGGCGGCGGCCAAGCCTGCGGCTAAAGCGGCTGCGGCCAAGCCTGTGGCGAAAAGCGCTGCGGCGAAGCCGGCTGCGAAGACGGCTGCGGCAAAACCTGCGGCGAAGACTGCAGCGGCGAAACCTGTGGCCAAGCCTGCTGCTGCCAAGCCAGCGGCTAAAGCGGCAGCCAAGCCGGCGGCCAAGCCAGCTGCGGCGAAGAAACCTGCGGTGAAAAAAGCGCCGGCCAAGCCAGTTGCGGCGAAACCGGCGGCACCTGCGGCCAGCGCCGCGCCGGTCGCCAGTGCGGCACCTGCGCCAAGCGCAGCGCCAGAAAGCGCTGCTACCCAGGCCTGATATCGCGTCGGGCCTTTCGCGGGGCAAGCCCGCTCCCACAGGTACTCCACCAGCCCAGAGAACGGTGGTGTACCTGTGGGAGAAAGCGCTGCTACCCAGGTCTGATATTGCGTTGGGCCCTTCGCGGGGCAAGCCCGCTCCCACAGGTATTCCGCCAGCCCAGAGAATGGTGGTGTAACTGTGGGAGAAAGCGCTGCTACCCAGGTCTGATATCGCGTTGGGCCCTTCGCGGGGCAAGCCCGCTCCCACAGGTATTCCGCCAGCCCAGAGAATGGTGGTGTAACTGTGGGAGAAAGCGCTGCTACCCAGGCCTGATATCGCGTCGGGCCTTTCGCGGGGCAAGGCCGCTCCCACAGGTACTCCACCGTTCTCTGGGGCGGTGGTGTACCTGTGGGAGCGGGCTTGCCCGCGAAGGGCGCACCGCGAAGTCGCAGACCTACCCCTCCAGATACCGCTGCGCCAACTGCTCCGCCGCCTCCCGCGCCGGTGCCTGCAGATGCGGCGCCACCAGCATCATCACCTGGTACACCACGATCCCCACATCTCCCTCACGCCCCAGCACGCGCTGGTAGTCCAGTGAGAACAGCAGCGTCAGGCTGATCTGTTCCACCAACTGCCCCAACGCCTGGGTCTCGCTGACCACCTGCCCCTGGCCCTTGAGGCTGGCCAGCAGCGCCGCGAGCGTACGCTTGAGGGCGTTGATCAGGTTGCGCATGCCCCGCGCCAGCTTGGGCAGGCGCCCGGTCAGGTTGGACAGGTCCTGGAAGAGAAACCGGTACTGCGCCATGCGCTCGACGATCAGGTGCAGGAGCAGCCAGTAATCCTCGGCATCCAGGCGCACCTCCAGCGGCGGATCGAGCAGGGGTAGCAGCGCCTCCTCGAAGCGCTCGAACAGGCCCAGCACCAGCGGCTCTTTGCCGTGGAAGTGGTAGTACAGGTTGCCGGGGCTGATGCCCAGCTCGTTGGCGATCTCCAGGGTCGAGATGTTGGGTTCGCCCTGCTGGTTGAACAGCTGCAGGGCGCAGTCGAGGATTCGGTCGCGGGTCTTCATCCGTGTGCGTTGCTCATCGCGCGCGTACGTAGCTGCCAGGCGCCGGGCCTAGCGTCGGGTAGGCCGCGTTGCCCAGTTCGGTGCGCGGCGCCTTGAGCGCGCCGGAGCGTGCCGTGATCCATTCCAGCCACAGTGGCCACCAACTGCCCTCGCGGCGTACGGCATCGTGGAACCAGGCGCGGGGATCGCTCGGCAGTTTGGCGTTGTCGAGGTAATAGGCCTTGGGGTTGCCCGGCGGATTGATGATGCTCTGGATGTGCCCGCTGTTGGCCAGCACGAAGCGCCGTTCGCCGCCGAGCAACAAGGCCGAGCGATACACCGCGTCCCACGGGGTGATGTGGTCGTTGCTGCCAGCCACGGTGAAGCTGTCCAGGGTGACCTGGCCCAGGTCGATGGGCGTGCCGCACACTTCCAGGCCTGCGGCGTGGGTCAATGGGTTGTGCTTGAAGAAGTCCAGCAGGTCGCCATGCAGGGCAGCGGGCAGGCGGGTGTTGTCGGCGTTCCAGTAGAGGATGTCGAAGGCCGGCGGCGTCTTGCCGAGCAGGTAGTTGTTGACCCAGTAGTGCCAGATCAGGTCGTTGGGCCGCATCCAGGCGAAGATCCGCGCCACCTCGGCGCCATCGAGCACCCCGCGTTGGTAGGAGCGGCGCTTGGCCGCCTCGACGGTCTGCTCGTCGGCGAACAGGCTGGCGGGGCTCTCGAACTGGCTGTCGAGCAAGCTGACCAGGTAGGTGGCACTGCGTACCCGGCGCAACTGGTGCTTGGCTTGCAGGTGCCCCTGCAGCGCGGCCATGGTCAGGCCACCGGCGCAGGCGCCCATCAGGTTGGGATCGCGGTTGCCACTGATGCTGCGGCAGGCGTTGAGGGCCTGCTCGAGGGCCTCGACGTAGCTCGACAGCCCCCATTCGCGGTGGCGCGGCTCCGGGTTGCGCCAGCTCACCATGAACACCTGCAGGCCGTTCTTGAGCATGTACTGGACGAAGCTGTTGGTCGAGCTCAGGTCGAAGATGTAAAACTTGTTGATCTGCGGCGGTATCACCAGCAGCGGCCGGGCGTGCTGCTTCTCGCTCATCGGCAGGTACTGGATCAGCTCGAGCAGTTCGTTGCGGTACACCACCGCCCCCGGCGTGGCAGCGAGGTTGCCGCCCACCTCGAAGGCGCGCTCGTCGACCTGGCGTGGCAGGCCGTCGTTGTGGCGCAGGTCGTCGATCAACTGGGCCACGCCGCGTACCAGGCTCTGGCCGCCGGTATTGAACAGTTCCTTGACCGCCAGGGGATTGAGCAGCGAGTTGCTGGGCGCCAGGGCGTCGTTGAGCAGGTTGAAGAGAAAGTGCACCCGGGCTCGATCGTCGGCGTCGAGCTGGCTTTCCTCGATCCACAGGCGGGTCTGGCGCTGCCAGGCGAGGTAGGCCTGCAGACTGCGGCGGTAGAAGGGGTTCTGCGTCCAGGTCGGGTCGCTGAAACGGGCGTCGCGAGGGTTGGGCTGCAGCGGTGTGTCACCGAGCATCACCTTGCCCAGCTGGCCACCCAGGGCGAGCAGGTGGCGCGCGGTGTGCAGCGGGTTGCGCAGCCCGTGGCGACCCACGTGGCGCAAGGTCGACAGCAGGTCACGGCCGCGCAGGCCGACCATGGCGTTGTGCACGTTCATCTGGATGGCGGGAAGCGTTGGCGTTCCTTTGGCCGGTTTGTCTTTCATGGCAACACTCCTTCGTCTTCCCCGTTCTGCTTGCGGGCCTACCCACCGGAAGCAGGGCGCGGGTGCATCACCGCGCGCTGACGTTCTTGCTGGAGGAACTTCATGATGATCGGTGCGACGGCCTCGGCGCGGGTGATCAGGAACAAATGGCCGTCGTCGATAATATGTAGCTGGGCATTGGGAATTCGCCAGGCCAGCAGGCGCATGTTGATCAGTGGGATCAGCGGGTCGTCGTCGCCAGCGAGTATCAGGGTTGGCTGATGGATCTTGTGCAGCCAGTGGATGCTGGTCCAGCCCAGGCCTGCGAACAGCTGCCAGTAGTAGCCCATCTTGCCGCCCGAGCGGACCTTGGCCGCATGGTGCAGGGCCAGGTCCGGGTCGCGTCGAAAGGCGCCGCCGTAGATCAGCGGCGCGATGCGGATCACATGGGAGGGCTGAACGTAGCGCCGCGGGCTGGCCATCATCCACAGCACCTTGGGCTTGCCCGGCACCATGAACGCACCGGCAGCGGTGGCTGCCAGCACCAGTTTCTTGCAGCGTTCGGGATAGTCGTGGGCGAATTGCTGGGCCAGCGCTCCGCCCCAGGACACCCCCACGACATCGACCTGGCCATAGTCGAGGTAGTCGAGCATGCGTGCGGTGAGCTTGGCCAGGCCGGGAAAGCGATAGGGATGGCGTGGGGTGGATGAGCCGCCGACGCCCGGCACGTCGAAGGCGATGACCTCCAGGTCCGGGTCCAGCGCCTCGATGAAGGGGAACACCAACTCCAGGTTGGCGCCGATGCCGTTGAAGATCAGCAGCGGCGTCAGGTGTGGCTTGCCAGGGCGGACAGCGGTGCGAATGGATTGGTCATCCAGCTCGACGGTCCTGAATACATAGGGTTGCGGCATGCATGTGACTCTGTGTTAGGTAAAGCGCCGTGGTGCCCGAGGGCACCACGATGGTACCGCTCAACGTTCGTGGACGTAGGTCCCTGGCGCTGCCTCGGCAGCGGTATAGGCCCTGTTACCCAGGCGCGTGGGGGCTTTTTTCAGTTCGCCAGCGCGCTCGCCCAGCCAGGTCTGCCAGTGCAGCCACCAGGAGTCGACGTGCTTGACCGCGTTCTCCTGCCAGGCCAACGGATCTCCTGGGCGGTCGACGCCGGTCATGAAGCGAGCCTTGGGGTTGCCCGGTGGATTGAGGATGCTCTGGATGTGCCCGCTGTTGGACAGCACGAACTCGATCTTGCCGCCGAACAGGTGCGCCGAGCGATAGCACGATGGCCATGGAGTGATATGGTCGTTGCTCCCGGCCACGCTATAGATATCGCATTGCACCTGCTTCAGGTCGATCGCGGTGCCGCACACTTCCAGCGCGTTGGCGCGGGTCAGCGGGTTGCTCTTGAACATCTCGATCAGGTCGCCGTGGAACGCGGCGGGCAGGCGCGTGGTGTCGTTGTTCCAGAACAGAATATCGAACACCGGCGGCTCGTTGCCCAGCAGGTAGTTGTTCACCCAGTAGTTCCAGATCAGGTCGTTGGGCCGCATCCAGGCGAAGACCTTGGCCATGTCGCTGCCTTCGAGCACGCCGGCCTGGTAGGAATGGCGCTTGGCCGCTTCCAGGGTCTGCTCGTCGACGAACAGCGCGACTTCGTTGTCGATGGTGGTGTCGAGTACGCTCACCAGCAGGGTCAGGGCATTGACCTTGTTCTCGCCGATAGCCGCGTAGTGGCCGACCAGCGCGGTGCAGGTGATGCCGCCGGAGCAGGCGCCGAGGATGTTCAGGTCGTTGCTGCCGGTAATTGCCAGCACCGCATCGACCGCTTCCTTGAGCGCGTCGATGTAGGTCGACAGGCCCCACTCGCGCTGGGCCTTGGTCGGGTTGCGCCAGCTGATCATGAAGGTCTGCTGGCTGGAGCGCAGGCAGAAGCGCGTGAGGCTCTTCTCCGGGCTCAGGTCGAAGACATAGAACTTGTTGATCTGCGGCGGCACCACCAGCAACGGCCGCGCATGCACCTGCTCGGTGATCGGCCGGTACTGGATCAGCTCCAGCACGTCGTTGCGGTACACCACGGCGCCTTCGCTGGTGCCAAGGTTCTTGCCGACCTCGAAGGCATCCATGTTCACCTGGCTCGGCATGCCGCCGTTGTTGACCAGGTCCTTGGCCAGGTTGGACAGGCCATCGAGCAGGCTCTTGCCGCCGGTCTCGAAGAAGCGCTTGACCGCAGCGGGGTTGGACAGGGTGTTGGTCGGTGCCATGGCCTCGGTCATCAGGTTGATGACGAACTGGCCTCGGCTGATGTCCTGGGGCGGCAGGTCGCTGTTGCCGATCCAGTCGTGCAGCTCCTTGCGCCAGGCCAGGTAGGTCTGCAGGTAGCGGCGGTACAGGGGATTGTTGGTCCAGGCCGGGTCGCTGAAGCGGCGGTCGTCGCCGGCAGGCTGCAGGCTGGACTTGCCCAGCAGCACGTTCTTCAACTCCAGGCCGAAATGCGCCACGTGCTTGGCGCTCAGCAGGGGCTGGCGCACGGCCTGGCGCAGCACGGTACGCGCCGAGCTCAGCAGGTCCTTGCGGCGGATGCCGATGATCGGGTTCAGCCCCAGGGTGTTCGCCGAGGCCTGCCGCTGCAACTCATCGTTGTTCTTGTTACTCATCTACGACGCTCCGTTGTCCTGAGACGAGTACCGGTTGCTGTGCCCGGTACTGCTACTCGGGTGACCAGTGATAAGAAACAGCGGTGTTACTGAGGGCCCTGGAAAGGGCGGCAGGTAATTTCCAGCTCCATTGGTTACCCGACTTTGCTCGAATGCGCAAGACAGCCTGTCTGTAAGGCATTCAAACAAATGGCATTAGAAAATGCGCTCTAACTTTGCAGGGCCTGTGTCAGAGCATCAGCTTGACCACTGACTCCGCCGGGTCGCGGGCCTTTCCGGCCTTGTGTAGTTCTTCGAGGTAGTCGGCCCAGAGCTGCTCCTGGCGCAGGCACAATTGCTCAAGATATTCCCAGGTGAACAGGCCGCTGTCGTGGCCATCGTCGAAGGTCAGCTTGAGTGCGTACTGGCCGGCTGGCTCCAGGCCGCTGAGGCCGACGTTGAGCTTGCCGTATTGCAGGATCGGATTGCCGTGGCCCTGGACCTCGGCGGAGGGAGAGTGCACGCGCAGGAATTCGGCGGGCAGGTGGTAGACCTCGCCGGGGGCATAGGTGAGGGTGAGGGTTTTCGAGGCTTTGTGCAGGTTGATGGCGGTGGGCAGGCGGGCCATGGTCTGAATCTCTTCTGAGCTGATAGCGCAAGCTTCCAGCTTATGGGGGAGGGATTCAAGGGCATTGGGGCTGCTGCGCAGCCCTGTCGCGACACAAGGCCGCTCCCACACTGCCATTACAACGCTGGACTTGTGGGAGCGGCCCGTGCGGTCTTACAGGATATAGCGCGACAGGTCTTCGTTCTGCGCCAGCTCACCCAGGTGGCTGTTCACGTAGGCGGCATCGATGCGGATCGGTGCTTCGTCGTGGGCGCTGGCCAGGTCACCGGCACTGAACGACACCTCTTCGAGCAAACGCTCGAGCAGGGTGTGCAGGCGGCGGGCACCGATGTTCTCGGTCTTTTCATTGACCTGGTAGGCGATTTCGGCCAGGCGCTTGATGCCATCCTCGGCGAACTCGATATTCAGACCCTCGGTCTTGAGCAAGGCCTGGTACTGCTCGGTCAGCGAGGCGTGCGGCTCTTGCAGGATGCGCTCGAAGTCTTCCGGGGTCAGGGCCTTGAGCTCGACACGAATCGGCAGGCGGCCCTGCAGCTCCGGCACCAGGTCGCTCGGCTTGCTCAGGTGGAACGCGCCGGAAGCGATGAACAGAATGTGGTCGGTCTTGACCATGCCCAGCTTGGTGTTGACGGTGCAGCCTTCGATGAGCGGCAGCAGGTCACGCTGGACGCCCTCGCGGGACACATCGGCGCCACCGACGTTGCCACGCTTGGCCACCTTGTCGATCTCGTCGATGAACACGATGCCATGCTGCTCGACCGCTTCCAGGGCCTTGGCCTTGAGCTCTTCGTCGTTGACCAGGCGGCTGGCTTCTTCGTCGCGGACCATCTTCAGCGCGTCCTTGACCTTGAGCTTGCGCGCCTTGCGCTTGCCCTTGCCCATATTGGCGAACAGGCTTTGCAGCTGGTTGGTCATCTCTTCCATGCCAGGCGGCGCGGCGATCTCCACGCCAACGCTGTCGGCGACTTCGATCTCGATTTCCTTGTCATCCAGTTGGCCTTCGCGCAGGCGCTTGCGGAACAGCTGGCGGGTGTTGGAGTCGCTGCTGGTCTGCGCCGCTTCCTCGCTGAAGCTGGTGACCCGCGCCTGCGGCAGCAGGGCGTCGAGGATGCGGTCTTCGGCGGCGTCTTCGGCGCGGTGACGCACGCGGACGATCTCCTGCTCGCGGAGCATCTTCAGCGCGGCATCGGCCAGGTCGCGGATGATCGACTCGACGTCGCGGCCAACGTAGCCCACTTCGGTGAACTTGGTCGCCTCGACCTTGAGGAACGGCGCATTGGCCAGCTTGGCCAGGCGACGGGCGATCTCGGTCTTGCCGACGCCGGTAGGGCCGATCATCAGGATGTTCTTGGGGGTGACCTCGGCACGCAGCTCGACCGGCAGCTGCATGCGCCGCCAGCGGTTGCGCAGGGCAATGGCGACGGCGCGCTTGGCGTCATCCTGGCCGATGATGTGACGGTTGAGTTCGTGGACGATCTCGCGGGGGGTCATGGACATGATGAAAATGGTCCTCGAGCAGAGTATTCAGCGTGGAAAAGTCCCGCGGCGAGCGGGACGCCAAAACAACTGATTTACTCGGCCAGGTCCTGCTCCTCGATGGTCAGGTTGTGGTTGGTGAACACGCAGATGTCACCGGCGATGTTCAGGGCGGTCTCGGCGATTTCGCGGGCCGAGAGGTCGGTCTTGTTCAGCAGGGCGCGGGCTGCTGCCTGGGCGTAAGCGCCACCGGAACCCATGGCGATCAGGCCGTCTTCGGGTTCGACCACGTCACCGTTGCCGGTGATGATCAGCGATGCGTCCTTGTTGGCCACTGCCAGCATGGCTTCCAGGCGGCTCAGGGAGCGGTCGGTACGCCATTCCTTGGCCAGTTCGACGGCGGCCCGAACCAGATGGCCCTGGTGTTTTTCCAGTTGGCCTTCGAAGCGTTCGAACAGGGTGAAGGCGTCGGCGGTGGCACCGGCGAAGCCGGCGATGACCTGGCCGTGGTACAGGCGACGGACCTTCTTGGCGTTGCCTTTCATCACGGTGTTGCCGAGGGATACCTGGCCGTCGCCGCCCATGACGACTTTGCCGTTACGGCGGACAGAAACGATGGTGGTCAAGGGAGAGTCTCCACGCAGCGGGGCGAAAATGCCTGATGCAGACTCATATGGGGGGAGGGGGGAAGGATTTCAACCGGGGGGGATGAATGGTTGTTGGCGGGGCAAGGCTGGGTTCGATCCCTGTGGGAGCGGCCTTGCGTCGCGAAAGGGCTGCGAAGCAGCCCCAGGATCTCGGCATCATGCCTGGATTGCCGGGGCCGCCTTGCGGCCCTTTCGCGACGCAAGGCCGCTCCCACAGGGGGTTACTCAGGCCTCGTGGCAGATATGCCCATCGACCAAGGTATAACGCACCGCGCCCGGCAGGCAGTGGCCCATGAACGGGCAGTTCTCGCCGCGTGACAGCCAGCGCTCGCCGGCCACGGTGGAAGCCTTGGCATCGAACAGCACCAGGTCCGCCGCGCCGCCCACCTTCAACTCGCCCGCTGGCAGGCGCATGGCCGCTGCCGGGCCGCTGCTCAGGCGGGCCAGCAGGGTCGGCAGGTCGAGCAGGCCGTCTTCGACCAGGGTCATGGCCAGCGGCAGCAGTAGCTCGACGCTGCTGATGCCAGGCTCGGTGGCACCGAATGGCGCCAGCTTGGCATCGCGCTCGTGGGGCTGGTGATGGCTGGAAATCGCCTGGATCACACCGGACTTGACCGCCGCGCGCAGGCCGTCGCGGTCGGCGGCGGTGCGCAGCGGCGGCTGCACGTGGTACAGGCTGGAGAACTCGCGCAGCGACTCGTCGGTGAGAATCAGTTGGTACAGCGCAACGTCGGCGGTTACTGGCAAACCCAGCTCCTGGGCCTGGGCGATCAGTCGCGCGCCACGGGCGCTGGTGATCTGGGTGAAGTGCGCACGCACACCGGACTGTTCCACCAGCAGCAGGTTGCGCGCCAGGGCCACGGTTTCGGCGGTTTCCGGGATACCCGGCAGGCCGAGGAAACTGGCCATGGCACCTTCGTGGGCGAGGCCGCCCTGGGCCAGGTCTCGGTCCTGGGAGTGGAACACCACGGTCAGGTCGAATGTGGCGGCGTATTCCAGGGCACGGGCCAAGGTGCGATTGTTGGGGATTTCCTTGAGGCCGTTGCCGAAAGCCACGCAGCCGGTATCGCGCAGGGCCACCAACTCGGCCAGTTGCTCGCCTTCCAGTCCCTTGGTCAGGGCGCCGATCGGATAGACCTTGCTGTTGCCGGCTTCGCGGGCGCGGTCGAGAATCAGCTCGGCCACCGCAGAGGTGTCCAGCACCGGTTTGGTCTGCGGTGGGCAGCACAGGCTGGTGACGCCACCGGCCACCGCCGCGCGGGTTTCGCTGGCGATGTTGCCCTTGCGGCTGTACCCCGGCTCGCGCAGCGACACGCCCAGGTCGACCAGGCCGGGCGCGGCGACCAGGCCGTCGGCCTGAAGGGTGCGCTGGGCGCTGAAACCGGCCGGGGCCGCGCCGATGGCGACGATGCGACTGCCGTCCAGGTGCAGGTCGGTGACCTGGTCCAGGCCGCTGTTGGGATCGATGACCCGGGCGCCGAGAATGCTGATGGTCACTGGGCGTTCTCCTGGTCGAATTGACGTTGTGCGTTCTGCCCGCTCATGGCCATGGACAGTACCGCCATGCGCACGGCGATGCCGTAGGTGACTTGGTTGAGAATCACCGAGTGGGCGCCGTCGGCCACCGCCGACTCGATTTCCACGCCGCGGTTGATCGGGCCGGGGTGCATGACGATGGCGTCGGGCTTGGCCCCGGCCAGGCGTGCGGTGGTCAGGCCGAACAGGCGATAGAACTCGCCCTCGCTGGGCAGCAGGCCGCCGGCCATGCGCTCACGCTGCAGGCGCAGCATGATCACCACGTCGACATCCTTCAGGCCTTCGGCGAGGTCGGTGTAGACCTTCACCCCATACTGCTCGATACCGATAGGAATCAGGGTTTTCGGCCCGACCACGCGGATGTCCGGGCAACCCAGCGCCTTGAGCGCCAGCATGTCGGAGCGGGCCACCCGCGAGTGCAGGATATCGCCGACGATCGCCACCGAAAGGTTCTCGAAGCTGCCTTTGTGGCGGCGAATGGTCAGCATGTCCAGCATGCCCTGGGTCGGGTGCGCGTGGCGGCCGTCACCGCCGTTGATCACGGCGACGTCCGGGCACACGTGCTCGGCGATGAAGTGCGCGGCGCCGGAGTCGGAGTGGCGCACGACGAACATGTCGGCGGCCATGGCCTCGAGGTTGCGCAGGGTGTCGAACAGGGTCTCGCCCTTGCTGGTCGAGGAGGTCGACACGTTGAGGCTGATCACGTCGGCGGACAGCCGTTGGGCCGCCAGTTCGAAGGTGGTGCGGGTCCGGGTCGAGTTCTCGAAGAACACGTTGCACACGGTCTTGCCGCGCAGCAGCGGGACTTTTTTCACGGCCCGGGCGCCGACTTCGAGGAACGAGTCGGCGGTGTCGAGGATCTCGGTGAGCAGTTCGCGGGGCAAACCGTCGAGCGAGAGGAAGTGGCGCAGCTGGCCCTGGTCATTGAGCTGCAGCGGGCGCTTGGCGTCGATTGGCGTCATCGCGGGGGACTCTTTAAAGGGCGGAAGCGGTGGCGAGGTCCTGGCGCTCGAGTGCGAGCGGTGCGGGGCCGGTCAATTTTACCCGCTCATGGGCACCCAGCGACAGGGTGGCACCCAGCACGTTGGGACGGATCGGCAGTTCGCCGGCGTCCAGGTCGAGCAGGCAGACCAGCGTCACGCTGGCCGGGCGGCCGTAGTCGAACAGTTCATTGAGGGCGGCGCGGATGGTACGACCGCTCATCAACACGTCGTCGACCAGCACCAGGTGCTGGCCTTCCACCTCGAACGGCAGTTCCGACGGGCGTACCTGCGGGTGCAGGCCGTTCTGGCTGAAATCGTCGCGGTAGAACGACACGTCGAGCACACCCATCGGGCTGCTGTCGGCCATTTCCTGCTGCAGGGCCTGGGCGACCCAGACGCCACCGGTGCGGATGCCGATGTAGCGGGGTTCATCGATGCCACGGCGGGCCAGGTGGGCGCGAAGGTCGACGGCCATCTGCCGGATCAGCTCGGCGGGATTGGGTAGGCTCATTGCGTGCGGGCTCCATAACAGGGCGCGCGCCGGGGTGCCCGGCGGCAGCGGATTAAGTGTTAGCCTCCAGCCAGCCCTGCAGCAGCAAGGCGGCGGCGATGGCATCGACCGGATTGTCGCGGTAGCTGCCGCGCTGGCCGCCCCGGGCCAGGCGTTCGCCCTTGGCCTCGAAGGTGGTCAGGCGCTCGTCGTGGGTGTGTACCGGCAGGTTGAAGCGGCCATTGAGGCGGCGGGCGAACTTTTCGGCGCGGGCGCTCATCTCGCTGGGGGTGCCATCCATGTTCAGCGGCAGGCCGACGACGATGGCGTCGGGTTTCCACTCAGCGATGAGTTTTTCCACCTGGGCCCAGTCCGGCACGCCGTTCTGGGCCTTGAGTGTGCACAGTTCTCGGGCCTGGCCGGTAATGACCTGGCCCACGGCCACGCCGATCTGTTTGCTGCCGTAGTCGAAACCCAGCAGCAGGCGCAGTTCGGCCATCAGGCGTGGCCCGCCTGGCTGGTCAGCAGGCTCAGGTTGATGCCCAGGCTGGCGGCGGCGGCGTCGAGGCGACGGTCGCTGGCCAGGCCGAAGATGATCTCGGGGTCGAACGGGCAGTTGAGCCAGGCGTTGTCGGCCAGCTCAGCCTCCAGCTGGCCGGCTTCCCAGCCCGCGTAGCCGAGGGTGATCAGGCTCTGCCTGGGGCCTGCGCCTTCGGCAATGGCGAACAGCACGTCCTGCGAGGTGGACAACGACAGGCCTTGCAGCTCGACGGTGGCCTGATAGGAACACTCGCTGGTGTGTAGCACGAAGCCGCGGTCGGTCTGCACCGGGCCACCCTGGTAGATCGGCACCTGCAGGGTGCCGATTGGCGGGGTTTCGTCCGGGCGCAATTGCTCGAGGATGTCGCCGAGGTTCAGCTCCTGGGGTCGATTGACCACCAGGCCCATGGCGCCATTGGCGTTGTGCTCGACGATGTACGTGAGGGTCTGGGCGAAGTTCGGATCGGCCATGTGCGGCATGGCGATCAGGAACTGATGCTTGAGGTAGCTCGGCGTGAGGGTTTTCATGAGCGATAGTGTGGCGCCAGGTGGCGAGGCTGACAAGGTGCGCAGTTGTCTCGTTCGTACCAGCGTGTTCGCAGGCAGAATCAGTTGCTCGACAGCCGGTCCCCGCGGGCGAACCGCCAGGTGCGGATGATCTCCAGCCGGTCGTACTCGGCCAGGTCCCCGGTGAATGGCGCGAACGGCGCCGCCAGTCGGACGATGCGCTGCGCAGCCTGGTCGAGCACCGGCTGCCCGGACGATTCCAGCACCAATACCTCGTACAGCGAGCCGTCGCGGTTGATCGACACCATCATCCGCAGGTTGCCGTAGATCTGCTGGCGGCGTGCTTCGTCGGGGTAGTTGAGGTTGCCCACCCGCTCGACCTTCTTGCGCCACTCCTCCTTGTACCAGGCGCCCTTGTCGCGCATGGTCGAGGCCGCATTGAGGCGATGGATGCGCGGGCGCTTGGCGTACAGCTGCTGCTCGTTGGACAGCTCGGCCTCCAGGCTGGCGATCTGGCTCGACAGCTGTGAACTGTCGAAATCCGGGGTGGCCGCCGCCGGCTTGGGCTGCGGCTTGCTTTCCTTGGGCTTGGGCTCGACTTTCTGCGGCTTCGGCGCCTGGGTCACCACGGCGGATTTCTGTGGCCTGGGGGGTGGTGCGACCTCCGGCTTGGCTGCAGGCGGCGGGGTGACCTTGTTGATCTTGCTGTCCTGGAACGGTGCCACCTCGGTGGTCTTGGGTACCGCCTTCTTGTCCAGCGTGCCGCTGCCCTGCTGGTTGTCCTGGGCCTGGAAATCGGCCTTCTCGGGCGGTTTCTCGCTCTTGAAGGTGGCCAGGGTGATGTCCATGGTGTGGCGTATTTCAGCCGGCTTGACCACGGTAAAACCGACGCCGAGGAGCAGCGCCAGGTGCACCAGGGCAGCCAGGAACAAGGTAAAGCCCAGCCGGTCCACCGGGCGAATGCGGGGTGGCAGCAGGTCGGCGGGGATGTCGGCGGGCAGCGTCATCGGGTATCCAGCAACCGCAGGGCGGGGCAGCAGCTCAATCGAAAAGGACCGGCATCATACCCCACTCTGCGGTTTTGCTCCGCGTCGGCGGTCAGCGCGCCTGGAGCTTGCGATCAATGGCATCCATCAGCTTGCCACCGATATCGGTGTTGTAGGCAGCGTCGATCTCGCGGATGCAGGTAGGGCTGGTCACGTTGATTTCGGTGAGGTAGTCGCCGATCACGTCGAGGCCGACGAACAACAGGCCCTTTTCACGCAGGGTCGGGCCGACCTGGGCGGCGATCCAGCGGTCGCGGTCGGTCAATGGGCGGGCTTCGCCACGACCGCCGGCGGCCAGGTTGCCGCGGGTCTCGCCGCTGGCCGGGATACGCGCCAGGCAATAGTCGACCGGCTCGCCGTCGATCATCAGAATGCGTTTGTCGCCATCGGTGATCTGCGGCAGGTAGGCCTGCGCCATGATCTGCTGGCCGCCGTGCTGGGTCAGGGTTTCGAGGATCACCGAGAGGTTGGGGTCGCCCGGGCGGTGGCGGAACACCGAGGTGCCGCCCATGCCGTCGAGCGGCTTGAGGATCACGTCACCATGGGTGGTGGCGAACTCGCGCAGGATGTCGGCACGGCGGCTGACCAGGGTCGGCGCCATGCACTGCGGGAACTGGGTGGCGAAGAGCTTTTCGTTGCAGTCACGCAGGCTCTGCGGGCGATTGACCACCAGCACGCCTTCGCGCTCGGCCTGCTCCAGCAGGTAGGTGCTGTAGACGAACTCCATGTCGAAGGGCGGGTCCTTGCGCATCAGGATCACGTCCAGCTCGGCCAGCGCGCTGTCCTGCTCCTCACCCAGCTCGAACCAGCGCGCCGGGTCGGCGAACACCTTCAATGGGCGCATCTGCGCTCGGGCCTGGCCGGCACCCAGGTAGAGGTCGCGCTGTTCCATGTAGAACAGGCTCCAGCCGCGGGCCTGGGCGGCCAGCAGCATGGCCAGAGAACTGTCCTTCTTGTAGGAGATGGACGCGATGGGGTCCATGACAATGCCGAGGCGAACGCTCATGGGGTGGTTCCTCTTGGCGGCGCGTGGCCGCGATGGATCGAAAGAAAAGTGGCTCAGGGTGGCGCTGTGGACGCCCCGGGTCAAGGGGCGCAGCAGATGGAATGGCTACCCGTAGTGTGCTAAAAATGCCAGTTACAGTGCTGTACAACAGGCCTTTGCGGCTGCTGAGCAGCCTTTTCGGCATAAAGCAGCGACGGTAGCCCAATACATGGAACAACCCCTGAAGGTGATGGTGATCGACGATTCCCGCACGATCCGCCGCACCGCGCAGATGTTGCTCGGCGAAGCGGGCTGTGAAGTGATCACCGCCAGCGATGGCTTCGATGCCCTGGCCAAGATCGTCGACCACCAGCCGCAGATCATCTTCGTCGATGTGCTGATGCCGCGCCTGGACGGTTACCAGACTTGCGCCGTGATCAAGCACAACAGTGCCTTCAAGGATATTCCGGTGGTCCTCCTGTCGTCACGCGATGGCCTGTTCGACAAGGCCCGTGGCCGGGTGGTCGGCGCCGACCGGTTCCTCACCAAGCCCTTCGGCAAGGAAGAACTGCTCGACGCGATCAGGGCCCACGTGCCCGGTTTCGCCGCTCACGAACAACAAGCACCCTGACCGCGCCCGTCGTGGCGCGGCCTCTACTTGCCCGATGGGGAAACAGCATGGCCCGAGTTCTGATTGTCGACGACTCGCCGACAGAGATGTACCGACTGACCGAATGGCTGGAAAAGCACGGCCACCAAGTGCTCAAGGCCAACAACGGCGCCGACGGTGTGGCCCTGGCCCGCCAGGAAAAGCCCGACGCGGTGCTCATGGACATCGTCATGCCTGGCATGAACGGCTTCCAGGCCACCCGCCAGTTGAGCAAGGACCCGGAAACCCGCGCCATACCGGTGGTCGTGGTCACCACCAAGGACCAGGAAACCGATCGTATCTGGGCCACGCGCCAGGGCGCTCGTGACTTCCTGACCAAACCGGTGGAAGAGGACGCGCTGATCGCCAAGCTCAAAGAAGTACTGGGCGCTTGACCACCCGTCCCCAAGGCGCGTCGCTGACCGCCTTCGAGCTGTTGCTGGACATCGACCGGCGCTGTCGCCTGCTGGTGGCCGACCAGCCGCCGCAGGACACCCGGGTGCAGCACTGGAGCGGTATCGGTTTTCGTATTGCCGGGCAGTGGTTCGTCGCGCCCATGGGCGAGGTGGCCGAGGTGCTGCGCGAGCCACGCAGCAGCCGGGTGCCTGGCGTACAACCCTGGGTATGCGGGGTCGCCAACCTGCGCGGGCGGCTGTTGCCGGTGATGGACCTGAGCAGTTTCTTCGGCCTCGGCCCGGCTGCGCCAGGCAAGCAGCGGCGGGTGTTGGTGCTGGACCACGACGACTTGTTCGTCGGCCTGCTGGTCGACGAGGTGCTGGGCCTTCAGCACTTCGCCCTCAGCAGCCTGGAGCTGTCGCCCCCGCAGCCGCTGCTGCGCGCCGCCGCCCGTTTCGTCCAGGGCCATTTCGCCCGGGAACGCAACTGGGCGATCTTCAGCCCCTTCGCCCTGGCCCAGGCTCCGGGCTTTCTCGACGTGGCGCTATAGGACCTATCAACGTGAACAAGCCGGCTCCCACCGTTGCGTCCCCAGGCATGACCCCGCGCACACGCAGCATCGCGCAGATCACCGTACTGTTCGTGATCCTGATCCTGTCGATCATCCTGCTGTTCGCCAACTTCGCCTACCTCAACACCCAGTCCAACCACGACAAGCAGTACATCGGCCATGCCGGTGAGCTGCGGGTGCTGTCCCAGCGCATCGCCAAGAATGCCACCGAGGCGGCGGCTGGCAAGGCCCTGGCCTTCAAGTTGCTGTCGGATGCGCGCAACGACTTCGAGCGGCGCTGGGGCTACCTGCGCCAAGGCGACAAGTCCACCGGCCTGCCGGCGGCGCCGCCGACGGTGCGCGACGAGATGGAAACGGTGGGCCGGGATTGGGAAAACCTGCGCAAGAACGCCGATGCCATCCTTGCCAGCGAGCAGACCGTGCTGTCGTTGCACCAGGTGGCCGCGACCCTGGCCGAAACGGTGCCGCAGTTGCAGGTCGAGTACGAGAAGGTGGTGGAAATCCTCCTGCAAAGCGGCGCCCCGGCCAACCAGGTGGTGGTCGCCCAGCGCCAGTTGCTGCTGGCCGAGCGCATTCTCGGTTCGGTCAACACCGTGCTGGCTGGAGACGACAGCGCCGCGCAGGCGGCCGATGCCTTCGGTCGCGACGCCAGCCGCTTCGGCCAGGTGCTCGAAGGCATGCTGAGCGGCAATGCCGCCATCCAGGTGACCCGGGTCGAGGATGCCGACGCGCGGGCACGCCTGGGCGAGATCGCCGAGCTGTTCCAGTTCGTCGCAGGTTCGGTGGACGAAATCCTCGAGACCTCGCCCGAGCTGTTCCGTGTGCGGGAGGCTGCCGGCAATATCTTCAGCCTGTCGCAGACCCTGCTCGACGAGGCCTCGCACCTGGCCAACGGCTTCGAGAACCTGGCCGGCGGGCGTACCCTCGACACCGTTGGCGGCTATGCCCTGGGCCTGCTGGCGCTGGCCTCGATCATCCTCATCGGCCTGGTGATGGTGCGTGCCACCCACCGCCAGCTGCGCGAAACGGCGGAGAAGAACGAACGCAACCAGCAGGCGATCATGCGCCTGCTCGACGAGATCGAGGAACTGGCCGATGGTGACCTGACGGTGACCGTGTCGGTGACCGAGGACTTCACGGGCGCCATTGCCGACTCGATCAACTACTCGGTGGACCAGTTGCGCGACCTGGTCGCGACCATCAACCACAGTGCCGTGCAGGTCGCGGCCGCCGTGCAGGATACGCAGAACACCGCCCGCCAGCTGGCCAAGGCCTCCGAGCACCAGGCCGAGCAGATCAGCGAGGCGTCCGAAGCGGTGGGCGACATGGTCGAGTCGATCGACCGGGTGTCGGCGCACGCCTACGAGTCGGCCAAGGTGGCCGAGCGCTCGGTGGCCATCGCCAACAAGGGTAACGAGGTGGTGCACAACACCATCAACGGCATGGACAACATTCGCGAGCAGATCCAGGACACCGCCAAGCGGATCAAGCGCCTCGGTGAGTCTTCGCAGGAGATCGGCGATATCGTAAGCCTGATCGACGACATTGCCGACCAGACCAACATCCTCGCTCTCAACGCGGCAATCCAGGCGTCCCTTGCCGGTGAGGCCGGGCGTGGGTTTGCCGTGGTTGCCGACGAGGTGCAGCGCCTGGCCGAGCGGTCTTCCTCGGCGACGCGGCAGATCGAAGCGCTGGTGCGCACCATCCAGGCCGACACCAACGAGGCGGTGATCTCCATGGAGCAGACCACCGCCGAGGTGGTGCGTGGCGCCCGCCTGGCCCAGGATGCCGGAGTGGCCCTGGCCGAGATCGAGGGCGTTTCGCAAAACCTCGCCGAGTTGATCCACAGCATCTCCGACGCCGCGCAGTTGCAAACCTCCTCGGCCGGGCAGATTTCCCACACCATGGCGGTGATCCAGCAGATCACCGCGCAAACCTCGGCAGGCTCCGGCGCGACCGCCGACAGTATTCGCCACCTGGCACGCATGGCCAGCGAGATGCGCCGGTCGGTGTCCGGTTTCACTTTGCCCGCGCCCCCCGAGCCGCATTGAGGAGTCGTTCATGGCTGTCGCCGCTGTAAGCCTGGAGCGCCACGACACGGTGGCCCTGGCCTGGACCAAGGACGCCATCCTCGACTGTCTGGGTCAGGCCCGGCAGGCCCTGGAGCGCTTCGCTGGAGAAACCGGCGACCTGTCGATGCTGGCCTTCGTGGTGGACAACCTGCACCAGGTGCATGGCTGCCTGCGCATGCTCGAACTGCAGGGCGCCACGCGCCTGGCCGACGAGATGGAGCAATTCGCCAGGGCGCTGGCAGACGGCCAGGTCAGCCCGCGTGGCGATTGCCTGGGTGCGCTGTTCCGTGGCCTGGAGCAACTGCCGGCGTACCTGCAGCGGCTGCGCGGAGCGCGACACGACTTGCCGCTGGTGATGCTGCCGCTGCTCAACCAGCTCAGGGCTTGCCGCGGGGTCGAGCCGTTGGCGCAGGGCAGCCTGGTCGGCGAGGCCGTGCAGCGCCTGGCAGGTGAGGACGACCTGGCCGACCTCGACCTGTCGCTGGGTGCCTGGCGTGAGCAATTGCAGGCTGGGCCAGGCCGCGACGCGCTGCGTTCGGTGGTGGTGGCGCTGTGCGACGACCTCAAGCGTATCAAGGAGCGGCTCGACCAGTTCGTGCGGGGCGACCGGCAGCAGCCGGCGCAACTCGAGCAACTGCTGGCACCGTTGCGCCACGTCGCCGATACCCTGGCGGTGCTGGGTTTCCAGCAGCCGCGACGGGTGATCATCGACCAGGTCCTGGCCTTGCAGGCGCTGGCCCATGCCGAGCGCGAGGCCGACGATGCGGTGCTGATGGACGTGGCTGGGGCGCTGCTGTACGTCGAGGCCACGCTCAATGGCATGGTCGGCCCGATGGAGCAGAGTGGCCAGGGCAGCCTGCCGGGCTCGGACCTGGTCGAGATCCGCCAGGTAGTGCTGGAAGAAGCGCTGGCGGTGCTGCGCCAGGCCAAGGAACTGATCGGCGACTGCCTGGAGTCTGGCTGGCCACGCGAGCGCCTGCAGGCGTTGCCGGGGTTGCTGCAGCAGGTGCGTGGCGCCCTGGCGATGCTGATGCTGCCGGCCGCCGCCGAGGTGTTCGGCGGTTGCGCGGCCTACGTGCAAGGGTGGTTGCAGCACCTGGAGGTCGAGCCGCCGGTCGATGAGCTGACGCACCTGGCCGAGGCCATCAGCGCGGGCGAGTGCTACCTGCAATGGCGCGTGGCCGACCCCTTGGCCGATGGCCAGCCGTTCCTCGATCTTGCCCGCCGCAGCCTGGCGGCCCTGGGTGTGCCATGCCTGGTAGAGAGCCTGGTCGAGTTGCCCCCACCGGGCAAGCCGGCCAGTGTCGATGCGCCTGAGCCGAGTGCGTCGATCGACGGGCTGGACCGACAACTGCTGGACATCTTTCGACATGAGGCGCTGGGCCACCTTGCCAGCGTCGAAGCCTTTCTGGAGCAGGCGCACGGCCATGACGCGCCGGTCGACGATGGCCTGCAGCGCGCACTGCACACGCTCAAGGGCAGCGCCGGCATGGCCGGCGTATTACCGGTCGCCGAGCTGGCGGCCGCTTTCGACCGCCTGGCTCGGGAATACCGTGGCCACCAATTGCCCCTGCGCGAGGCAGAACTTGAGCAACTGACGGCTGCCCTCGGCCTGTTCCAGGCTGGCCTCGGGCAATTGCATGTCTCGCCGCTGGCGCCGATCCCCGGGGCCGCCGAATTGATCGAGCAGGTCGAGCGGGCGCTGGACGCCCACCTCGGCACACCACCCGAAGCCCACCCCCAGAAGCGTCGCCGCGACCCACGGCAGACCGCGCAGTTTCTCGGCCAGGCCATGGATATCCTGCTAGATGCCGAGTCACTGTTGTCCGGTTGGCAGGAACAGCCCGGCCAGCGCCAGGCGCTGGAGACGCTGCTCGATCAACTGACGACCTTGGGCCACGCGGCGCACCTGGCCGACCTCTGGGCCATGGATGAAGTGTGCGAGGCCCTGCTCGACCTCTATGGCGCCGTGGAAGAAGGCAGCCTGGCGGCCGACGAGCGCTTTTTCGCCCAGGCCCAGCAGGCCCACGAAACGTTGATCGACATGCTCGACGAGTTGGCTGCCGGCCAGGAGCCCACCGGGCGCAGCGCCACCGTCGAGGCCCTGCGCGGATTGCTCGACGAGGGCCTGGCCCCCGACGCCACGGGGGTTGTCAGCGCCACCGGGGTGACCTCGCTGGAGCCCATCGAGGGCAGCGTCGAAGTCGTCGGCGAAGATGAGCAGAGCGCGGGTGACAAGGCGTTGATGGAGGTGTTCCTCGAAGAAAGCGCCGACATCGTGGAAAGCGCAGCGACTGCCCTGGCGCGTTGGCAGGCCGACCCGCGCAATGCCGCCGAAGTGGAAAACCTCATGCGCGACCTGCACACCCTCAAGGGGGTGGCACGCATGGTCGAGATCAGCGCCATTGGCGACCTGGCCCACGAACTGGAGTTTCTCTACGAGCTGCTGGCCGCTGGCCGCCTGCCGCCGACCCCGGCACTGTTCTCGTTGCTGCAAAACTGCCATGACCGCCTGGCGCACATGCTCGATGCCGTGCGCCTGGGCCAGCCGTTGCATGCCGCCACGGCATTGATCGACTACATCCGCAATTTCAGCAGCGCCGCGCTGGCCGACAGTGTGGCCGCCCAGGCCCCTGCCGAAGCAGCGCTGGTCGAAGCTCCAGCGGCATCGCCCGAGCGGGCCGCCGGTGACATGGTCAAGGTCGATGCCGAACTGCTCGACGACCTGGGTAACCTGGCCGGCGAGCATTCGGTGATTCGCGGGCGCATCGAGCAACAGGTCAACGATGCGCAGTTCGCCCTCAGCGAAATGGACACCACCCTGGAGCGCATGCGCGACCAGTTGCTGCGCCTGGACATCGAGACCCAGGGCCGCATCACCAGCCGCCAGGCCTTCGAAAGCGATGCCTACGAAGACTTCGACCCGCTGGAGATGGACCGCCATTCACAGCTGCAGCAACTGTCGCGGGCGCTGTTCGAGTCGGCCTCGGATTTGATCGAACTGAAGGAAACCCTCGCCCAGCGCGCCCAGGACGCCCATGGCCTGCTGTTGCAGCAGGCGCGGGTCAACAGCCAGTTGCAGGAAGGCCTGACCGCGACCTTGATGGTGCCGTTCGAGCGCCTGGTGCCGCGCCTGCAGCGAGTGGTGCGGCA
Organism: Pseudomonas putida; assembly: GCF_005080685.1. NCBI lineage: Bacteria > Pseudomonadati > Pseudomonadota > Gammaproteobacteria > Pseudomonadales > Pseudomonadaceae > Pseudomonas > Pseudomonas putida. The sequence goes on along the minus strand of NZ_CP039371.1, from coordinate 6,031,496 downwards.
GGTCGCCAGCGAACTGGGCAAGCAGGTCGAACTGGTGGTCGGCAACGCCGAAGGCGAACTGGACCGCAGCGTCCTCGAGCGCATGGTCGCGCCACTGGAACACATGTTGCGCAACGCCGTCGACCATGGCCTGGAATCGCGTCAGGCGCGCCTGGCGGCGGGCAAGCCGGAGCAGGGCACCATCCACCTCAACTTGCTGCACGAAGGTGCCGACATCGTCATCGAGATGACCGACGACGGTGCCGGTGTGCCGCTCGAGGCGGTGAGGCGCAAGGCAATCAAGCGTGGCCTGCTGGACCCGGCGGCGCAGTTGAGCGACCACGAGATCCTCCAGTTCATCCTGCGTCCCGGCTTTTCCACGGCGGAAAAGATCACCCAGATCTCCGGTCGTGGCCTGGGCATGGACGTAGTACACGAGGAGGTCAAGCAACTGGGTGGCTCGATGTCCATCGAGTCGGCCCAGGGCAAGGGGGCGCGCTTCCTGATACGCCTGCCGTTCACCGTGTCGATCAACCGTGCCGTGATGGTGCACTTGGGCGACGAGCAGTACGCGATCCCGCTCAACACCATCGAGGGCATCGTGCGGGTGCCGCCGGCTGAGCTCGAGGCCTGTTACCAGCTGGAAACCCCTCGCTACGTGTACGCCGGCTACCAGTACCAGCTGCGCTATCTGGGCGAGCTGGTGCAGGGCATGCCACGGCCCACCCTGTTGAACCAGCGTGTGCCTCTGCCTGTGTTGCTGGTGCACTCCCAGGAGCAGTCGTTCGCTATCCAGGTCGACAGCCTGTCGCCGAGCCGCGAGATCGTGGTCAAGAGCCTCGGGCCGCAGTTCGCTGCCGTGGCCGGCTTGTCCGGCGCGACCTTGCTCGGTGATGGCCGGGTGGTGTTGATTCTCGACCTGCTCGGCCAGTTGCGGGGGCAGCAGCGTCGGCTGGCGCGGTTGCCGGGCGGCAGCGGGGTGCAGCGCACGCTGTTCGGGCCGGCACCACGACGCCCGGTGCTGGTGATGGTGGTGGACGACTCGGTGACCGTGCGCAAGGTCACCAGCCGCCTGCTCGAACGCCATGGCATGAGCGTGCTGACCGCCAAGGACGGGGTCGATGCCATGGCCCAACTGGAAGTCCATCGCCCGGACGTACTGTTGCTGGATATCGAGATGCCGCGCATGGACGGCTTCGAGGTGGCCACGCGCATTCGCGGCGATGCCCGCCTCAAGGATTTGCCGATCATCATGATCACTTCGCGAACCGGGCAGAAGCACCGGGATCGGGCCATGGCCATCGGGGTCAACGACTACCTGGGCAAGCCCTACCAGGAATCGGTGCTGTTGCAGAGCATCGCCCATTGGAGTCAGCAGCATGCTTGAAATGATCGCCGGCCAGCGCAGCAGCCTCACCGGCCTTTTGCTGCCGCTGGGCGACCGTACCCTGGTGCTGCCGAACGTGGCCGTGGCCGAACTGATCGGCCAGCGCAACCTGGCGTGCCAGCCAGGGCGGCCGGCCTGGCACCTGGGCTGGATCGACTGGCGCCAGCAGCGCCTGCCGCTAATCGGTTTCGAAACGGCTTGCGGTGGCGAGACGCCTTGCGGCGAGCGGGCGCGCATCGTCGTGCTCAATGCCTTGGGCGACACCGGGCTGCGCTACCTGGCCGTGCTGCTGCAGGACATCCCGCGCTCATGCAAGCTCGACAGCCAGCTCAACTACGTGGACGTGCCGCTGGGCAGCCTGGAACTGGCGGCGGTGCAGGTGGGCGACCAGGTCGCCCGGGTACCGGACCTGGTGGGGTTGGAGCGATTGGTGCGTGAAGCCGCATTGCAACCTGGATTTGGGTAGGATGTGATGCCGAGGGCCTCTTCGCGGGCAAGCTCGCTCCCACAGGGACCGTGCTATCTCTGGGAGCGGGTTTGTCTCGTGTGGAGGCCATCACTGACTGCAGCAGGAACCCAGCCCATCTCAGGAGGTCTGTGTTTGCATGTACTACGGTGAACGCTTCAATGCCTGGACCCACCTGGTCGGTGCCGTCCTGGCCTGTATCGGGGCAAGCTGGCTGATCGTCGTCGCGGGCTTGCAGGGCGACCCATGGAAGATCGTCAGTTTTTCCATTTACGGCAGCACCTTGCTGCTGCTCTACAGCATCTCTACGCTCTACCACAGCACCCGCGGCCGGGCGAAGGTGATCATGCGCAAGCTCGATCACCTCTCGATCTACCTGCTGATCGCGGGCAGCTACACCCCCTTCTGCCTGGTCAGCCTGCGCGGCCCATGGGGCTGGAGCCTGTTCGGCGTGGTCTGGGGGCTGGCGGTGATCGGCATGCTGCAGGAGATCAAGCCGCGCTCGGAGGCGAGGATACTGTCGATCATCATCTACGCGGTGATGGGCTGGGTGGTGCTGGTGGCGGTCAAGCCCCTATTGCAGACCCTCGGCGCCGCCGGCTTCGCCTGGCTCGCGGCAGGCGGGTTGTTCTACACCATCGGCATCATCTTCTTCGCCCTGGACAGCCGCCTGCGCCACGCACATGGCATCTGGCACCTGTTCGTGATCACCGGCAGCCTGCTGCACTTCATCGCGGTGTCGTTCTACGTGCGCTAGCGCCGGGCTGCTAGAAATCGCCCCACAGCTGCTGCGCCACCGACAGCGCCACCACAGGCGCGGTCTCGGTGCGCAGCACGCGCGGGCCGAGGCGGGCGGCATGGAAGCGGGCGGCCTTGGCCTGTTCGACCTCGGCTTCGCTCAAGCCTCCCTCCGGGCCGATCAGGAAGGCCAGGTTGGCCGGCTTTGCGTGGCTGGTCAGCGGTTCGGCGACCGGGTGCAGTACCAGCTTGAGCTCGGCGTCGGTGCTCTTGAGCCATTCGGCCAGGGTCACCGGCGGGTGGATCACCGGCAGGGTCGAGCGTCCGCATTGCTCGCAGGCACTGATCGCCACCTGGCGCCAGTGGGCCAGGCGCTTGTCGGCGCGCTCGTCATTCAGGCGCACTTCGCAGCGCTCGCTGACGATCGGGGTGATTGCATTGGCCCCCAGTTCGGTAGCCTTTTGGATCGCCCAGTCCATGCGCTCGCCGCGGGACAGGCCCTGGCCGAGATGGATATGCAGCGGCGAGTCGGCCTGGCCGGCAAGCGCCTGGTCGAGGCTGACCCGGACGTTTTTCTTGCCCACCTCGAGCAATTGGCCGAGGTATTCCTGGCCGCTGCCGTCGAACAGCTGCACGGCATCGCCGGGGCCCATGCGCAGTACGCGGCCGATGTAGTGGGCCTGGGCTTCGGGCAGGTCGTGTTCGCCAATGCTCAGGGGGGCGTCGATGAAGAAGCGGGACAGTCTCATGATGTGCTCGTTGAAAGGGTGTGCACGGAACCTGTAGGAGCGGCCTTGTGCCGCGAAAGGGGCGCGAAGCGGCCCCGGCATACTCTGCAGCGAGGCTGAACACTTGGGCCGCTTCGCGCCCCTTCGCGGCACAAGGCCGCTCCTACAGGGATAGGCGTTGGTACAGGCACCTAGCCCGGGTCGCGGAAGTCGGGGTGGAAGTTGGCCGGCACTGCAACGCTGACACTATCACGGGTGGCGATGTCGATGCCTTCGCTGGCGACTTCCGCCAGGAAGTCGATCTGCTCGGGGGTGATCACATAGGGCGGCAGGAAGTACACCACGCTGCCCAGTGGCCGTAGCAGGGCGCCACGGGTCAGGGCATGCTCGAACACTTTCAGGCCACGCCGCTCCTGCCACGGGTAGGCAACCTTGCCAGCCTTGTCCTGGACCATCTCGATGGCCAGGGCCATGCCGGTCTGGCGGATCTCGGCGACGTGGGCGTGGTCGGCCAGGTGCGCGGTGGCGCTGGCCATGCGTGCGGCCAGGGGCTTGTTGGCCTCGATCACGTCATCCTGTTCGAAGATGTCCAGGGTCGCCAGGGCCGCGGCGCAGGCCAGTGGGTTGCCGGTGTAGCTGTGCGAGTGGAGGAAGGCGCGCAGGGTCGGGTAGTCGTCGTAGAACGCTTGGTACACGGTGTCGGTGGTCAGGCACGCGGCCAGCGGCAGGTAACCGCCGGTGAGCGCCTTGGACAGGCACAGGAAATCCGGCCGGATGCCGGCCTGTTCGCAGGCGAACATCGTACCGGTGCGACCGAAGCCGACGGCGATCTCGTCGTGGATCAGGTGCACGCCGTAGCGGTCGCAGGCCTCGCGCAGCAGCTTGAGGTACACCGGGTGATACATGCGCATGCCACCGGCGCCCTGGATCAGCGGTTCGATGATCACGGCGGCGATGGTTTCATGGTGCTCGGCCAGGGTCTGTTCCATGGCGGCGAACATGTTCCGCGAATGCTCCTCCCAGCCCATGCCTTCCGGGCGCAGGTAGCAGTCGGGGCTCGGCACCTTGAGGGTGTCGAGCAGCAGGGCCTTGTAGGTTTCGGTGAACAGCGGCACGTCACCCACCGACATGGCTGCGATGGTTTCGCCGTGGTAGCTGTTGGTGAGGGTGACGAAGCGTTTTTTCGCCGGCTTGCCGATGTTCTGCCAGTAATGGAAGCTCATCTTCAATGCCACCTCGATGCACGACGAACCATTGTCGGCATAGAACACCCGGTCGAGCCCGGCGGGCGTCATGGCGACCAGGCGCTCGGACAGTTCGATCACCGGTTGGTGACTGAAGCCGGCAAGGATCACGTGCTCGAGCTGGTCGACCTGGTCCTTGATACGCTGGTTGATACGCGGGTTGGCATGGCCGAATACGTTGACCCACCAGCTGCTCACGGCGTCCAGGTAGCGCTGGCCTTCGAAGTCCTCCAGCCACACGCCTTCGCCGCGCTTGATCGGGATCAGCGGCAGCTGCTCGTGGTCTTTCATCTGGGTGCAGGGGTGCCACAGGACCTTGAGGTCACGTTGCATCCACTGATCGTTGAGGCCCATGGGCACTTCTCCTGGCGACGCGGCTTTAATGACCGCGTAAGCCTAAGCAATGCTGGGAGGCAGGACAACCGCTGCGGCTCAGTGGCGGCAGGTCGGGGTCCATTGCAGCTGGCGGATGTGCACGGTGCCGGCCTGGGAGGTGGAGAAGGTCAGGCGTCTGAACGGCCCCAGCAGCAAATGGCTGCAGGGTTGGCTGGAGATCGGGCCGGGGAGGAATTCGGTGTAGCCGCTACCGCTGAGCGTTATCCAGTAGAAGTAGCTCAGCGGTTCCAGTGGCTGGTCGCGGTCCAGGCGCTCGGCCTCGGTCAGGTCCTGGAGTTCGCCATGGCGGTCGCTGACCACGTAAAGCTCCAGGCGCAATTGCTCCACCTCCTGATCGAAGGCGATTTCCACGTCGCAGTTTTCGCCGATCACCAGCTCGGTGCCGTCTTCGCCGCGAAATGCCTCGTGCAAGCCGGCACCGGCGGTGCTGTTGGCGCAAATGCTCAGGCCAGAGTCGGTGTGCAGCACCTGGCTCGGTTGGAGGCTTTGTTGTCGGACATGGTCGAAGCGCTCGGACTGTTCCTTGTAGCGCATGGTATACCCCCGCTTGGTCGGTCGACAGTCAGGGGCTACAGCTTCCGCCTCTCGGGGCTGGACTCGCTACTGACAAAAATGCCAGTTGCCAAAGGCACTTGTTGCCGCTGTGCTGGCGAGGTGCAAGTACCTGACGTATTCTTAACGCATCGTCTTTCGAGACCCCAAACCCCCTTTTTTCGCTACTTCAACTCGGAGTTCGCCAACATGGCTGCTGCTTGGGTGCGCCTGTGCGCGTTGGTATTGATCGGTGTGTCCAGCGGCGCCGCGCTGGCCAAGGACAAGACACCCTCGGCGATCGTCGTCGGCGGCGGCCTGGCGGGCCTGACGGCTGCCTATGAGCTGCAGAACAAGGGCTGGCAGGTCACCCTGCTGGAAGCCAAGTCGGGCATGGGCGGGCGCTCGGGCCTGGCCACCAGCGAGTGGATCGGCAACAGCAAGGCGCAGCCGGTGCTCAACCAGTACCTGGATCGTTTCAAGCTTGAAACACTGCCGGCGCCCGAGTTCGTGCGCACGCCGGGCTACCTGATCGATGGCGAGTATTTCAGCGCCACCGACCTTGCCACCAAGCAACCGGCCACCGCCGAGGCCCTCAAGCGTTACGAGAAGACCCTCGACGACCTTGCCCGCTCCATCGACGACCCGCTCAAGCCCCAGGCCAACAGCACGCTGTTCGCCCTCGACCAGATCAACGTCTCCACCTGGCTCGACAAACTGCAACTGCCGGCAACCGCCCGCCAGTTGGTCAATCAGCAGATCCGTACCCGCTACGACGAGCCGTCGCGCCTGTCGCTGCTGTACTTCGCCCAGCAGAACCGGGTCTATCGCGGTGTCAGCGACCGTGATTTGCGCGCCGCCCGCCTGCCGGGTGGCAGCCCGGTGCTGGCCCAGGCATTCGTCAAGCAGCTCAAGACCATCAAGACCAGTTCGCCGGTCACTGCCATCGTGCAGGATAAAGACGGCGTTACGGTCAAGGCCGGCAGTGTCGGCTATCAGGCTGATTACGTGGTCATGGCCGTGCCCCTGCGGGCCCTGGCCAAGATTCAGATGACCCCAGGGCTGGACGGCCAGCACCTGGCGGCACTCAAGGGTACCAACTACGGCTGGCGCGACCAGCTGATGCTCAAGTTCAAGAAGCCGGTGTGGGAAAGCCGTGCGCGTATGTCTGGCGAGATCTTCAGCAACACAGGCCTTGGCATGTTGTGGATCGAGCCGGCGCTCAAAGGCGGCGCCAATGTGGTGATCAACCTGTCCGGCGACAACGCCCGTCTGTTGCAGGCATTTGGTGACAAGCAGATGGTCGACCAGGTGCTGATCCGCCTGCATGCATTCTATCCACAGGCCCGCGGCTCGTTCACCGGCTACGAGGTCAAGCGCTACAGCACCGACGCCGGTACCGGCGGAGCCTACCTGGCCTACGGGCCGGGGCAGATCAGCAAGTACTGGCGCCTGTGGGAGCGCCCGGTGCAGCGCGTGGCCTTTGCCGGCGAGCACACCGACGCCATGTACCCAGGCACCCTGGAAGGTGCCCTGCGCAGTGGCCAGCGCGCCGCCGGCCAGGTCCAGGACCTGCTGGCCGGCAAGTCGTTCGAGCCGGAGAAAGCCGCACCGGTGGCCGCCGCGCCCGCTGGCAACACAGCCAAGGGCAAGGGTGGTTTCTTCTCCAACCTGTTCGGGGGTGATTCGGAGCAGGACGACAAGGCTGGCAAGGCCGAAAAGGCCCCGGCCAAGGCCGAGTCTGGCACGCGTGAAGAGGCCAAGCGCGACGAGCCCAAGCAGGACCAGCCGGGCTTCTTCTCGCGCCTGTTCGGCAAGGCCGACAAGGCTGAGGCCAAGCCCGAGCCAGTCGCTGGCGCCAAAGCCAGCTGATCGCCTCCAGGCCCGGCTCCTGCAACCCTTGCAGGAGCCGGCTTGCCGGCGATGAAGGCGCCACTGGCAACATCTATTCCGAGCGCTATCGTTAATGTTTTCTTAATAGGAGACTTGCACACTAACTATCGGATTTCTTGATAATCCGAAGCAATTTTTTCTGCTTTTATTCGATACGTTTCGCGTTAGTCTGTGCACAGCTTTCACGGGGAAGCACGTCAACATGCAACTGCGCAATTCACCTTCTCGCTACGGCGTGGTCAGTATCGTCCTGCACTGGGGCGTGGCACTGGCGGTCTTCGGTCTGTTCGGCCTGGGTCTGTGGATGGTCGGGCTCGACTACTACAGCCCCTGGCGCAAGTCCGGCCCGGACCTGCACAAGAGCATCGGCCTGGTGCTGTTGGCAGTGATGCTGCTGCGTGTTGTCTGGCGTTTCATCAGCCCGCCGCCACCGGCACCGGCCAACCACGGGGCATTCACCCGCGTGGCGGCCAAGCTGGGGCATCTGGCGCTGTACCTGGGGCTGTTCGCGGTGATGATCGCCGGTTACCTGATCTCCACCGCCGATGGCGTCGGCATCCCGGTGTTCGGGCTGTTCGAGGTCCCGGCGCTGGTCAGCGACCTACCCGACCAGGCTGACCTGGCGGGTGAGATCCACCTGTATCTGGCCTGGGGCCTGGTGATCTTCGCCGTGCTCCACGCCCTGGCCGCCCTCAAGCACCATTTCATCGACCGTGACGCGACCCTGACCCGCATGTTGGGCCGCAAAGCTTGATTCTCAACTCAATTGCATAGGAAGGAAGTAAGGATGTTGAAAAAGACTTTTGCCGCTCTGGCGCTCGGTACCGCACTGTTCTCTGCCGGCCAGGCCATGGCCGCCGAGTACAAGATCGACAAGGAAGGCCAGCACGCGTTCGTCGACTGGAAGATCAGCCACCTGGGCTACAGCTTCATCCACGGCACGTTCAAGGACTTCGACGGCAATTTCAGCTGGGACAGTGCCAAGCCAGAGGCCAGCAAGATCAGCGTCGACCTGAAAACCGCCAGCCTGTGGTCGAACCACGCCGAGCGTGACAAGCACATCGCCAGCGCCGACTTCCTCGACGTGAAGAAGTACCCTGAAGCCAAGTTCGTCTCGACCGCGGTCAAATCCACCGGTGACAAGACCGCTGACGTGACGGGCGACCTGACCCTGCACGGCGTGACCAAGCCGGTCACCTTCAAGGCCACCTTCAACGGTGAGGGCAAGGACCCATGGGGCGGCGAGCGCGCCGGCTTCAACGCCACCACCACCCTGAACCTCAACGACTTCGGCATCAAGGGCCCAGGCCCGGCTTCGCAGACCCTCGACCTGGACATCAGTGTCGAAGGCGTGAAGCAGAAGTAATTCGATTGGGCTAAACAACCAGGGGCTGCTGCGCAGCCCTTTCGCGACGCAAGGCCGCTCCCACACGTACACCATTGATCTCTAGGTTGGTGGTCTACGTGTGGGAGCGGCCTTGTGTCGCGAAAGGGCCGCAAAGCGGCCCCGGCGGTCTACCCGTCAGCCCTTGCGAGTCAGCAGCGCAGGGCGCTCGCCGCGTGGGCGGCTCGGCAGGTCGTCCAGTTGCTCAGGTGTCGGGTAACGATCGAGCTTGGATTCCTTGCGGATGATCACTGGCTGGTTCTGCTCGCGGCTGTTGCGTACCGCCGGTTCCTGGCGTGGGGCATCGTCCCGGCCGGCCGAGCGGTTGCGAGCGCCGCCACCGCCATCGCGACGGGCGCCGCCAGCATTGTTGCGTGGGCGCTTGTCGCCGCCGCCACGTGGCTTGTCACCACCGCCACTGCTACGGGGCTGGCCCCCGCCGCTGCGGCCTTGGCCGCCACCGTTGTTGGCGCGTTGGCCACTGCCCTGCGATTGACCCTGGCCTTGGCCCTGACCGCCCGGACGGCGGTTACGGCCTTGGTTCTTGGCATTCTGGTAGGGGCTGACGTAATCGGCGCGGTTACCGAAATTGTCGACATCGTCATCCAGGAACTCTTCCGGATCACGGTCGGCTGGCAGCTTGGGTACCGCTGATTGCGCAGATGGCTGCTGGCGGGGTTTCTTGTCGCGCGGCTTGCGCTGCTGTGGCTGCTTGTCGCCGGACTTTTCCTTCTCGGCAGGCTTGTCGGCGGCCTGTTGCTTGGCCTTGCCTTTGTCCTTGCCCTTGTCCTTGCGGCCACCGCTGCCGTCTTTGGCGCCATCGCCACGGGCCTGGTTGCGTCCGCCGCGGCCGTTGTTCTGCGGGCGTTCACGAACCTCGGGTTTCTCGACCTCGACCTGGCTCGCATCGAAGCCCATCAGGTCGCCATCGGCGATCTTCTGCTTGGTGACGCGCTCGATGCTCTTGAGCAGCTTCTCTTCATCCGGGGCCACCAGCGAGATGGCTTCGCCCGAGCGACCGGCGCGGCCGGTACGGCCGATGCGGTGGACGTAGTCTTCCTCGACGTTGGGCAGCTCGAAGTTGACCACGTGGGGCAACTGGTCGATGTCCAGGCCGCGGGCGGCGATATCGGTGGCCACCAGGACGCGAACGCTGTTGGCCTTGAAGTCGGCCAGCGCCTTGGTGCGGGCGTTCTGGCTCTTGTTACCGTGGATCGCGGCGGCGGTCAGGCCGTGCTTTTCCAGGTACTCGGCCAGGCGGTTGGCGCCGTGTTTGGTACGGGTGAACACCAGTACCTGTTCCCAGGCACCCAGGGTGATCAGGTGCGCCAGCAGGGCGCGCTTGTGGCTCGCCGGCAGGCGGTAGACACGCTGCTCGATACGCTCGACGGTGGTGTTCGGCGGCGTGACCTCGATGCGCTCCGGATTGTGCAGGAGCTTGTCGGCCAGGTCGGTGATGTCCTTGGAGAAGGTCGCCGAGAACAACAGGTTCTGGCGCTTGGCCGGCAGCCGGGCAAGGACCTTCTTGACGTCGTGGATGAAGCCCATGTCGAGCATGCGGTCGGCTTCGTCGAGTACCAGGATTTCCACGTGGGCCAGGTCGACCTTGCCTTGGCCGGCCAGGTCGAGCAGGCGGCCGGGGCAGGCGACCAGGACGTCGACGCCCTTGGCGATGGCCTGGATCTGCGGGTTCATGCCGACGCCGCCGAAGATGCAGGCGCTGACCAGCGGCAGGTCACGGGCATACACCTTGAAGCTGTCGTGGACCTGGGCGGCCAGTTCGCGAGTCGGGGTCAGAACCAGTACGCGCGGCTGGCGCGGGCCGTGACGCTGGGACTTGTCGGGGTGGCCGTCGGGGAACAGGCGCTCGAGGATCGGCAGGGCGAAGCCGCCGGTCTTACCTGTACCCGTCTGTGCGGCGACCATCAGGTCGCGGCCTTGCAACACGGCGGGAATGGCCCGCTGTTGCACCGGAGTCGGCTGGGTATAGCCCGCAGCCTCGATAGCGCGGACAAGAGCCTCGGAGAGACCGAGGGAAGCAAAGGACATGGGCAATCCTGTTCTCGTGTGGGCTGGGCCCGTAGGGATGTTCTGCCTGGCGCGACGGGCATCGGTGGGATGCGATCGCGTCCGGTCCAGCTGGGCTTTCACTGCGCATCCGGGAAGCGGAGGGCGGCGCAGGCTGCGTCGCTGCTGATCGGGATGCCTGTTGCGAGGCCGAGCGTCCGGGCGTGAGCCGGGCGGGAAGGCCCGAGTATAACAGAGCTATCGGGCTGTGCTGCTTTCCTGCTGCTCAACGGCGACAGGAAGTTTGCTGCAAGCGGCCAAAGGCAGGTGATACAGGCTCCGGCCGGCGACCGAAGCCTGCATCGGGTGCTGTCAGCGCGGCAGCTTCAGGTTGTTCCAGATCGCCAGGCTCGGTTCGGCCTGGTTCAGGGTATAGAAGTGCAGCCCTGGCGCGCCGCCTTGCAGCAGCTGTTCGCACATGCGGGTGATCACTTCTTCGCCGAAAGCCTGGATGCTGGCGGTGTCATCGCCGTAGGCTTCCAGTTGCTTGCGGATCCAGCGTGGGATCTCGGCGCCGCAGGCGTCGGAGAAACGCGCCAGCTTGCTGTAGTTGGTGATCGGCATGATGCCGGGCACCACCGGGATGTCCACGCCCAGCTTCTGTGCCCGCTCGACGAAGTAGAAGTAGCTGTCGGCGTTGAAGAAGTACTGGGTGATGGCGCTGTCGGCACCGGCCTTGACCTTGAGCGCGAAGTTCGCAAGGTCGCTTTCGAAGTTGCGGGCCTGTGGATGCATCTCTGGGTAAGCGGCGACTTCCAGATGGAAGTGATCGGCGGTTTCCTGGCGGATGAACTCGACCAGGTCGCTGGCGTAGCGCAGTTCGCCGCTGGCCATGCCCATGCCCGAAGGCAGGTCGCCACGCAGGGCGACGATACGCTTGATGCCGGCGGCCTTGTACTCGGCCAGCAGGGCGCGCAGGTCGTCCTTGCTGTCACCGACGCACGACAGGTGCGGGGCGGCAGGGACTTTCACTTCGTTTTCCAGCTGCAGCACGGTGTTGAGCGTGCGGTCACGGGTGGAGCCCCCGGCACCGTAGGTGCAGGAGAAGAAGTCGGGGTTGTAGGTGGCCAACTGGCGGGCGACACCCATCAGTTTTTCGTGACCGGCATCGGTCTTGGTCGGGAAGAACTCGAAACTGTAGCGGCGTTCTTGTGACATCTCTCGTTCCTTCAGCTGCGCGCATGAGGGCAGCCGCAAATAAAAGCCAGGGCGGTGTGGGCCGGCCTGGCTCGGGCATCGTGGCAAGGCGTTACCCGCAAGCGCTGGGCGGCTGCCCGGCGCTTGCATGTCCGCTTAGTAGCGGTAGGCGTCCGGCTTGAACGGGCCTTCGACGGTGACACCGATGTACTCGGCCTGCTGCGGGGTCAGCTGGGTGACCACGCCGCCGAAGCCGCGAACCATTTCCAGGGCCACTTCCTCGTCGAGTTTCTTCGGCAGCACTTCCACGGTCAGGCGCTCGGCCTTCTTGGCGGCTGGCAGTTCGGCGAACTTCTGCTCGAACAGGAAGATCTGGGCCAGGACCTGGTTGGCGAACGAACCGTCCATGATGCGGCTTGGGTGACCGGTGGCGTTGCCCAGGTTCACCAGGCGGCCTTCGGCCAGCAGGATCAGGTAGTCGTCGTTCTGCGGGTCGAAGGTACCGGCGCCGGTGCGGTGGATCTTGTGCACCTGTGGCTTGACCTCTTCCCATGCCCAGTTCTTGCGCATGAAGGCGGTGTCGATCTCGTTGTCGAAGTGGCCGATGTTGCAGACCACGGCACGCTTCTTCAGGGCCTTGAGCATGTTGGCGTCGCAGACGTTGACGTTACCGGTGGTGGTGACGATCAGGTCGATGCGGCCCAGCAGGTCGGCGTTGATGCCGGCTTCGGTACCGGTGTTGATGCCATCCTTGAACGGCGAGACGACTTCGAAGCCGTCCATGCAGGCTTGCATGGCGCAGATCGGGTCGACTTCGGTGACCTTGACGATCATGCCTTCCTGGCGCAGGGACTGGGCCGAGCCCTTGCCCACGTCGCCGTAGCCGATCACCAGCGCTTGCTTGCCCGACAGCAGGTGGTCGGTGCCGCGCTTGATGGCGTCGTTGAGGCTGTGACGGCAACCGTACTTGTTGTCGTTCTTGCTCTTGGTGACCGAGTCGTTGACGTTGATCGCCGGGACTTTCAGCTCGCCCTTGGCCAGCATGTCCAGCAGGCGGTGCACGCCGGTGGTGGTTTCTTCGGTCACGCCGTGGATCTTGTCCAGCATGGCCGGGTATTTCTTGTGCAGGATCTCGGTCAGGTCGCCGCCGTCGTCCAGCACCATGTTGGCATCCCATGGCTGGCCATCCTTGAGGATGGTCTGCTCGATGCACCACTCGTACTCCTGCTCGGTTTCACCTTTCCAGGCGAATACCGGGATGCCTGCGGCGGCGATGGCGGCAGCGGCCTGGTCCTGGGTCGAGAAGATGTTGCAGGACGACCAGCGGACTTCGGCGCCCAGGGCGACCAGGGTCTCGATCAGCACGGCGGTCTGGATGGTCATGTGGATGCAGCCGATGATCTTCGCGCCCTTGAGCGGTTGCTCGGCTTGGTACTTGCGGCGCAGGCCCATCAGCGCGGGCATTTCCGATTCGGCGATGATGACTTCCTTGCGGCCCCAGTCGGCCAGGGAGATGTCGGCGACCTTGAAGTCGGAAAAACCTGCAGGCGTGTTTACAGCGCTCATGAGAGCCTCCATTCGTAGTGTGCGAATGGGCGCCGTTGTGCGTTAAGCGTCCGCGGGAGCGAACAACGCCCCATCCGAGCCTGACAGGCCGAGCCTGCTGCAGCGCCCCTCGGATGGGTGGCGGGCATGGCCGCGCCCAGCCGAGGGGCGTCGCCATGTGAAACGGCAGGGATTATAGCCGCGCCGCTTGCCAAGCCCAAGGTTTTCCGTCGATTAATCGAGACGATAGTCGATGTTCAATGGAGTGCTGGCGGCGGCTCTGCCATCATTGCCGCATGTCAGGCAAGCAGGTCAGGAGTACAGATGAACTTTCATACCCGCAAATGGGTTAAACCCGAAGACCTCAATCCCAACGGCACCTTGTTCGGCGGCAGTTTGCTGCGCTGGATCGACGAGGAAGCGGCGATCTATGCCATCGTCCAGCTGGGCAACCAGCGCGTGGTGACCAAGTACATGTCGGAGATCAACTTCGTCAGCGCTTCGCGCCAGGGCGACATCATCGAACTGGGTATCACCGCCACCGAGTTTGGCCGCACCTCGATCAGTCTCAAGTGCGAAGTGCGCAACAAGATCACCCGCAAACCGATCCTCACGGTCGACAAGATGGTCTTCGTCAACCTCGGTGAGGACGGCCTGCCGGCGCCGCACGGGCGGACCGAGATCAAGTACATCCAGGACCAGTTCCCGGATTCCGCGGTGGAATGAAATTCGCGCATGGCGCTTGGCGGGCAAGCCCGCTCCTACAGGTGCTGAGCTGAACCTGTGGGAGCGGGCTTGCCCGCGAAAAGGCCAGGACCCGTTTCAAGGCTGGGCGCTGACCTTGCGTACCACGCGGCCGATGCTCAGGCCCTGCACCAGGATCGACGACAGCACCACGATGTAGGTGATCGACAGCAGCAGGTCACGCTCCTCGCCCAGCGGCAACGACAGCGCCAGGGCAACCGACACCCCGCCACGCAGGCCACCCCAGGTCAGTACCCGGACCGTGCCCTTGGGCACCGTGCGCCAGCGGCGCAGCAACAGGATCGCCGGTGCCACGGTCAGCAGCCGCGACAACAGTACCGCCAGTGCCAGGACGCTGCCCGCCGCCAGGTGCAGCCAGTTGAACGGCAGCAGCAACAGCTCCAGGCCGATCAGCGCGAACAGCAGGGCGTTGAGCATGTCGTCGATCAGCTCCCAGAAACCGTCCATGTAGCGACGGGTCATGTCGTTCATCGCCAGGTTGCGTCCCATGTTGCCGATGATCAGGCCGGCCACGACCATGGCGATCGGTGCCGAGACATGCAGCTCGTAGCACATCGCCGAGCCACCGATGACCAGGGCCAGGGTCAGCATGACCTCTACCTGATACTGCTCGACGCTCTTGATCATGCGGTAGGTGGCATAGCCGATCAGGCCGCCGAACACCACGCCGCCGATGGCCTCGCGGGCGAACAGCAACGCGGTTTCGCTGACGCTGGGCGTTTCGCCCAGCTGGACGATGCCCAGCAGCACGGTGAACACCACGACCGCGGTGCCGTCGTTGAACAGCGACTCACCGACGATGGTGGTCTTCAGCGGTTTTGGCGCGTTCGCGGTACGCAGCGCGCCGAGCACGGCGATCGGGTCGGTCGGTGAAATCAGTGCACCGAACAACAGGCAGTAGATCAGCGGCACCTGCCAGCCGAACAGGGCGAACACCCAGTGCGCGAGGAAGCCGATCACCACGGTGGCAATCAGTACCCCAAGGGTGGCCAGCAGGCCAATCGGCCAGCGATAGCTGCGCAGGTCGGAAAGGTTGACGTGCAGGGCGCCGGCAAACAGCAGGAAGGCCAGCATCCAGTGCATCAGCAGGTCGTTGAAGTCGATCTGGTTCATCAACCCTTCGACACGCTCCTCCAGGCCGGGAAAGCCGATCAAGCTCAGGCCCTGGAGAATCAGAGAGAACAGCAGCGCCGTGACCATCACGCCGATGGCGGGCGGCAGGCCGATGAAGCGGTAGTTGACGTAGGTGAGAAGGGTGGTGAGGCAGATAAACGCAGCAACGAGTTCGAGCATCCCGAGTCCTGTAACAGTGGCTTCCAAGTCGTAACCCGAATGGCTCGGGC
This sequence comes from Pseudomonas putida, assembly GCF_005080685.1. Taxonomy (NCBI): domain Bacteria; kingdom Pseudomonadati; phylum Pseudomonadota; class Gammaproteobacteria; order Pseudomonadales; family Pseudomonadaceae; genus Pseudomonas; species Pseudomonas putida. The sequence goes on along the minus strand of NZ_CP039371.1, from coordinate 6,015,893 downwards.
AGTTCTTTGATGATCTGGCGAGGGGCTCGGGACACACTTTTTGACTGTTTTGAGGGACAGCGTCCCATTGGCAAGGGTTCCCGGCTGTGCTTCAGGCTTGCAGTTCTGCTGTGGCCGCTTCAACGAGGGGCGGCACCACAGGTTGCCCCTGCAGGCCTGAACCTGGTAAGGCAACGTGCGCAATGCGCGTTGAAAAATATCTATCGAAGGGTTCCCAGTCAGGGTATTCCTCGGGCGATACAGCCAGCGCCATCAACCGGCCGATGAGGCCGCACAGCCAATCCGCGCATTGCAGCGTCTGAAACAAGTGACTTTCGCCTTGCAGAGGCGGCTCGATCAGGCTCCGGCACTTTTCGGCAGAGTCTTCAAACATCGCCAACGTGCATGCCTCCACATTTCGTTCTCGCCACTCATTGCCCGCACGCTGCTCATCGAGCAGCAACATGAAGGTCGAGTCGGTCTTTGCGCAGAAGCGGTCGATTGTTCTAACGGCTTGCAACAATTGGCGCTTGAACGTGGCGGTCGGATTGTGGGGAGGGGGCAAGCAAGCTTTGTGTTCGCCACCGTAAATGACGTGACCACCGACCTTGTTGATGCGGTTCAGCATTCGAAACGTCGCTTGCCTGAGCGCTCTGTATTTCGTGATGTTCCTCGTTGTGAACAGTTTCGACCCCTTCTTCTCCCATTGGTAGGCGGGCAGATCTCGTGGGTTGTCGTTGTCGATATCCCAAGCAAGTAACTGGCATTTCAATTGGTAGAAAAAGATGGCGAATTCCCTGACCTCTTCTGCCGGAAGCAGCACGCCACCCAGGCCGAATACAGGGCTCGTCCTGAACTGAGGGTGGTTGCGTGAAACGTATTGCCCGACATGGCCGAATTCGTCAAGGTAGGCCACATAGTGAGTCATGTTTTCCGGGTCCCGGTCCCAGAAGCACGAAAGCCCGCATGCTTGCGCATTGCGGGCTTCGGAAGGTGGGCACGGGTAACCCCATGCGTTGCGGCTATCCTATTCCCGCTGTCGCCACGGCGTCAAACGTGATTCGTAAGTGATTATGTTTACATGCAGGTGCGCATGGACTGGTTTTAAAAAACGTGGAATTTATGGGAGGACAGTGTATTGGTAGGCGCTTGAAGAATTGCCTCTAGATGACGTTGGCTTCTCGCTTGGCTTTGTAATCTATTTCGCCCTACTTGCGGCTCGGCCTATCGAGCCACTTTTCTTCTTCGCAAGGACTGTGTCGCGTGCTGGCAACTTCCCTGGTTTTGGTCGCGGCCCTGTTGCATGCGACCTGGAATACCTTGATCAAATTCAGCGGCGAGCGCTTGCTGGTCATCGCCAGCATGGACTCGGTGGCGTTGGTGTTCGCCGTTGCCGCGGTGGCCTTCGTCGAGGTGCCGCCCGCCGAGATCTGGCCCTGGCTGCTGGCCTCGGCGTTTGCCGAGCAGCTTTACCGCTTTCTGCTGATCCAGGCCTATCGGGTCGGTGACCTGGGCCTGGTCTATCCTCTGATGCGCGGGCTGTCGCCGTTGGTGGTGCTGGCCTTGACCCTGGCGTTTGCCGGCGAGTCGCTGAGTAGGCAGCAGATCATCGGCATCTTGCTCATCCCTTGTGGCATGGCCTGTCTACTTTGGCAGGGCGGGGGTGGGGACCGGTTGCCATGGTCGATGCTGCCGGTGGTGGCACTGATTGGCCTGTGCATCGGCTGCTATACCTGGTTCGACGGCCAGGCCGTGCGCTTGTGGGGCAAGCCCTGGGATTACCTGGTGTGGCTGACATTGCTCAGCGCCTGGCCGTTTCCCGTGATGGCAAGCGTGGCGCGGCGCGCGCCGTTCGTGTTGTTCTGGCGCACCCAGTGGCGCCTAGGGCTGGCGGTGGGTGTGTGCGTGTTGTTCAGCTACGCCCTGGTGCTCTGGGCCATGCACCTTGGCTCGGTGGCGGAGGCCGCAGCGCTACGCGAGTTGAGTGTGATCCTGGTGGTGCTGCTGGGCATGCGCTATCTCAAAGAACCTTTTGGCGGCCCCAGACTCCTAGCTTGCGGGCTGGTCCTGGCAGGCATGCTGGTGATGAAGCTCTAAACCTTTTTCGAACAAGGAGTCTCGAGCATGACCGTTGCCCTGTGGTGCATCCTGATCGCGCTGCTGTTGAACCCGCTGTGTGCCCTGGTCGCCAAGGTGAGCAGCGGCCGCTTCGGCCTCAAGGACAATCACGACCCGCGTGCCTTCCTCGATACCCTGTCGGGTTTGCCGCGGCGTGCCCATGCTGCCCAGCAGAACGGCTACGAGGCGTTTCCGGCATTTGCTGCCGCAGTGCTGGTAGCGGATATCGTCGGCAATGCCGAGCAGGTGACCCAGGATGTGCTGGGGGTGCTGTACATCACCAGCCGCTTGCTGTACATCATCTGTTACCTGGCGGACTGGGCGGCGTTGCGCTCGCTGACCTGGTTTGCCGGGTTGGCGTTGATCGTATCGTTCTTCGTGGTTTCCATCTGAATCGCAGTGCGCCGTTCGCGGGCCTGCCCGCGAACGGCGCACCCCGGATCAAAGCACTTTCGGTACTTCCGGCAGCGGCTTGCCCTTTGGCCACAGCATCCAGATCTGGCCTTGCTGCTTCATGTTTCCAGCCAGTTCGCCGGCCTGTGGCCCGGTTCCCCAGAACAGGTCCGCACGCACCTCGCCGCTGATCGCTCCGCCGGTGTCCTGGGCGCCTACAGGGCGCACCACCGGCGACCCATCGGGGCGCGTCGTCGATAGCCACAGCAGGCTGCCCAGGGGGATTACCTTGCGGTCGATGGCCACGCTGTAGCCGGCGGTGAGCGGTACGTTGAGCGAGCCACGTGGGCCCTCGTTGCTGTCCGGGCGGGTGCTGAAGAATACGTAGCTGGGGTTGCTGGCCAGCAGTTCCGGCACGCGCTGAGGATTGGCCTCGGCCCAGGCATGGATGCTGCCCATGCTCACTTCTTCTTTCTTCAGTTGGCCTTGCTCCACCAGCCACCGGCCGATTGGCCGATAGGGGTGGCCATTCTGGTCGGCGTAGCCCAGGCGCAATTGGCGACCATCTTCGAGCTGAACCCTTCCGGAGCCCTGAATCTGCAGGAACTGCAAGTCCATCGGGTCGGTCAGCCACGCCAGGACCGGGGCCTTGGCGCCATCGCGGTTGATCACTTCGGCGGTGTCGTAGGGCTTGAGCACGCGTCCGTCCAGGCGGCCACGCAGGCGCTTGCCCTTGAGCTCGGGGTACACGCTGGCCAGGTCGACCACGATCATGTCCTCTGGCACCCCGTAGACCGCCACATGCGCAGTTTCACTGCGGGTCAGGCTGCCTGGGTAGACCGGCTCGTAGTAGCCGGTGATCAGGCCGTTGGCATCGTTCTGCGCCGAGCGCAGGCCGTAGACCGCGAGGTTCTGCTGGAGGAAATCACGCACCTGAAGGGCGTCGTCGGTTACCTTGGCAGCGGCCTCACAGGTCTCGGCCCACACTGCATCGCGCTTGAGCTTTTCACAGCCGTTGCGCCATGCCTGGAAGCCGGCCAGCAGATCGCTGTCGCTGACGCTGGGCAGGTCCTGCCAGGTGGCGGTGGCGTAGGTGGCGATGGCGTGTGGCTCGGGCTTGGCGCTTTCGCCTCCGTTGCAGCCTGCCAGCAGGGCAAGGGCTGGGAGCGTCCAGGTCAGATGACGCAGGGCTGATCTCATGAGTGTGTTCCTGTGTGCGGCGAACATGAAGAATCGCCCCTGTTATTTATGTGGCTATTGGCCTTTGTGCACGTGGCAGCGATACTGGCCGGCCCTCTGGCAAGGCCTGGATGACCATGACGTACAAGCGATTGACCGTGATACTGCTCGCCGCGTTGAGCCTGGCCGCCTGCGGGGGTGTCGACCCGAACTCTCCATTGGGCATGCGCAAGGCCATCTTCAAGCACATGCTGCACACCAGCGAGGATCTGGGCGGCATGCTGCGCGGTCGTGTCCCGTTCGATGGGGCGAAGTTCGCCGAGGGCGCAGTGAAGCTCGATGGGCTGGCGCATGAGCCGTGGCAGCATTTTCCGCAGGCCAAGGATGCGGGCGACAGCAGCGCCCGACCGGAGGTCTGGGAAAAGCAGGCACGCTTCCACGACCTTGCCCGGCAGTTGGAGGGCGTCACCGCGGAGCTGGTCGATGCGACCCGCACGCAGCCACTGCAACCTGCGCAGTTGAAGGCGCCGATGGACAAGGTCGAGGCTGCCTGCAAGGCCTGTCATAGCGAGTTTCGTAACCATTGAGTGCGTGTGGCGGGCTCATCGCCGGCAAGCCGGCTCCTACTGTGAAGCGACCACTTTTGTAGGAGCAGGCCGGGGCATTCAGCGGTCCAGTTCGTCCACGGCTTCCTGCAGCTCTTTGCGGGACTCGGCGAGTTTGTCCTTACGCTTGTTGATCTTTTCTGCGTCGCCTTTCTTTTCCGCCTTCTTCAGATCTTTTTCGCGCTGGGCAACTTCGTGGCGGGCGTCCAGGACCTTCTGTTCGCGCTCTTTGCGCAGGCTGGCGTCGGTGCAGTTACCGACTCCACGCAGGGCCTCTTCAAGGCCGGCGACCTGGCCGCTATTGCCTTTATCGCGGGCAATCTTCAGCTGGTTCTCGATCGCACTGCGCTTGGCGGCGCAACCGGTCAGGCCCTCGTCTGGCTGGGCGGCCTGGGCGGAAGCGGCGGCCAGTCCGAGTGTTGCCAGCAGCGCGAGGGTGGAAATACGTTTCATAGGGCCTCCTTGACGGGGCGGGGCAGCAAAAAAGTTGGGGGAAATCCTGCCTTGGTTTTGCCGATTTAGAAACCCTTTCTGGTCACTTCCTTAGCAAACTCAGAATTTTCCTATGAGTTTTTTGTTAGGTCTTATTGCTTGGCAAGCGTCGTGGCACGCGGAAACCCGTCAATGCCGCTGTTGCCCAGCTCCCAGGCGAGCTCTTGCACGTATGGCGAGGCGAAAAAGGCAGTCAACTGGTTGGCTCGCATTTGGCCAATGCCCGGCAAGGCTTGCCAATCAGGTGCGGTGCGTCGAGCCAGGCGTTGCCAGTCTCCCTCCAGCACCGCGCCTTGCGGCGCCGGTATGCCCAGCCCTCTCATCCACTGCGTAAACGGGCGCGAGCGCGCGCTGTCGAACTGCGCGAGCAAGCGGGCAGCCTTGCTGTCGCTGATGCCTGGTAGCGATGCCAGGCGCGCGGCGTCGAGGCTCAGCCAGTCTGCCAGGGAGGTCACCTCGCCGGCGCGGACCAGGCTGCGCCATGTGCCGGAGCCAAGACCGTTCAGTGCCAGGCCCTGCTTGCCGCTGAGCCAGACAAGCCGGGCCACGAACTGCTCCTCGCAGCCTTCGCCGGCCTGCCAGCAGCTATGGGCGTGGTAGCGCGCGGGATCTGGCGCAGCCAGCGGCTGACGTTCGCCGGCACGGTGCACGACTTGCTCGAAGCGCGGGATGGTCAGGCCGGCCAGGCTGATCGCGACCTGGTCGCCCGGCCGGATGTCGAGTGCCTGCCAGCGTGCCAGGGAGCCGAGGCTGACCTGGCCGATGCGGCGATCATCCAGCTGCACTGGCGCGAGCTTCAATACTGGGGTGACCTGCCCGGTGCGGCCGATGCGAAATTCCACGTCGCGCACTTCGGCCAGTGCTTGTGAGAAAGGGTACTTCCACGCCGCGATCCAGTAAGGGGCGCGGGCTTGCCAGCGCCCGGCCGGTGGCCGCCTGTCCTGGCGCAGGATCACGCCGTCGGTGGCGAAGGGCAGTGGCGACCGATACCAGTGCTGGCGCCAGTGAGCGGCCTGTTCCGAGGTGGCGATGGCCGCGCTGTAGCGCAGGCTGTCGGCAAACCCCAGTGCTGCAAGTTGCGCCAGTCGTTCGGCCTGGTTGTCCGGCCCATGTGGCCAGTCCCAGACGAACAGGCCGATGCGAAGGCCTTGTTCTGCTCCCAATCGCTTGCGCGCGAGCAAGCCGGCGACGTCAGCACGGGCGTTGGCACTGCCCGCCTGGGCCTGCACATGCGCCTGCAGGCGCAGGTACAGCTCGCCTTGCAGCACGAGGTCCAGTGGTTGCGGCAGTTGCCGGGGCAGGTTGCCGAGGGCGGTGATATGGCGGCTCCAGTCATGGCCGTGAACGCCATCTCCGCGGCTGAGCACGCTCACCAATCGGCCCTGGCGGTAGACCAGGGTGGTGGCGACACCATCGACCTTGGGCTGGATCCAGACGCCTGTCTTGCCGGTCATCCAGCGTTCCACTGCCTGGGTGTCGGGCAGCTTGTCGACCCCGGTGTGCACGACCGGGTGGCTGATTGGGCCGCGGGCGCTGGCCAGGGGCGGCAACGGACCTGCGAGGTTGAAGCAGCGTTGCAGTTCGCGCAGGCGTTGCTGGCTCTGGTCGTAGATTTCGTCGGCCACCTGGGACACGCCCAGGCGGTGATACTGGTCGTCCCAGTAGGCCAGGGTGTCGCGCAGATGCGCGGCCTCGGTCTCGGCGTTCTCGGGTGTGCGGTCTGGGCATTGGGCGGCCTGGGCGCTGACGAGCGGCAGCGCCAGGAACAGGCTCAGTAGCAGAAGCAACGGCATTGCCTGCGTCCTTGCATGGCGAGTGGAACCGTCAGCCTAGGCGGTTGCTCGCAGCCTGGGGCGACGGGTTTGTCAGCCGATATTTCATGAAAAAAGCCCCTGCCAATCGCTTGACAGGGGCTTTCTCAGGCGGCTGTAGGAAACTTACAGGCCGGCAGCGTCACGCAGCGACTGGGCGCGGTCGGTGCGTTCCCAGGTGAAGGTGGTGAAGGTGTCGTCGCCGACGGTCTTCTGTTGCGGGGTACGGCCGAAGTGACCGTAGGCAGCGGTTTCCTGGTACATCGGGTGCAGCAGGTCGAGCATGTTGGTGATGGCGTATGGACGCAGGTCGAAGCACTCGCGGACCAGTTGCACGATCTTGTCGTCGGACACCTTGCCGGTGCCGAAGGTGTTGATCGAGATGGAGGTCGGCTGGGCCACGCCGATGGCGTAGGAGACCTGGATCTCGCAGCGCTCGGCCAGGCCGGCGGCGACGATGTTCTTGGCCACGTAGCGGCCGGCGTAGGCTGCGGAACGGTCGACCTTGGACGGGTCCTTGCCGGAGAACGCGCCACCACCGTGGCGGGCCATGCCGCCGTAGGAGTCGACGATGATCTTGCGACCGGTAAGGCCGCAGTCGCCCACTGGGCCACCGATGATGAAGTTGCCGGTCGGGTTGATGTGGTACTGGGTGCCCTTGTGCAGCAGCTCGGCCGGCAGGGTGTGCTTGACGATCAGCTCCATGACCGCTTCCTGCAGGTCTTTTTGCGAGACCTCGGGGTTGTGCTGGGTCGACAGCACCACCGCGTCGATACCGACCACCTTGCCGTTCTCATAGCGGCAGGTGACCTGCGACTTGGCATCCGGGCGCAGCCAAGGCAGCAGCTTGGACTTGCGCGCCTCGGCCTGACGCTCGACCAGGCGGTGCGAGAAGCAGATCGGCGCGGGCATCAGCACGTCGGTTTCGTTGCTGGCGTAGCCGAACATCAGGCCCTGGTCGCCCGCGCCCTGGTCTTCCGGCTTGGAGCGGTCGACGCCCTGGGCGATGTCCACCGACTGCTTGCCGATGATGTTCATCACGGCGCAGGTGGCGCCGTCGAAGCCGACCTCGGAGCTGTTGTAGCCGATGTCGATGATCACCTTGCGCACCAGCTCTTCCAGGTCGACCCAGGCCGAGGTGGTGACTTCGCCGGCGATGATCGCGACGCCGGTCTTGACCAGGGTTTCACAGGCTACGCGGGCGTACTTGTCCTGGGTGATGATGGCGTCCAGAACCGCGTCGGAAATCTGGTCGGCGATCTTGTCCGGATGCCCTTCGGACACGGACTCGGAGGTGAAAAGGGAGTATTCGCTCATCTCGACGGGTTCCTAAAATTTACCGGTGGTGAGTGTCGCCAGCCGTCCGCTGAAAATGGCGGACCTGGATCTGGAAACCGTTACGCAAGCCCACATAGAGGCTGTCCCCGGGGGCGAGCCCCGCTGCGTTGGCCCAGCGGGCCAGTTCGTCCTGCTCGAAGCCCAGCCAGAGATCGCCGCAGGCATCCCGCGCCCAGCTCTGGTCATGGCTGCACAGCTCGGTGATCAGCAGGCTGCCGCCCGCCGCCACCCGTTTGGCCAGCAGGCGCAGGGCCAGGGCCGGGTCGCTGAAATGGTGCAGCACCATGTTCAGCACAACGCAGTCGGCTTGCACATCCGTTGCACCCAGTGCATCGGCCAACTGCAGGTTTACGTTTGCCAGTTGCTCGCGCTCGCACACCTGGCGAGCCAGTTCGAGCATGGTCGGGCTGTTGTCCAGCGCGGTCACCCGGGCGAAGCGGCGGGCCAGGTCCGGCAGGAAACCGCCATCACCCGGGCCGACCTCCAGCGCGCTGGCGGTCGGCGCGAAACTCAGGTTGTCGAGCAGCGCCAGTAGGCTCTCGCGATACTGCGGCAGCCCGGCGATCAGGTCCTGCTGGGCGCGGAACTTCTCTTCGACGCGCAGGAAGAAGTCCTGGCTGGTGGCCGCGCGGCGTTGCTGCACCTGGGCGATGCGCGCCTGGACGTCTTCCGGCAAGGCCAGTTCGTCGACCTCCTCGAGCAGCGCAGCATGCAGGCGGCCCCCCAGACGCAGGCTGTCGGGCAGCGCACGGCGGTAGAAGATGGCGTTGCCCTCGCGGCGGGTAGCCACCAGTTCGGCCTGGGCCAGCACCTTCAGGTGATGGCTCATGCCCGACTGGCCGACGCCGAAGATCTGCGCCAGCTCCAGCACGCCGAACGAGTCGCTGGCCAAGGCCCGCAGGACGTTCAGGCGCAACTCATCGCCACTGGCTTTGCACAGGGCGGCCAGGGCGTCGCTTTGCTGGGGGATGGGATGCGCACGCAGGTTCATGACGCGGCAGTCTAGACAGGCAAGGTGTCCCCCGCAAGATCAATATCAAAAAGTTTTGATATTGATCGATAGGTGGCATCAAGAAGGGCTTCATCGACTGTCAATCCCTGCAATGACAGACTTTTCTTACAGATTCCGCTGAAATCACAGGAAAATCGTCCAACCGCGACCATCCGTCATTGCCCCCGGGGCCTGCTGTGGGCGAAAATGGCGACCTTTTTTCGTTTCACTACCTCATTCAAGCCCCAGGAGATTAGCGATGCCCAGCCGTCGTGAGCGTGCCAACGCCATTCGTGCCCTCAGCATGGATGCCGTGCAAAAGGCCAACAGCGGCCATCCAGGTGCCCCCATGGGCATGGCGGATATCGCCGAAGTGCTTTGGCGCGATTATCTGAAGCACAACCCGAGCAACCCGGATTTCGCCGACCGCGACCGCTTCGTGCTGTCCAACGGCCACGGCTCGATGCTGATCTACTCGCTGCTGCACCTGACCGGCTACGACCTGTCGATCAACGACCTCAAGTCCTTCCGCCAGCTGCACAGCCGCACCCCGGGCCACCCGGAATACGGCTATACCCCAGGTGTCGAGACCACCACCGGCCCACTCGGCCAGGGTATCGCCAACGCCGTGGGCTTCGCCCTGGCCGAGAAGGTCCTGGCGGCCCAGTTCAACCGTGACGGCCACAACATCGTCGACCACAACACCTACGTGTTCCTCGGCGACGGCTGCATGATGGAAGGCATCTCCCACGAGGTCGCCTCGCTGGCCGGCACCCTGGGCCTGAACAAACTGATCGCCTTCTATGACGACAACGGCATCTCCATCGATGGCGAGGTGCACGGCTGGTTCACCGACAACACCCCGGCGCGTTTCGAGGCGTACAACTGGCAGGTGATCCGCAACGTCAACGGCCACGATGCCGACGAGATCAAGATGGCCATCGAGACGGCACGCAAGAGCGACCGTCCGACCCTGATCTGCTGCAAGACCATCATCGGCTTCGGCTCGCCGAACAAGCAAGGCAAGGAAGACTGCCATGGCGCGCCACTGGGCAACGACGAAATCGCCCTGGCCCGCAAGGAACTGAACTGGCACTACGGCCCGTTCGAAGTCCCTGCCGAAATCTACGCCGAGTGGGACGCCAAGGCCGCCGGTGCCAAGGCCGAGGCCGACTGGAACCAGCGTTTCGAAGCCTACGCCCAGGCCTATCCGGAGCTGGCTGCCGAGTTCAAGCGCCGTGACAGCGGTGAGCTGCCGGCCGATTTCAGCGAAAAGGCCCAGGCCTACATCAATGAAGTCGCTGCCAAGGGCGAGACCATCGCCAGCCGCAAGGCCAGCCAGAACACCCTGAACGCCTTCGGCCCGATGCTGCCCGAGTTCCTCGGCGGCTCGGCGGACCTGGCCGGTTCCAACCTGACCCTGTGGAAAGGCTGCAAGGGCGTCGAAGCCAATGACGCCAGCGGCAACTACGTGTTCTACGGTGTTCGTGAATTCGGCATGACCGCGATCATGAACGGCGTTGCCCTGCACGGCGGCCTGGTGCCTTACGGCGCGACCTTCCTGATGTTCATGGAATACGCCCGCAATGCCGTGCGCATGTCGGCGCTGATGAAACAGCGTGTGATCCACGTCTACACCCACGACTCCATCGGCCTGGGCGAAGATGGCCCGACCCACCAGCCGATCGAGCAACTGACCAGCCTGCGCAGCACCCCGAACCTGGACACCTGGCGCCCAGCCGACGCGGTCGAATCGGCCGTGTCCTGGAAGCACGCCCTGGAGCGCAAGGACGGCCCATCGGCGCTGATCTTCTCGCGCCAGAACCTGCAGCACCAGCCACGCGATGCCCAGCAGATCGCCGACATCGACCGCGGCGGCTACGTGCTCAAGGACTGCGCCGGCGAGCCGGAACTGATCCTGATCGCTACCGGTTCGGAAGTGGGCCTGGCCGTTCAGGCACAAGCCAAGCTGACCGAGCAGGGCCGCAAGGTGCGTGTGGTGTCGATGCCGTGCACCAGCGTGTTCGATGCCCAGGACGCAGGCTACAAGCAGTCCGTGCTGCCGGTGGAAGTCGGTGCGCGCATCGCCATCGAAGCTGCCCATGCCGACTTCTGGTACAAGTACGTCGGCCTCGAAGGTCGTATCATCGGCATGACCACCTACGGCGAGTCGGCCCCGGCCAGCGCACTGTTCGAAGAGTTCGGCTTCACCCTGGACAACATCCTGAGTACTGCCGAAGAGCTGCTGGAAGACTGATGTAACAATGGAGGGCGGTGACGCCCTCTATGTCGCGCAAGGGGAGGGCTTCGCCCTCCATCGCGACGCAAGGCCGCTCCCACAGGTACTGCGCTATTCAGGTGATGGCGCGGTCCTTGTGGGAGCGGCCTTGCGTCGCGATGGGCCGCAAAGCGGCCCCCAAAGCCATCATGCGTTAGCGAGCCACCGAATGCCCCACCCGCGTCCCTACAAAGTTGCACTCAACGGTTACGGCCGCATCGGTCGTTGTGTCCTGCGCGCACTGTTCGAGCGAGGGGCGAAGGCCGGTTTCGAGATCGTCGCACTGAATGACCTGGCCGATCAGGCCAGCATCGAATACCTGACTCGCTTCGACTCCACCCACGGGCGTTTTCCCGGTGAGGTGAAGGTCGATGGCGACTGCCTGCATATCAATGGCGAATGCGTGAAGGTGTTGCGCAGCGCCACCCCCGAGGGCGTCGATTGGGCTGCACTGGACATCGACCTGGTGCTGGAGTGCTCTGGCGCCTACCACACCCGTGCCGATGGCCAGCGCTTCCTCGATGCCGGTGCGCCGCGGGTGCTGTTCTCCCAGCCCATGGCCAGCGAGGCTGACGTCGACGCGACGGTGGTCTACGGGATCAACCAGGATTGCCTGAGCGGTAGCGAGCGCCTGGTGTCCAACGCATCCTGCACCACCAACTGCGGCGTGCCCCTGCTGCGCGTGCTGGACCAGGCGTTCGGCATCGAGTACGTGCAGATCACCACCATCCACTCGGCGATGAATGATCAGCCGGTGATCGACGCCTATCATCACGAGGATCTGCGCCGTACGCGCTCGGCTTTCCAGTCGGTGATTCCGGTATCGACCGGGCTCGCTCGCGGTATCGAGCGGCTGCTTCCGGAACTTGCCGGGCGAATCCAGGCCAAAGCGGTACGCGTGCCCACCGTCAACGTCTCGTGCCTGGACATCACGCTGCAGACTGCGCGCGATACCAGCGCTAGTGAAGTGAACCAGGTATTGCGCGAGGCCGCGCTGAATGGCCCGCTCAAGGGCCTGCTGGCCTATACCGAATTGCCGCATGCCAGCTGTGATTTCAACCACGACCCGCATTCGGCGATCGTCGATGCCAGCCAGACTCGCGTTTCCGGCCCCCGCCTGGTGAACCTGCTGGCCTGGTTCGACAACGAATGGGGGTTCGCCAACCGTATGCTCGACGTTGCACAGCACTACCTGCACGTCGTCCACCCAACCCGCACCAAACAGCCCTGAAGGACTGCATTCATGACCGTGTTGAAGATGACCGACCTCGACCTGCAAGGTAAGCGCGTACTGATTCGCGAAGACCTCAACGTACCTGTGAAGGACGGCGTTGTCGCCAGCGACGCGCGTATCCAGGCCGCGCTGCCGACCATCAAGCTGGCCTTGGAAAAGGGCGCTGCGGTCATGGTCTGCTCGCACCTGGGTCGCCCGACCGAAGGCGAGTTCTCGGCCGAGAACAGCCTCAAGCCGGTCGCCGAGTACCTGACCAAGGCCCTGGGCCGCGAAGTACCGTTGGTCGCCGACTACCTCGAAGGTGTCGAGGTCAACGCCGGTGACCTGGTGTTGTTCGAGAACGTGCGCTTCAACAAGGGCGAGAAGAAGAACGCCGACGAACTGGCGCAGAAATACGCCGCCCTTTGCGATGTCTTCGTCATGGACGCCTTCGGTACCGCCCACCGCGCCGAGGGCTCGACCCATGGCGTCGCCAAGTTCGCCAAGGTCGCTGCCGCCGGCCCGCTGCTGGCTGCCGAGCTGGATGCCCTGGGCAAGGCCCTGAAGGCTCCGGCCAAACCGATGGCAGCCATCGTTGCCGGCTCCAAGGTGTCGACCAAGCTGGACGTGCTCAACAGCCTGAGCTCGGTCTGTGACCAGCTGATCGTCGGCGGCGGTATCGCCAACACCTTCCTCGCCGCAGCGGGCCACCCGGTCGGCAAGTCGCTGTACGAAGCCGACCTGGTCGACACCGCCAAGGCCATCGCCGCCAAGGTCAGCGTGCCTCTGCCGGTCGACGTGGTAGTGGCCAAGGCGTTCGCCGAGAGCGCCGAGGCTACCGTCAAGGCCATCGCCGACGTCGCTGACGACGACATGATCCTGGACATCGGCCCACAGACTGCAGCCAACTTCGCTGAACTGTTGAAGTCGTCCAAGACCATTCTGTGGAACGGCCCGGTCGGCGTGTTCGAGTTCGACCAGTTTGGCAACGGCACCAAGGTGCTGGCCAAGGCCATCGCCGACAGCGCAGCGTTCTCCATCGCTGGCGGCGGCGACACCCTGGCGGCGATCGACAAGTATGGCGTAGGCAAGGATATCTCCTACATTTCTACCGGTGGCGGTGCGTTCCTCGAGTTCGTCGAAGGCAAGGTTCTGCCTGCCGTGGCAATCCTGGAAGAACGGGCCAAGGCCTGACAATGGCAGCGCCTGGCAAACGGAGCGACCTGATGGTCAAGCTATTGCCTTTGATGATCACCGCCGGTCTGCTGGGCGCCTGCTCCAGCAGCCCGTCTTCGGACGACCCGGCGCAGCCGCCCAAGGGCGGTTGCTACCAGTCGCAGTGGCAGGCCGAGACCGTGCCGGTGATCAACAAGCGCGTGGGCCCGGAGGGCCTGGAAAAGTACGATGAAGAACACCAGCGCCAGGCCCCGGGTTGCCCTTGATCGGTAATCGGGCAACCTAATCGGCATTTGGTGGTCTTGAACACAGGGGCCGCACCGCAGCCCCCCGCGGAGTAATGTGATGAAAGCGCTGATGGCCTCCATGGCCCTGGCGACACTGGCAGGATGCTCGCTGCTGCAGTCGGCGCCAGAGGCCCCGGCTGATGACTGGACCCGCTGGGTCTGCGACACCCAGGCTGAGGTGCTTTGGCGCTTCGCCGACGCGCAACGCGACGCGGTCGACGTGCGCCTTGGCGGCGGCGACCAGGTCTACCGGCTCAAGTCCGAGCCGGGCGCTTCGGGCGCGCTTTACAGCGATGGCGTGCTGGCGTTCCACACCAAGGGTGAGGAAGGCCTGGTCTACTGGGTGGCGACCAACGATCTGATTGGGCGGGGCTGCAAGGCACCGTGACTGGCCGGGCCGCATCGATGGCCCACACTACTTGAACAGCAACCGCCCCTGCGGCAGGCTTGCACGAAACAAACGACGCTTGTCGGGAGAGAGATACACAATGGCACTCATTAGCATGCGCCAGATGCTGGACCACGCCGCCGAGTTCGGTTACGGCGTTCCAGCTTTCAACGTCAACAACCTCGAGCAAATGCGCGCCATCATGGAAGCCGCCGACAAGACCGACTCTCCGGTCATCGTCCAGGCGTCGGCCGGTGCGCGCAAATACGCCGGTGCGCCATTCCTGCGCCACCTGATCCTGGCGGCCATCGAGGAATTCCCGCACATCCCGGTGTGCATGCACCAGGACCACGGCACCAGCCCTGACGTGTGCCAGCGCTCCATCCAGCTGGGCTTCAGCTCGGTGATGATGGATGGCTCGCTGAAGGAAGACGGCAAGACCCCGTCCGACTACGACTACAACGTCCGTGTGACCCAGCAGACCGTGGCATTCGCCCACGCCTGCGGTGTGTCGGTAGAAGGCGAACTGGGCTGCCTGGGTAGCCTGGAAACCGGCCAGGCCGGTGAAGAAGACGGTATCGGCGCCGAAGGCACCCTGGACCACAGCCAGATGCTGACCGACCCGGAAGAGGCCGCCGACTTCGTCAAGAAGACCCAGGTCGACGCCCTGGCCATCGCCATCGGCACCAGCCACGGTGCCTACAAGTTCACCAAGCCACCAACCGGTGACATCCTGGCGATCGACCGCATCAAGGAAATCCACAAGCGCATCCCCAACACCCACCTGGTGATGCACGGCTCGTCCTCGGTACCGCAGGACTGGCTGGCGATCATCAACGAGTACGGTGGCCAGATCAAGGAAACCTACGGCGTGCCGGTCGAAGAGATCGTCGAAGGCATCAAGTACGGCGTACGCAAGGTCAACATCGATACCGACCTGCGTCTGGCCTCGACCGGTGCCATCCGTCGCTACATGGCCGAGCACCCGAGCGAGTTCGACCCACGCAAGTTCTTCGCCGAAACCGTGAAGGCCATGCGTGACGTGTGCATCGCCCGTTACGAAGCCTTCGGCACTGCCGGCAATGCCTCGAAGATTAAGCCGATCTCGCTGGAAGGTATGTTCCAGCGTTATGCCAAGGGTGAGCTGGCCGCCAAGGTCAACTGATTGGCTCTTGCCGTTCAGGCCCCGAAAAAACCCGCAGCGATGCGGGTTTTTTTTTGGGCTTGGGGCTTTGGGCTTGGGTGGTTGGTTCGAGGGATGTAGCGGCGCTACTGGCCCCTTCCGCCTTTACGGCGGGCAACTTTTTTCTTGGAAAAAGTTGCTCAAAACCGCTTGCTCCCACATACGGCCCTCCGCTGCGCTACGGGTCCCCTCGCTTCGGCGGCTTGCGGGCCCGCGCGGCCTACGACTTGCTTCGCAAGTCTACGTCTCGCGCCTTCGGCTGCGCCGAAGGGTGCTGCGCACCTGGCCCTCCAGCCGCCTACGCTCGGCCTCCTGAGGTCGCGGGTAGATCAAGATCAACAGCAAGAGCAAGATCAACAGCCAGAGCAACGGCAGGCGAATCGCTGCGCTCTCGCTGTTTACCTATCGCTTTGTGTTGCAGCGGATAGCGCGGTGTCTCTTTCGAAGATAACGCCAGTGCAGGCGCCGCCCCTAACTTCGCGACGTCAGGAGGCCGAGCGTAGGTGCCTGTAGGGCCAGGTGCGCAGCACCCTTCGGCGTAGCCGAAGGCGCGAGATGTAGACTTGCGGAGCAAGTCGTAGGCCGCGCGGGCCCGGAAGGCGCCGTAGCGAGGGGACCCGTAGCGCAGCGGAGGGCCGGATGCAGGAGCGAGCGGTTTTGCCTACTTTTTCCAAGAAAAAAGTAGGCCGCCGTAAAGGCGGAAGGGGCCAGTAGCGCCGCTACACAAAATGGATCAGCTCACGATCTAAATGCCAAGCCAAGCCAGCTCCCCGACAACCCGTGAAGAACCTTGTTTCGCCTGCACAAACCGGTTGCCCCAACATAGGGTTGGCAAGCTGACCGTTAGTCGGCTAGTTTCATAATTGATGGCGGATGGCCACTTGGTCACGTTGCGAGTTTCCTGCCCACCGCTAGAGTAAACAATCGGATCCAATTGCAAGTCGAAGTCGATCTAACAAGAGACGCAGCATGGATGGCGCTAACCCTCACCCCCCGGAAAACCGTTCGGTCCTTCTGGTGGTAGATGATTACCCCGAGAACCTCATCAGCATGCGGGCGCTGCTGGCCCGTCAGGATTGGCAGGTGGTCACCGCCAGCTCAGGTATGGAAGCCCTGAGTGCATTGCTCGAATATGAGGTCGACCTGGTCTTGCTGGACGTCCAGATGCCGGAAATGGACGGCTTCGAAGTCGCCCGGTTGATGCGTGGCAGCCAGCGCACCCAGCTCACTCCGATCATTTTCCTCACCGCCAACGAGCAATCCGAAGCCGCTGTGCTCAAGGGATACGCCAGTGGAGCGGTGGATTACCTGTTCAAACCCTTCAATCCGCAAATCCTCAAGCCGAAGGTCCAGGCGCTGCTGGACCAGCAACGCAACCGGCGCATGCTGCAGCGGCTGACCCGCGAGCTGGAGGCGGCGCGGGCGTTCAATGCCTCGATTCTGGAGAACGCCGCCGAGGGCATCCTGGTGGTCGACGAGCAAGGCATCATCGGCTTCGCCAATCCAGCGATCTGCGGGCTACTGGAAACCCCCCTGGAGCAGCTCCAGGGTACCCAACTGCTGGGCTTGCTGGCCGTGACTGGCAGTAGCCTGTGGAGCGACTCCGACTTCTACAGGGCCTACCAGGCCAGGCAGATCTTCCGCGTGCACGATGCCCAGTTGCGTACCCATGGCGGGCAACTGGTGCCGGTGGCGCTGTCCTGCGCGCCGTTGCCAGCCGAGCAACGTGCCATGGTGGTGACCGTGCTCGACATGTCGGCGGTGCGCAACCTGCATCAGCAACTGGAATACCAGGCCGTGACGGATCCTTTGACCGGCTTGCTCAACCGCCGTGGCTTCTATCAGGCGGCCGAGGGCGTGTTGCTGCGCAACGAGCGCTCGGAGAAGGCGCAGGCGCTCATGTACATGGACCTGGACGGCTTCAAGCGAATCAATGATTCGCTCGGCCACGAGACCGGTGACCATGTATTGCGTTGGGTTGCCGAGCAACTCAAGGACTGCCTGGGCAGCGAAGCCCTGCTGGCGCGCATGGGCGGTGACGAGTTCACCGCATTGTTCGATGGCCTGCCGTATCCCGAGCAGGCTGGGCGTTTTGCCGAGAAGCTGCTCGAACGCATGTCGGTGTGCCAGCAGGTCAATGGCCTGGACCTGAGCCTTGGCGTCAGTATCGGCATTGCCACCTATCCCGACTGCGGTGCCACGGTCGAAGGCTTGCTGCGTGCTGCCGACGCCGCGATGTACGCGGCAAAGCAGGCGGGCCGCCAGCAGTACCGCTTCTACGACCAGGAACTCAACGGCCGGGCGCGCTCGCGGCTGATGCTCGAAACCAGCGTGCGCAGCGCCATCGAGCAGCGCGACTTCAGCCTGGTCTACCAGCCCCAGGTAGGTTTCACCGACGGCCGTCTGCGTGGCTTCGAGGCCTTGTTGAGGTGGCAGCATCCCAGCGTTGGCGACGTGCCGCCGGGGCTGTTCATCCCCTTGCTGGAGGAGGCGCGCCTGATCAGCCGCCTGGCCAGTTGGATCTATCGCCAGGGGGCCGCCCAGCGCCAGGCTTGGCGCGAACGTTTCCCGGCGGACCTGGTACTGGGTATCAGCTTGAGCAGGGCCCAGTTCACCATGCCCAATCTGGTGGAGGAGTTGCGCCAGGTGATCGAGGCCTGCGAGCTGGAGCCATCGCAGTTGGAAGTCGAGATTGCCGAAACCTCGTTGATGTACAACATCGATGCCGCGGTGAAACAGGTGCATCGCCTGCGCACCCTGGGCGTGCGGGTGGCGCTGGACGATTTCGGCGCTGGCGACTGTTCGCTGCGGATGATCCGTGATCTGCCCATCGATACCCTCAAGCTCGACCGCCACCTGGTGGCGCGGCTGCCTGAGTCGGCGCAGGACGCAGCGTTGGTGCGCAGCGTCATCGGCCTGTGCGCCGAATACCGCATCACGGTGATCGCCGAGGGCGTGGAAACCCAGCCCCAGGCGGCCTGGCTCAAGGCCAACGGTTGCGCCTACGTGCAGGGTTTCCTGGTTGCCCACCCGCTGACCGCAGCGGATGCCGGCAACTTTGCGCCGATTTTCCCCTGGCCGGCCCGCTAGTTGGATAAACTCGCGTCTGTTATCCAAGATTGCCGGGCCATGACCGTTTTACGCTACCTGCAAGCCTACCCGCCGCACCTTCAGGAACAGGTTCGCCAGATGATCGACAGCGATCGCCTGGGCGAGTACCTGCAGCGGCGTTATTTCGAGCGTCATGACGTGCAGAGCGACAGGGCGCTGTACGACTACGCCCAGGGCCTGCGCCAGCAGTACCTGCGCAGTGCGCCGAACCTCGACAAGGTGCTGTTCGACAATCGCCTGGACCTCACCCACCGGGCCCTGGGCCTGAATACCGCGGTGTCGCGGGTGCAGGGTGGCAAGCTCAAGGCCAAGAAGGAAATCCGCATCGCCTCGCTGTTCAAGGAGGCCGCGCCGCAGTTTCTACGCATGATCGTCGTGCACGAACTGGCCCACCTGCGCGAGCGTGACCACAACAAGGCGTTCTACCAGCTCTGCCAGCACATGGAGCCGGACTACCACCAACTGGAATTCGACCTGCGCGTCTACCTGACCTATCGGGAGCTGCCGGGCCACGCTTGAGGACCACGCAGCATGGAAGTGAGCAAGACCAAGAGCAGTTTCTATCGGCGCCTGTACGTGGCCTGGCTGATCGACAGCCAGACCGCCACCAGTGTCCCGGCATTGATGGAGGCTACCGGCATGCCTCGGCGCACTGCCCAGGACACCATCCTCGCGCTGGCCGACCTAGACATCGTTTGCGAGTTCGAGCAGCAGGAGGGGGCGCGCAACCACGCCGGGCATTACCGCATCCACGATTGGGGCGCGATCGACAAGCAATGGATCATCCAGCACCTGCGGCAGATCCGCGAGGTGCTGGGCTACCCTTGACGGCTCAGCCTTTGCGCATGCCGATGTGGGGAATGTCGTCTTCCAGATACGCCTCGCCGGCCACTTCGAAGCCGTGCTGGGCGTAGAAGCCCTGCAGGTGCGCTTGTGCCGAAAGGTAGACCGGGGTGCCTGGCCAGCAGTGTTCGGCCGCTTCCAACCCCTTGAGCAGCAGCGGGTGGCCCAGTTTGGAGCCACGCGCCTGGGGTGAAGTCACCACCCGGCCGATGACCACGTCCCCGCCTTGGGATTGTGGGTCGAGCAGGCGCAGGTAGGCGACCAGCTGATCATCCTGCCAACCCATCAGATGCAGGGTGTCGCCGCTCAGGTCCTGGCCGTCGACTTCCTGGTAGGCGCAGCGTTGCTCGACCACGAACACTTCGGTACGCAGCCGCAGGATGGCGTAGAGTTGCTCCTTGCTCAGGTCGGTATGGTGCTTGCAGATCCAGTCGATGGACATTGGGAAGGCTCCTGAAAAAGAGCTCGATCATCGCAAATCGGTGCGGCGGCGACGAGTGGATCAGTGCTTCATGTCATGTCGACCGAGGCTCGGCCAAAATAGAGGCTAATTGACATTATTGGCGGCTGCCCAGCCGGGCGGCTTTGTGTAATC
The DNA here is from genome assembly GCF_005080685.1 of Pseudomonas putida. Taxonomy (NCBI): domain Bacteria; kingdom Pseudomonadati; phylum Pseudomonadota; class Gammaproteobacteria; order Pseudomonadales; family Pseudomonadaceae; genus Pseudomonas; species Pseudomonas putida. Next base: position 5,995,913 of record NZ_CP039371.1, on the reverse strand, counting down.
TCGTAATTCTGGTGTATTGCCTCCACAGCGTGTCCCCCGTTGCAAAAGGACTTGAGCATGAGGTCACTGCTTTGCGTGCTGGGCCTATTGAGCGTAATGCTGTCGCCTCCCATCCTGGCGAAGGACACGCTGCGCCTGGTGGCCGACAACTGGCCGCCCTTCACCGATGCCAGCATGCCGGGCGCAGGCTTGGCGACGCGCATCGTCAGCATGGCGCTGTCGCGCGCCGGCTACACCTGCGTGACCGAGGAAGTGCCTTGGGCGCGCGCGCTGATGGGCATCGGCGAAGGGCGTTACGATGTGCTGGTCAACGCCTGGTACAACGATTCGCGGGCGCGCATCGGCCAGTTCTCCAAGGCCTATCTGACCAACCGCATCCGGCTGCTCAAGCGCAAGGGCGATGACTTTCGCTACCAGCGCCCGGCCGACCTGTACCCGCGCACCATCGCCGTGGTCCGCGACTATGCCTATTCTGCGCAGTTCGATGGCGATAGCCGGTTACGCAAGGTCGAGGTCGTCAACTTCTCGTCTGCCGTGCGCATGCTGGCGGCCGGGCGCGTGGACCTGGCGGTCGAGGATGAATACGTGGCGCGTTACAACCTGCAGCGTGAGCCGGCGCAGGTACGTGAAGCGATCACCTTGGTGGAGCCGCCTTTGGCGGAGAACACCTTGCACATTCTGGTGAGCCTCAAGCATCCCGGGCATGAACAGATAGTCGAGCGCTTCGAGCAAGCTATCGTGGCGATGAAAGCCGATGGCAGCTATGCGCGGTTGTTGCGCCAGTATGGCTTTTGATGGGGGCCGGGCTTGAGGGCCTCTCTTTCAAGCCGGCGCACTCTCCTTGATCAGATGGGCGGCCATGGTCCGTAGTGGCGCCAATTGCCGGCAGATCAAGGCCAGCTGGGTTTGAACCAGGCGCTGATGTTCATCCAGCTCCTCGGGCATCTGTTCCAGTTCGTTGGCCAGGGCTTCCTCGGCATCGCTGTGAATGGCCACCGGCAGGCGAGCGGCCAGGCCATTGGCGATCTCGTCCAGGCTGTTGGCCAGGCTTTGCGCCGCGCCATCGATCAGTTGTTCCTGCACCTCGGCCGGCAACGCGGTGTCGCGGTGCGCGCCGAGGCCCGAGAGGTAGCTGAGCAAGGTGTGTGACAGCACCAGGAAGCGGAAGCCCACGTCGGCTTCCTTGCGAAAGTGCCCAGGCTCCATGAGCATGTTGGCCAGGGTGGTGGACAGCGCCGCGTCGGCGTTGTGGGCGTTGCGCCGGGCCAGGCGGTAGGCCAGGTCGTCACGCTTGCCGTGGGCGTACTGCTGCATGATCTGGCGCAAGTACACGCTGGCGCAGGCCAGGGTGTTGGCCAGCGCCTTGTTCAGGCGCCGACCCTGCCAATCGGGCAGGAACAGGAACACCGCCAGGATGGCGATCAGGCTGCCCACCAGGGTATCGAACAGGCGCGGCAGGAACAGGCCGTAGCCGTCGCCGATCTGGTTGAAGCAGAACAGCACCATCAGGGTGATCGCGGCGGTGGCCAAGGTGTAGCGGGTCGTGCGGTTGACGAAGAAAACCACCCCGGCGACCACGGCGAACATCGACTGGATGATCGGGCTGGGGAACAGGTCGAACAGCGCCCAGCCCACGGTCAGGCCGATGGCCGTGCCGATCACCCGCTGCACCAGCTTGCGTCGGGTGGCGCCGTAGTTCGGCTGGCAGACGAACAAGGTGGTGAGAATGATCCAGTAGCCTTGGGTCGGGTGGATCAGGTGCACCATGCCATAGCCGATCGACAGCGCCAGCGACAGGCGCAAGGCGTGGCGGAACAATAGCGAAGTCGGCGTGAGCTGGGTGCGCAGGCGCGTCCAGACATCCTTGAAGTTGCGCGGCGAGCGGTCCAGCAGGCTGCTGTCACTGGCGTCGGCGAGGCTGTCGGGGTTGCTGGCGGCGCCCAGCAGGCGGTCGAGGGTGGCGAGGTTGGCCGCCAGTGCACGCAGCGAACGCAGCAGGCCGCGCCAGGCCGGATTGCTTTGCTGGCGCAGGTGTTCGAGCGAGGCGTTGAGGTCTTCCAGGGCGTCGGCGAAGCGGCTGTCGAGGACGAACGGCTGGCGCAGGCGGATCGACCGCGCCAGCTCCTGGCACGCCGAGCCCTGCTGGCGCAGCAGGCGCTGGCAACGGAACATCACGTCGCTGTGGAAAAAGGCCTCGGCCAGGGCGTTGTAGGGGTAGTGCGAGGCGCTGACGCGCTCATGGATGTCCTGGGCCAGGAAGTACAGCTTCAGGTAGCGGCTGACCTTGGAGTTGGGCTGGCTGTTGCCGACGCGGTGCAGGATGATTTCCTTGGCGGTGTTGAGCGCCGCCACCACCTTGCCATTTTGCTGAGCAAGCTCCAGGCGCCGGGCTTCGAGGTCAAGGTTGCGGATCGGCTCGAACAGGTTGGCCTTGAGCTTCAGGTACAGGCCCAGCTCCTGGAACAGCTTGGCCAGGCTCTGCTGAACTGGCTGGTTGGAAAACAGCAGTTGCCACAGCACCGATAGCAGGCCATACCAGGCCGCGCCTGCGACCAGCAGCATCGGCTCGTGCCAGAAATCGCTGACCTGGCCGCCGCGCTGGTCGACACCGATCATGGTGTACACCGCCAGGATCAACGTCGCCGAGGCGATCGCCCCATAGCGCTCGCCCAGGGCGCCGAGCATGGTCAGGCCAAACGCCGCCAGGGCGAGGGCGGCGACGAAGATCCAGGGGTAGGGGAACAGCAGCTCCACGGCCAGCGCGGCGATGGCGAAACACACCAGGGTCACGGCCAGGGCGCTGAGCCGGCCTTGCCAGCTATCGTCGGTTTCGGCCAGGGCGCTGGCGATGATGCCCAGGAACAATGGAATCAGCAGGGCCATCTCGTCCTGGTACCAGCACAGCGCCATGCTGCCGGTAAGCGCAACCGTTACCCGGATGCTGTAGCTGAACTTGTCTTGGCCCCACAGGCGACGCAGTGACTGACGGAACGAGCTCGATGACATGATGGCCTGCTAGGCAGTGATCGATTGAATGCATGAGCGCACGGACCAGCAAGAAGCGTTCCGTGCTGCTCGATGGATTCTACTCTACACGAACTGCGCAGCGGCGTTGGCAGAGGCCCAGGCCCACTGGAAATTGAAGCCGCCGAGGTGGCCGGTGACGTCGAGTACCTCGCCGATGAAATACAGGCCCGGGCTCTTCAGCGATTCCATGGTCTTGGACGACACCTCGCGGGTGTCGACACCCCCCAGGGTCACCTCGGCGGTGCGGTAGCCTTCGGTGCCGGCTGGCACCAGTTGCCACGCTGCCAGCTTGTCGGCGATCTGCGTCAGTTCTGCCGGGGTGTACTGCTTCATCGGCCGTGAGTCGAACCACTGCTCGGCCAGCAAGTTGGCGAGCTTGCGGGTGAAGACCTCGCCCAGCACGGTCTTCAGCTCGCTGTTGGCGCGCTCGGCCTGCTGCTGTTGCAGCCATTGCAGGGCATCGCGGTCGGGCAGCAGGTTGAGCTCCAGGGTGTCGCCGGCTTCCCAGAACGACGAGATCTGCAGGATCGCCGGGCCACTGAGACCGCGATGGGTGAACAGCAGGTTTTCCCGGAAGCTGGTGCCATTGCAGCTGGCGATGCAGTCCAGCGAGGTGCCGGAGAGCTCGGTGCACAATGCCTTGAGTTGGGGCTCGGTGATGGTGAACGGCACCAGTCCGGCGCGGGTCGGCAGCAGTGTGTGGCCGAACTGGCGGGCCACCTGGTAACCGAAACCGGTGGCGCCCAGGGTCGGGATCGACAGGCCGCCGGTGGCGATCACCAGCGACTGGCAGGCGAACGGTCCGGCGCTGGTCTGCAGCAGGTAGCCGGCTTCGGTTTTCTCGATGTGCTCGATGCTGGTGTGCATGCGCAGCTCGGCACCGGCCTCGTCGCATTCGGCAAGCAGCATGTCGAGGATGTCGCTGGCCTTGTTGTCGCAGAACAGCTGGCCGAGCTTCTTCTCGTGGTAGGGCACGCCGTGCTTGGCCACCAGCTCGATGAAGTCCCACTGGGTGTAGCGGGCCAGGGCCGACTTGCAGAAGTGCGGGTTGTGCGAGAGGAAGTTGGCGGGCTCGGTGTACATGTTGGTGAAGTTGCAGCGTCCGCCGCCGGACATGAGGATCTTCTTGCCAGGCTTGTTGGCGTGGTCGAGCAGCACCACCCGGCGGCCACGGCGAGCGCTGAGCTGGGCGCACATCAGGCCGGCGGCGCCAGCGCCGATGATGATCACGTCGGTGGTGTGCACGGTGTTACCTCTTGAATGTTTCTGGGACTGCTGTGCCGCCCATTCGCGGGGCAAGCCCGCTCCCACAGGATCTCCATGATCCTTCAGACGGGGGAGTACCTGTGGGAGCGGGCTTGTCCCGCGAATGGCCCGTGCAGCGGCCGCAAAGAATGGTCAGACGATACGAACTTTCAGCGATCGGCCCTTGATCTTGCCGCTGTTGAGTCGCTGCATGGCCTGTTTGGCCAGCGCTCGCTCGACGGCGACGAACGCCTGGAAGTCGAAGATGGCGATCTTGCCCACCTGCTTGCCGGGGATGCCGGCGTCGCCGGTCAGCGCGCCGAGGATGTCGCCTGGGCGCAGCTTGTCCTTGCGCCCGGCGGCGATGCACAGGGTGCTCATGATCGGCAGCAGCGGCTCGCCGCCCTTGTTCTTCAGGCTGTCCAACGGGTCCCAGCGCAGCGGGTTCTTTTGCAGGTCCTCGATGGCCTGGGCGCGGTGCCCTTCGGCTGGGGCCACCAGGCTGACGGCGATGCCTTTTTCGCCCGCACGGCCGGTACGGCCGACACGGTGCACATGGATTTCGGCATCACGGGCCAGCTCGACGTTGATGACCATGTCCAGGCCATCGATGTCCAGGCCTCGGGCGGCCACGTCGGTAGCCACCAGCACCGAGCTGCTGCGGTTGGCGAACATGGTCAGCACCTGGTCGCGGTCACGTTGCTCCAGATCGCCATGCAAGGCCTGGGCGACGATGCCCTTGGCCGTCAGGTGGGCAACGACGTCCTCGCACTGCTGCTTGGTGAAGCAGAACGCCACGCACGATTGCGGGCGATAGTGGCCGAGCACACGGGTCACCGCCTCGAGGCGCTGCTGCGGGTCGATCTCGATGAAGCGCTGCTCGATCTGGTTGTCGGCGTGCAGGCTCTCGACCTTGACCTGCTGCGGCTTGCGCATGAAGTCGGCGGCCAGTTGCTCGATGCCAGCTGGGTAGGTGGCCGAGAACAGCAGAGTCTGGCGGCGCGACGGGGTCTTGCCGATGATGCTGGCGATGGCATCGAAGAAGCCCATGTCGAGCATGCGGTCGGCTTCGTCGAGCACCAGGGTGTTGAGCCCGTCGAGCACCAGGGTGCCTTTGTCCAGGTGTTGCTGGATGCGCCCCGGGGTGCCGACGATGATGTGCGCGCCATGTTCCAGCGAGGCGATCTGCGGGCCGAGCGAAACACCGCCGCACAGGGTCAGGATCTTGATGTTGTCCTCGGCGCGAGCCAGGCGGCGCAGCTCCTTGGCGACCTGGTCGGCGAGTTCGCGGGTGGGGCACAGCACCAGGGCCTGGCAGCCGAAGTAACGTGGGTTGATCGGGTTGAGCAGGCCGATGCCGAACGCCGCGGTCTTGCCGCTGCCGGTCTTGGCCTGGGCGATCAGGTCCAGGCCCTTGAGGATGATCGGCAGGCTTTGCGCCTGAATCGGTGTCATCGAGGCATAGCCGAGGGCGTCCAGGTTGGCCAGCATGGCGGCGGACAGCGGCAGGGAGGCGAAGGCGGTAGAGTCGGTGGTCACGAGGCGGGCCTGCGGTGCGAAGCGAAAAATGTCGCACAGTCTACCAGCCTCATGGCCATTCGCCCTACGATTCCATGTGCGCTTCCGGACGACGGGCACGCCTTCCGTCCGTCGGCGACAACTGCAGGAAGATCGCCGCCGCCAGCATGGCCATGACGCCGATGGTCACGAAGGTCAGTTGGAAGGCCCCCAGGGTGCTGTCCACACCTTCGGCGCTGCCGGCTGCGGTGAACCCTCCGAGCAGTGCACCAGCGCACGCCACACCGAGGCTCAGCGACAGCTGCGCGACCACCGACAGCAGGCTGTTGCCGCTGCTGGCGTGGGCATCGTCGAGGTCGATCAGGGTCACCGTGTTCATGGCTGTGAACTGCATCGAGTTGACCGCGCCGAGCAGGCCGAGGTGGATGAGCAGCACCACGTAAGGGGTCTGCTCGTCGACCAGCCCGAGGCTGGCCAGCAGTATGCCCAGCAGCAGGGTATTGGCGGTGAGGATGATGCGGTAGCCAAAGCGCTCGATCAGCGGTCGGGCAATGGATTTGGCGACCATCGCCGCCGCGGCCAGGGGGATCATGCTCATGCCGGCCTGGGCCGGGGAGTAGCCTAGCGCCACTTGCAGCAGCAGCGGCACGAGGAAGGGCAGGGCGCCGCTGCCCAGGCGGGCGAACAGGTTGCCGAGGATACCGATGGCGAAGGTCCGCACGCGGAACAGGCTGGGCGAAAACAGCGGCTCCGGGTCGCGCCCGGCGCGTAGCCAGTAGGCAGCCAGGCAAGCCATGCCGGCGAACAGCAGCAACATCACCCGCAGGTGCGGCAGGTGCAGCTCGCCCAGGCCCTCCATGGCGATGGTGATGAGCACCATCGCTGCGCCGAACAGCAAGAACCCAGGTCCATCGAAGGTGGTGCGCTCGGCACCGCGCAAGTCGGGGATGAATTTCCACACCGCGTAGCAGCCCAGGACGCCGACCGGCAGGTTGAGCAGAAAGATCCAGTGCCAGCTGAGAATCTCCACCAGCCAGCCGCCCACCGTAGGGCCCAGCAGTGGCCCGAGCAGGCCAGGGATGGTGATGAAGCTCATGATCCGCACCAGGTCGCTGCGCGGGTAGGCGCGCAACACCACCAAGCGCCCGACCGGAAGCATCAGCGCCCCGCCCAGACCCTGCACGACCCGCGCGAAGATCAGAAAGCCCAGGCTGTTGGCGGCGGCGCACAGCAGCGAGCCGAAGCTGAACAGCAGGATCGCGCTGAAGAAGATGCGCTTGGTGCCGAAGCGGTCGGCGATCCAGCCCGAGGCCGGGATCAGCAGCGCCACGGTGAGCATGTAGGCGATGATCACCCCCTGCATGCGCAGCGGGTCTTCGGCCAGCGAGCGGGCCATGGCTGGCAGCGCGGTGTTGAGGATGGTGCCGTCCAGCGATTGCATGAAGAAGGCGATGGCCACCACCCAGGGTATCCAGCGGGCAGTGACAGGGTCCAGCGGGGTGCGTTCGGGCATGACGTCCTCGTTTGTCAGTGCCGGCCCTTTCGCGGGGCAAACCCGCTCCTACATGGATTGCATGATCATCCTGGAGCGGGCTTGCCCGCGAAAGGGCCAGTGGTGCCAATCACAATGTCAGGGTCAGCCCTTTGACCAGCGCCCCCGGCAAATGACTCGATCCGGTACTGCGCTGTCCATAGGTGCTGGTCGACAGAATCATCTCGCGCTCCTGGGTCAGCGCCTCCAGCTCGCTGCCCAACAGGTTGTACAGGCTGTCATCGAAGCGCATGGTGCTCACCGGCCCCTGGATCTCGCCGTTCTCGACCCAGAAGGTGGCGAAACGGGTCAGCCCGGTCATGCGCGCGGCGGGCAAGTCCGAGTAGTTGAGGTACCAGAGGTTGCTGATATATAGGCCGGTGCCGAGCCGCTCGAGTATCTGTGCGTTGGCCAGGTGGCCTGCGGCCAGGCTAAGAGCGCAAGGCGATTCGTAGCTGTCGGCGCCATTGCCCTGCAGTGCGAACTCGGCGGCGCTGCGGGCGCTGATCAGTCGTTCGTGGGCCTGGCCTTGAGTGATCAGAGGTACATCGAGGCGTGGCGCGCCCTCATCGGAAAACGCCGGGCTCAGCGAGCCGCTGATTTGCTCGGCGAAACTCACCAATGGGCTGAGCGTTGCGTCGCCGTTGTACAGGCGCTGCAAGGCGCTGTTGCCGGTGGCCAGGGCCTGTGCCGAGAACCCGCCCCAGCACAGCATGCCGGCGATCTCGTCCATGGCCGCCGGTGCCAGGTAGGCGCGGTAACTGCCAGGTTGCAGGGTAATGGCCGCAAGGCCGAGGAAGCCCAGTTGCTCGCGCGCCTGGCGCAACCTCGCGGTGAAGTCCTCGGCGCTCCAGGCCTGGCCGGCATAGTTGGCCTTGACGGCCTGGCCATTGGCGTGAAACAGGCTCCAATCGAAGTTGAAGCTGTTCGCCTGATGCCAGCCGAAGGCCCCGAACGAGCTGGCGAAGCCCCGGCAGATCGGGCCGGCGGCATAAATGCCGACCAGGTCCAGGTCGCCGGCCTCGCGCTCGACCAGTGCCAGCACCTCGTCCAGCTCGGGCAGGGGATGCTGCTGTTGGCTGTGGGTGTGCCAAGCGCTCTCGTCCAGGCTCAGGTAAGGGTCGACGGCCAGCAGCGGCAGGGTCTGGCGCAGTTGCTGCAACGCTTCGCTCAGGCGGTGCTGATCCAGTTGCGCATCGTCGCTCAAGGTCACCTGCTGCTGCGCCTGGCGACCCTCGTGGACTAGCCGCAGTTGCACACTGGCCTGGGCAACGGTACCGGCCTGGCGCACCTTGGCGTGGTTGAAACGGACGAACTGCGACTGCTCGGCGCTGTAGCCGAGGGTGAACTGTTCACCGGAGCGCAGGGCTGCGCGCAACGCGCTGACCAGCGCCTCGAAGCGGTGTTGTGGCGTGGCGCTCATCAGGCGTCTCCTCCGAATACGTCGATCTGGCGGAACACGCAGGCAGGCGAGGCATGGCCGACGCGCACCACCTGGTTGGGTTCGCCCTTGCCGCAGTTGGGCGTGCCGAGCACCTCGAATGTGCTGCGATCTCCCACTGCCGAAAGGTTGCGCCAGAACTGCGCGGAGATACCGCGGTAGTTGGGGTTCTTGACGATGCCCTTGAGTTCGCCGTCTTCGATCAACTGGCCCCACTCGCAGCCGAACTGGAACTTGTTGCGCGCATCGTCGATCGACCAGGAGCGGTTGTTGCTCATCAGGATGCCCCGCTCGATGCCCTCGACCAGCTGTTGCAAGGTCTGGTCGCCGGGTTCGAGGTTGAGATTGGCCATACGGTCGATCGGTGCGCGGTTCCAACTGCAAGCCCGGCTGTTGGCCACGCCGCCCAGGCCCGAGCGGAACTGCGACAGCGCGCCGCCGAGTGGGCGAACCAGCAGACCGTCACGGATCAGGAACTGCTTGCTGGCCGGTGTGCCGTCGTCGTCGAAGCTGTAGCTGGCCAGTTCTTGTTCGAGGGTCGGGTCGAAGGTGACGTTGAGCAGTTCGGAGCCATAGCGCAGGTGGCCGAAGTCGCTGGCCTTGACGAAGCTGGTGCCGGCGTAGTTGCGCTCGTCGCCGAGGATGCGGTCCATCTCCAGCGGATGGCCGATGGACTCATGGATTTGCAGCATCATCTGGTCGGGCATCAGCAGCAGATCGCGCGGGCCGCCTGGGGTATTGGGTGCCAGCAACAATTGCAGGGCTTCGTCGGCGATGCGCCCGGCAGCACCGATCAGCCCGCAGCGTTGAACGACTTCGAAGCCTCCTTGCTGCCCGAAGTTGCTCAGCCCCAGGCTGCGGCTCTGGCTGTCCTGGCCATCGCTGGCGGTCACACTCAGGCCTGGGTACAAGAAGCGCTGGGCATGGCGCAACTCGGCGCCGGTGGAGTTCAGGTAGGTCTGTTCGACCAGGCTCATGTGCAAGCTCGCCAGCCAGTCCACCAGGCGGCTGTCCTTGGGCACGCTGGCCGACTCGCTGGCCAGCAGGCCAAGGCAATCGGCGAGGCTGGGCAGAGGTTGGTCGAGGTTGGGCGAAAGATGGTCGTGGCGGTCGCTGGTCACCGGTTGCTCGCGCAGGTCGAGCAGGCTGTGCCTGGCGATCTGCCTGGCCAGTGTCTCGGCCTGTTCCAGGGCCCTTTGCAAACCTGCCTGGGACAGATCGGCGGTGGCGGCGTAGGCCTCCACGCCGTTGACCCGTACCGTCAGCATGGCGCCTTCATCCTGGCTGAACGAGGGCGGCTCGGCGACATTGCGCCGCACGCAGAGTGTTTGGTGCGACTGTTTGACGTGGCGCAGGGAAAACACTTCGGCCGTGCTACGCAGCGCGGTGAAGCGCTGGCGCAGCAGGGCGCTGGAATCGAACATGGACAAGCCTCCGTCTACACGGTGGCTCCCCCTAGAACCACCCGTCTTGCATACCGAGGCAAGTGTCGTCGCGGGCCTCGAGCAATGCCAGGTCATTATGGCAGCCAGGCACCTCCCAGGTCAGGAAATAACGCGCAGCCTGCAGCTTGCCCAGATAGAAGTCGCGATCGGCGTGGTTGCACTGAAGCAGGCCGAGTTCGGCGTGGATCGCCTGCTGCAGCCAGCGCCAGCCGATCACGCAATGGCCGAAGGCGTTGAGGTACAGGGTGGCGTTGGCCAATGTCGCGCTGACCTTGCCTTGCGCCAGGTCGCCCAGCAGCGCCAGGGTCACGCCTTGCAGGCGGTTGACCAGTTGCTCCAGTGGCCGGCGCAGGGCGTCCAGGTTGGGATGATGGCTGGCACGTTCGGCGGTGGCGGCGATCAGGCGGATCAGTTGCTTGAGCCCGGCACCGTCGTGTTGGGACAGTTTCCGGCCGAGCAGGTCGAGTGCCTGGATGCCCTCGGTGCCTTCATGGATGGGGTTCAAGCGGTTGTCGCGATAGTATTGTTCGACCGGGTATTCGCGGGTGTAGCCGTGGCCGCCGAGAATCTGCACGGCCAGTTCGTTGGCCTTCAGGCAGTACCGCGATGGCCACGACTTGACGATGGGCGTCAGCAGGTCGAGCAATGCCTGGGCTTGCTGGCGTTCGATCTGGTCTGCCGCGGTATGGGTGTCGTCGAACAGCCGCGCGGCATACAGGCCCAGGTCGAAGGCGCCCTCGACGTAGGCTTTCTGCGCCAGCAGCATGCGCTTGACGTCGGCATGCTCACTGATCGCCACGGGCGGACTGTGTGGGTCCTTGTTGTCCGGCAGGCGGCCTTGTGGCCGCTGGCGGGCGTATTCCAGCGAGTAGAGGTAGCCGGCGTAGCCGAGCATCACTGCGCCCATGCCGACGCCGATACGGGCTTCGTTCATCATCTGGAACATGCATGCCAGGCCTTGGTGGGGCTGGCCGACCAGGTAGCCGACGCACTGGCCGTCGTCACCGAAGTTCAGCGCCGTGGAGGTGGTGCCGCGCCAGCCCATCTTGTGGAACAGCCCAGCCAGCACTACGTCGTTACGCGGGCCGAGGCTGCCATCGGCGTTGACCCGGTACTTGGGCACGATGAACAGCGAGATACCTTTGACCCCGGGTGGCGCATCCGGCAGCTTGGCCAGAACCATGTGCACGATGTTCTCCGACAGTTCGTGGTCGCCGCCAGAGATGAAGATCTTGTTGCCCTTGATCCGGTAGCTGCCGTCGCCTGCCGGTTCGGCGCGAGTGCGGATATCGGCCAGGGAGGACCCGGCGTGGGGTTCGGTCAGGGCCATGGTGCCGAAATAGCGGCCCTCGATCATCGGCTCCAGGAACAGGTGCTTCTGCTCATCGCTACCGAAACTCTCGATCAGGTTGGCTGCGCCCATGGTCAGGAACGGGTAGGCCGTGGTGCCGGCGTTGGCGGCCTGGAAGTGAGCGAAGCAGGCTTGCGAGACCAGGCTGGGCAGTTGCATACCGCCGACTTCCAAGTCGCGGTTGGCGTTGAGGAAGCCGGCCTGGAGGAAGGCTTCTATGGCGGGCTTGACCTCGGGGATCAGCTCGGCCCGGCCCTCGGCGTAGCGAGGCTCGTTTTCATCGGCTTTGCGGTTGTGCGGTGCGAAGAACTTCTCGGCGACGGTGCGAGCGGTCGCCAGCGCGGCGTCGAAGGTTTCGCGGCTGTGCTCGGCGAAACGCGGGCGCTGGGTGAGGGCTTGGGCGTCGAGGACTTCGTAGAGTTCGAAGGCCAGGTTACGGGCGCTGAGCAGGGTGTCGGGCATGGGGGCGGTCCTGGGGCGGGGTGCTGCGAGTCTAGGATCGGTTAGTCAGGTATGGCTACCAAGATTGATCCAGCTTATAGCGATACAGATGTTTCCCACGAAACGCGTTGGGCCTGGACTACTGCGCGTTGGGTGCTGCCTGGTTTTGAATTTGCTCCTTTGTTCATAAGGAAGCGCTTCTCATGAGTGATATTCAGAACGACAAACCTACTGCTGCCGAGGGTAGTGAGCCTTCCTTCTTCGTGGTCGCACCGATGAAGCTTTCTGTTATGACGTTTTTTACTCTGGGCTTTTACTGGGCGTACTGTTTTTACCAGAACTGGAAGTTGCACAGATCTCGAACGGGCGAGAACGTCAGTCCATTCTGGAGGGCAGCATTCGCTCTATTTTTCATCTATCCATTGTTGAGCCGGGTAGACGGCTGTATCCGTGACTCGGGAAGAGTCTATTCGTGGTCCATACCGACACTGGTATGGGGCAGCTATGCGCTAGTTGTGGTCTCGATTACCGCGAGTGTCGTGCTTTTGGAGCAGGTGGTGGCTAGTTATATCGCGGGGCTGGCCTTCCACCTGACCATGTTAGCTATCTTGGTTTCTATGCAAAAAGGGATCAATTTTAGTGCAGGTGATAGTCACGGGGCGGCTAATCGTAGCTTCACGATGGCTAACTGGCTTTGGTTGTTGCCCGGCGCCGCACTTAAACTGGCGGAGCTGTACGGGGTGTTCATGATTGCCTCTATGGATTGAAGTCGCTGGTGAGCGAACAATAAAAAAGGAGAGCCGAAGCTCTCCTTTCCCGTCAGCAACCGCCCACCATCAACCGATGGTCATCAGGCTCGCGTTACCGCCAGCGGCTGCGGTGTTCACGCTCACCGCGCGCTCGATCACCAACCGCTCCAGCGCAATCTGATGGTCGCCGCTGGACAGCCCATGCACACCGACGATGGCGCCGGCGCGCTTGGCCACCTGCTGGCAAACGCCGCGCAACTGGTCCGAGTCGCCATGATGGATCACGGCATCGAACGCCACTTCGTCCTTGTTCCAGTCCGCCACCAGCTTGACCTTGGCCTGCAGCTCCTTCGGCAGGCGGCCACGCAGGGCCTTGCCGGGTTCGCCATCGACCCATACCGCCGAGCTGCCCACCGCCAGTACAGCGGCAAATTGCGCCAGCAGGTCCGCTTCGTTGTCAGCCAGGCACAGCACGTGCTCGCGCGGCAGGATGGTGTAGCTGTTGCGCTCGCCGGTCGGGCCGGGCAGCAGGCGGGCGATGCCGCTCTGCGACTGGCCGGCGAACTGCTCGCACAGCGTGGCCAGTTCGGCCTGCTGGCTGCCCTGGGCCCAGGCCTTGAGCGCGTGCAGCGGCTTGATCAACTGGTCGTGCAGGGCGCGATCCGGCTGGCCGGCGCCATCCTGCTGCTGGAAGTGGCGACCGATCGCGTCGGCCGGGCGGGTCGACAGCAAGCGGTACAGGTACAGCGGGCCGCCCGCTTTCGGGCCGGTGCCGGACAGGCCTTCACCGCCAAACGGCTGCACGCCGACCACCGCGCCGACGATGTTGCGGTTGACGTACATGTTGCCGGCATTGGCGTTTTCCACCACCTTGGCGATGGTCTCGTCGATGCGGGTATGCACGCCGAGGGTCAGGCCGTAGCCGGAGTCGTTGATCTGCTGGATCAGCTGGTCGAGGTTGCGGCGGTTGTAGCGCACCACATGCAGCACCGGGCCGAAGATCTCGCGCTTGAGCTCGTCGAAGCTCTCCAGTTCGATCAGGGTCGGCATGACGAAGGTGCCGCGCTTGACCTCGGCGGCATCGGCGATGGCCACCTGGTAGACCGAGCGGCCTTTCTCGCGCATGCCCTGGATGTGCTTCTCGATGCCGGCCTTGGCTTCGGCGTCGATCACCGGGCCGATGTCCACGGCCAGGCGATCCGGGTTGCCCAGGCGGCTTTCGGCCATGGCGCCCTTGAGCATTTCGATCACGCGGTCGGCGGAGTCTTCCTGCAGGCACAGGACGCGCAGGGCCGAGCAACGCTGGCCGGCGCTGTCGAAGGCCGACGACACCACATCGATGACCACCTGCTCGGTCAGCGCCGAGGAGTCGACGATCATCGCGTTCTGGCCGCCGGTCTCGGCAATCAGCGGGATCGGGCGGCCCTGGTTGTCCAGGCGGCCGGCCACATTGCGTTGCAGCAGGCGGGCGACTTCGGTGGAGCCTGTGAACATCACGCCCTTGACGCGCTCGTCACCGACCAACCCGGCACCGACGCTCTCGCCCTGGCCTGGCAGCAGTTGCAGCACGCCTTCCGGAATGCCGGCTTCGAGCAGCAGGCGCACGGCTTGGGCCGCGATCAGTGGGGTCTGTTCGGCAGGCTTGGCCAGTACCGGGTTGCCTGCAGCCAGTGCTGCAGCCACTTGGCCGGTGAAGATCGCCAGGGGGAAGTTCCACGGGCTGATGCACACCACCGGGCCCAGCGGGCGGTGGGCGTCGTTGCTGAAATCGTTGCGCGCCTGGACCGCGTAGTAGCGCAGGAAGTCCACTGCCTCGCGCACTTCGGCGATGGCGTTGGCGAAGGTCTTGCCGGCTTCGCGGATGAGCAGGCCCATCAGCGGCTGTATCTCGGCCTCCATCAGGTCGGCGGTACGCTCGAGAATCGCGGCACGCTCGGCGGGTGGGGTGGCCTGCCAGATCGGCGCGGCATTGAGTGCGCACTGGATGGCGTTGTCGACATCGGCAACGGTGGCTTCGTGCACGTGGCCGACCACGTCGCGGTGATCCGCTGGGTTCAGCACCGCAATCGCCGGGCTTTCGCTGGCGGCGCAGGCCAGCAGCGGGGTGGCCTTCCAATCGTTGTGTGCGGTGGCCAGCATGGCGCAGGACAGCGATGCCAGGCGGTGTTCGTTGGCCATGTCGATGCCGGCCGAGTTGGCCCGTTCGCTGCCGTACAGTTCGCGTGGCAACGGGATACGCGGGTGCGGCAGGCCGATGCCGCCTTCCTGGGTGGCCATGCGCTCGATGCTGGCGACCGGGTCGGCGACCAGCTCCTGGATGGAAATCGAGTGGTCCGCGATGCGGTTGACGAACGAGGTGTTGGCGCCGTTTTCCAGCAGGCGGCGAACCAGGTAGGCCAGCAGCGTCTCATGGGTGCCAACCGGTGCGTAAACGCGGCAAGGGCGGTTCAGCTTGCCTTCCGAGACCTTGCCGACCACCTGCTCGTACAGCGGCTCGCCCATGCCGTGCAGGCACTGGAACTCGTACTGGCCGGGGTAGTAGTTCTGCCCGGCGATATGGTAGATGGCCGACAGGGTGTGGGCGTTGTGGGTGGCGAACTGCGGGTAGATGGATTCCGGCACTGCCAGCAGCTTGCGTGCACAGGCGACGTAGGACACGTCGGTGTAAACCTTGCGCGTATAGACCGGGTAGCCTTCCAGGCCTTCGACCTGGGCGCGCTTGATCTCGCTGTCCCAGTAGGCGCCTTTCACCAGGCGGATCATCAGGCGGTGGCGGCTGCGCTTGGCCAGGTCGATGACGTAGTCGATCACGTACGGGCAACGCTTCTGGTAGGCCTGGATGACGAAACCGATGCCGTTCCATCCAGCCAGCGACGGCTCGAAGCACAGGCGCTCGAGCAGGTCCAGGGACAGCTCGAGGCGGTCGGCCTCTTCGGCGTCGATGTTCAGGCCGATGTCATATTGCTTGGCCAGCAGGGTCAGCGACAGCAGGCGAGGATACAGCTCTTCCATCACGCGCTCGTATTGGGCGCGGCTGTAGCGCGGGTGCAGGGCCGACAGCTTGATGGAGATGCCCGGGCCTTCATAGATGCCGCGGCCATGGGAGGCCTTGCCGATCGAGTGGATCGCCTGCTCGTAGGAGGCCAGGTATTTCTGTGCGTCATGTTCGGTCAGTGCGGCTTCGCCGAGCATGTCGTAGGAGTAGCGGAAGCCCTTGGACTCGAAACGGCTGGCGTTGGCCAGGGCTTCGGCGATGGTCTCGCCGGTGACGAACTGCTCGCCCATCAGGCGCATGGCCATGTCCACGCCCTTGCGGATCATCGGTTCGCCGCTCTTGCCGATGATGCGGGTGAGCGAGGCGGAGAGGCCGGATTCGTTGTGGGTGGAGACCAGCTTGCCGGTCAGCAGCAGGCCCCAGGTCGCGGCGTTGACGAACAGCGACGGGCTGTTGCCCAGGTGCGGTTGCCAGTTGCCGTTGCTGATCTTGTCGCGGATCAGGGCATCACGGGTGCCTTTGTCGGGGATGCGCAGCAGCGCTTCGGCCAGGCACATCAGCGCCACGCCTTCCTGCGACGACAGCGAGAACTCCTGCAGCAGACCCTGGACGATGCCGGCGCGCCCGCCTGCGCTCTTCTGATTGCGCAGCTTCTCGGCGATACCGGCAGCCAGCTTGTTGGTGGCCTCGGCCTGGGTCGTGCTCAGGCGCGCCTGCTCCAGCAGCATGGGCACCACTTCCGGCTCGGGGCGGCGGTAGGCGGCGGTGATGGCCGAGCGCAATACCGATTGCGGGAGAATGCTTTCGGCGAACTCAAGGAAGCACTGGTGGCTGTGGTCTGCCTGGACCTCGCCGGCATCGTCTGCCAGGTTGCTGGCGTGACCGTTGAGTTCGGTCAGGGTGGCACCACCCTCGAGCTTCTCCAGGTAATTGAAGATCGCTTGCTTGATCAACCAGTGCGGCGTGCGGTCGATGGACTGCGCAGCTGCCTTGAGTCGCTCACGGGTCGGGTCGTCGAGTTTGACCCCCAGGGTGGTCGTCGCCATTTCTTATCCTCGTTATTGCCACGGTTGTGGCCTAAGCTGGCGCCAAGATTAGCTGTAGGCGATTTCGGGTGCAACTAGGTGCAACCTGAATTTTTTGCGGCGTGGTTTCGCTGTGTCACCCAGCGTTATCCACAACCTGAAAATGGTCATTTTAAGTGCAGTTTTTTCTTAAAAAGGCCGTTCTTGCTCCAGAAAGGAGCAAAAAGTAGGCAATTTCGGAAAAATACGCCTTGGTGCAACTGGCGCGGCAAAAAGGGTTGCACCGTATTTGCGTTGTTGCATAGGATGCGCCACCTGGGTGCAACCGTCTCTCGGCGGTTTGTACATGAGATAAAAACAAACGCCAGGGCACACGCATGGGCAATCCACTCACGATCACTTTCGTGATCTACATCGCTGCAATGGTGCTGATCGGCTTCGCTGCCTATCGCTCCACCAAGAATCTTTCCGATTACATCCTGGGTGGTCGCAGCCTCGGCAGCGTGGTCACCGCGCTCTCCGCCGGCGCCTCCGACATGAGCGGCTGGTTGCTGATGGGCCTGCCGGGCGCCATCTACTTCTCCGGCCTCTCCGAAGCCTGGATCGCCATCGGCCTGACCGTCGGTGCCTACCTGAACTGGCTGTTCGTTGCGGGGCGCCTGCGGGTGCAGACCGAGCACAACGGCGACGCGCTGACCCTGCCGGACTACTTCGCCAGCCGTTTCGAAGACAAGAGCGGCCTGCTGCGGATCATCTCGGCCATCGTCATCCTGGTGTTCTTCACCATCTACTGTGCCTCGGGCATCGTTGCCGGCGCACGCTTGTTCGAAAGCACCTTCGACATGCCGTACGAGACTGCCCTGTGGGCAGGCGCCGCGGCCACCATCGCCTACACCTTCGTCGGTGGTTTCCTGGCAGTGAGCTGGACCGATACGGTGCAGGCGTCGCTGATGATCTTCGCGCTGATCCTCACCCCGATCATCGTGCTGATCTCCACCGGCGGTTTCGACACCACCTTCCTGGCGATCGAGGCGCAGAACCCGGCGAACTTCGACATGCTCAAGGGGGCGACCTTCATCGGCATCATCTCGCTGATGGGCTGGGGTCTGGGCTATTTCGGCCAGCCGCACATCCTGGCGCGCTTCATGGCTGCCGATTCGGTGAAGTCGATCGCCAATGCCCGTCGCATCTCCATGACCTGGATGATCCTGTGCCTGGCCGGTACCTGTGCAGTGGGCTTCTTCGGCATCGCCTATTTCTCGGCGCACCCTGACCTGGCAGGTCCGGTCTCCGAGAACCACGAGCGCGTGTTCATCGAGCTGGCGAAGATCCTGTTCAACCCCTGGATCGCCGGTGTGCTGCTGTCGGCCATCCTGGCGGCGGTGATGAGCACCCTGAGCTGCCAGCTGCTGGTGTGCTCCAGCGCGCTGACCGAGGACTTCTACAAGGCATTCCTGCGCAAGAACGCCTCTCAGGTCGAACTGGTATGGGTCGGCCGCCTGATGGTGCTGGCCGTGGCGTTGATCGCCATCGCCATGGCTGCCAATCCGGAGAACCGCGTACTGGGCCTGGTCGCCTACGCCTGGGCTGGCTTCGGTGCCGCCTTCGGTCCGGTGGTGCTGATCTCGGTACTGTGGAAGGGCATGACCCGCAACGGCGCCTTGGCCGGTATCGTGGTCGGTGCAGTCACCGTGATCCTGTGGAAGCAGTTCGACACCTTGGGCCTGTACGAAATCATCCCGGGCTTCCTGTTCGCCAGCATCGCCATCGTGCTGGTCAGCAAGCTGGGCAGCCCGTCGCAGGCCATGCTGCAGCGCTTCGAGACCGCCGATGCGGCGTATCACGCTGAGAAGTAACATCGGCTGAATCGGTGGCGGTGCCACCGCCGGCAAGCCGGCTCCTGCAGGAGCATGACGAACCTGTAGGAGCCGGCTTGCCGGCGATGGCCCTACCACCGACCGACAGCCAGGCCTGACGTCGCCTGCAAGGCAAGGTAAACTTGCCCTCCCCGCAGGAGTTGCCATGAACTATCGTCACGCCTTCCACGCCGGTAACCATGCCGACGTACTCAAGCACATCGTGCTGACCCGCCTCATCGCCCTGATGTCGCGCAAGGAGCAACCGTTCGCCTACATCGACACGCACGCCGGCCTTGGTCTGTATGACCTGCAAGGCGACCAGGCGAGCCGTACCGGCGAATACCTCGAAGGTGTCGCGCGCCTGTGGAATCGCGACGATCTGCCGGCGATGACCGCCGACTACCTGCGCATCATCAAGCGCCTGAACGCCGATGGCGAATTGCGCTACTACCCAGGATCGCCCGAGCTTGCCCGGCGGCTGATGCGTCAGCAGGACCGTGCACTGCTCAACGAGAAGCACCCGGAGGACGGGCCGCTGCTCAAAGAGAACATGAAGAAGGACCCGCGAGTGGTCGTCCACCTGGGCGAGGGCTGGCATGTGCCGCGAGCGCTGCTGCCCGTGCAGGAAAAGCGCGCGATCATGCTGATCGACCCGCCGTTCGAGCAGGCCGACGAGCTCAAACGCTGCACGGTCGCGATGAAAGAGGCGATCAGCCGCATGCGCCAGACCGTCGCCGCCATTTGGTACCCGATCAAGGACCAGCGCGCGCTCACGCGTTTCTATCAGGATCTGACCAGCACGGGTGCGCCCAAGCTGCTGCGCGTCGAGCTGTACGTGCATCACCAGGACAGCCCGCAGGGCCTCAACGGCTCCGGCCTGGCCATCGCCAACCCGCCATGGGGACTGGAGGACGAGCTGCGCGAGTTGCTGCCTTGGCTGGCCAAGGAACTGGCGCAGACCGCTGGCAGCTTCCGCATGGACTGGTTGATCGCCGAGTAAGCGAGCAGCAGTGTCCCTGCAACGCATGCGTTGCGGTTGAACGCCTGGGGCCGCTGTGCGGCCCAATCGCGCCACAAGGCCGCTCCCACAGGCACAGCGCCATGCCTGTGGGAGCGGCCTTGTGGCGCGATCGAAGGCGCAGCCCTCGCAGGGGCATGCGCATGCTGTGCTTTGCGTTATAATCCCGCTCTTTAGCCGCCAGCCACCCAAGAGGCCGCTGGCGCATCTCTACCGAATGAAGAGGCTCATCCCTTGGCATTGACGATTCTTGGCCTGTCCGGCGCCCTTAGCCATGACCCTTCCGCGGCGCTGTACATCGACGGCAAGCTGATTGCCGCCGCCGAAGAAGAGCGCTTCGTGCGTGACAAGCATGCGAAGAACCGCATGCCCTACGAATCGGCGAAGTTCTGCCTGGAGCAGGCTGGCATCAAGCCATCCGACGTCGACGTGGTGGCCATTCCGTTCGCCCCGATCAGCCTGTTCGGCAAGGCTCGCTGGCACTATGCCAAGCGTTACTGGTACGCCCCGGATCGTGCGCTCGACGCCATCCTGATGGGTAACCGTCGCTACAAACGCTACCGCAAGAAGATTGTCTGGTGCCTGGAGCAGCTGGGCTTCGACCCGAAGAAGGTCAAGATCGAGCCGGTCGAGCACCACCTGGCCCACGCCTCCAGCGCCTATCACTGCTCGGGCTTCACGGAAAAGACCGCGATCCTCGGCATCGACGGCAAAGGTGAGTACGCCACCACCTTCTTCGGCTACGGCGAAAACGGCAAGATCCACAAGATCAAAGAATTCTTCGACCCAGATTCCTTGGGCGGCCTGTATGGCGCGATCACCGAGTTCCTCGGCTTCGAGATGCTCGATGGCGAGTTCAAGGTCATGGGCATGGCCCCTTATGGCGATGCCAGCAAGTACGATTTCTCGCGCCTGGCCAGTTTCGAAAACGGCGAACTGGTGATCAACACCGAGTACGCCAACGTCATCGGCCTGCGTCGTTATAAAGAGAAGGGCAAGGGGTTCTACTTCTCGCCCAAGCTGATCGAATGGCTGGGCCCCAAGCGCGAAGGCGATATCGCCGACGAGCCGTACATCCATTACGCGGCCAGCATGCAGGCGCTGTTCGAGAAGCTGGCGCTGCAGATGATCGACCACTACCTGGGCGACACCCTGCGTGAAACCGGCAAGCTGGCCTTCGCCGGCGGCTGCGCGCTGAACGTCAAGCTCAACCAGAAGATCATCGCCCGTCCCGACCTCAAGGAACTGTTCGTCCAGCCGGCGTCCGGCGATGCCGGTACTGCGGTGGGTGCTGCTGCTTACGTGTCCCACGCCCGCGGCGTGCCGGTCGAGAAGATGGAGCACGTCTACCTCGGCCCTGCCTACTCGAACGAAGACGTGATCGCCGCCTGTGCCCGTCATCCGAACGCGCCCAAATGGCGCAAGCTCGACGATACGCCGCAGCGCATCGCCAAGATCATGGTCGACGGCAATCCCGTGGCCTGGTTCCAGGGCCGCATGGAATTCGGCCCGCGTGCCCTGGGTGGTCGCTCGATCATCGGCTGCCCGAGCGTGCCGGGCGTGGCTGACCGGATCAACGAACAGATCAAGTTCCGCGAGCGCTGGAGGCCTTTCTGCCCGTCGATGCTCGACACCGTCGCCCCGCAGATGATCAAGGTCGACCACCCGGCGCCGTTCATGACCTTCACTTTCGAAGTCGCCGAAGAGTGGAAGACCCGCGTCCCGGAAGTTGTCCACGAGGACGGCACTTCGCGCGCCCAGGTGCTCAAGCGCGAGTACAACCCGCGCTACTACGACATGATGAAGGCGCTGGAAGACCTGACCGGCAACGGCGTGTCGCTGAACACCTCGCTCAACCGCCGTGGTGAACCCATGATCTGCTCGCCGACCGACGCCCTGAACATGTTCTTCGGCTCGGATCTGCAGTACCTGATCATGGAAGACATCCTGGTGGTCAAGGACGGCGCGGCCCTGTATGACCAGCCGCTCTGAGCCACGCGTACTGCAGTTCTGCCATGGCTACGACGGGCCGTTCCTCGACTGCGCCCGTCAGTACGCCAGCCTGTTCCAGGGTAGCGGCTACAAGGTCACCACGGTGTTCCTCACTGGCGCCGCCGACCCGCAGGTAGCCGCTGGCTGTGCGTCGGACGAGGTGCTGTTCCTCGAGTTCAGCTCCAAGGCCGTTCGCGGCCTGAAGCTGGGGGCGATCCGCGCGCTGCGCCGGATCGCCGCCGAGCGCGATTTCAGCTTTTGCATCGCCCATCGCTTCAAACCGATCTACATCACCCTGCTGGCGACCGGTCTGCCGGTGATCGGCGTGCACCATGCCTTCGGTGACTACCAGCGCAAAGGCCGTCGGTTGTTCGCCAACCTGTTCCGTCAGCGCCTGAGCCTGCTCGGTGTGTCGGACGCGGTGCGCGACGACATGCGTCGTTGCCTGCCGCAGTGGCCGGCCGAGCGTATCCAGACGCTTTATAACCGCATCGACATTCCGGCATTGCAAACTGCCCTGGTGCCCCGCGCCGAGGCGCGCGCGGCCTTGGGCCTGGATGCGCGGGCGTGGGTCGTGGGCAACGTCGGTCGGCTGCATCCTGACAAGGATCAAGCCACCTTGCTGCGCGGCTTTGCCCAGGCGTTGCCGTCGCTGCCGCCCGGCGCACGCCTGGCGGTGCTCGGGCAAGGTCGCCTGGAGGACAAGCTCAAGGCCCTGGCCACGGAGCTGGGCATTGCCGCCCAGGTCGATTTCCTTGGTCAGGTGCCGGATGCGCGGCGTTATTTCCAGGCCTTCGACGTGTTCGCCCTGAGTTCCGATCATGAGCCGTTCGGCATGGTCCTGCTCGAAGCGATGGTGGCCGGTGTACCCCTGCTGGCTACCGCTTGTGGCGGTGCCCGCGAGGTGGTCGAAGGTGTTGGCGTGCTGTTCCCGCTGGGCGATGCCGCGCAACTGGCCGAGGGCCTGACGCACATGGCCGGGCTGGATGCCGAGCAGCGCGAGGCCTGCGCCGAGCACATGCTGCAGCGCTTGCACGAACGTTTTTCCGACCACGCCGTGCGCGAGGCCTTCTGGCAGTTGCCGCAGGTGCGGGCGCTGGTGGGGCAGGCCTGATGCTCAACCACCTGCAAGCGTTTCGCGAACGCGGTTGGACGCCCATCGACGCGGTTGCCTATGCCGAGGCCTGGACGCGCTTTGGCGGCAGTGTCGCCAGCCATCCACTGGTGATCGAGCAACTGGCCGACCTGGCGCAGATCCCGGTGCGCTACCTGGGCTGGTACCAGGCTGGTGAACTCAAGGCCGCGCTGCCTGCCTGGGGGCGCCACCTGGCGTTGTCCAAGGACGTGCTCAAGCGCGTAGGTAAAAAAGGCCTGTTCGATCTCGGCAACGCCGAGATCATCCTGCCGGCCGATGCCCAGGCCGGTGCCCCGCTGCGTCATGCCGGTCGCTACCTGTCCGAGTTGAATCAGGGGCGCTTCGTCGGCCTCAAACCACAGGCCGAGCAACTGGCCATGGCCCGTGCCCATGAAGACCTGTCGAAGAAATTCCGCTACAACCAGCGCCGCGAACTGCGCCTGCTGGAAGAAGCCGGTGGGCAGGTCATGCCGATCGGCGATTTCGGCTCTGTCGAGATCGCCGCGATGTACTGCGACCTGTTCCAGCGCCGCTGGGGCTTCCCGGCCACCGGAGCCGAGCGCATGGCCGAGGTGCTGGAACGCTTGCGTTCACTGTTGATCGGTTCGGTGCTGTTGCTTGAAGGCAAGGCCATCGCCATTCAGCTGGTGTATCGGGTCGAGGCGCCGGAATGGATCAGCGTCGAGTACGTCAATGGCGGCGTCGACCCCGAGACCAAGGCCTTCAGCCCTGGCAGCGTCCTGAGCTTCCTCAATACCCAGGCTGCCTGGGAAGACGCCCAGGCGCGTAACAAGCCGTTGCGGTTCTCGTTCGGCCGTGCCGATCGCGAGTACAAGGACCGTTGGTGCAACCCTGTGCCGGTGTTCCAGGTGTGAGCCGCAAGCAGCAGTTGCTCAAGCGCCATCGGCGCAACAAGCGCCTGGGCCTGCTCGCGGCACTGGTCGCGCTGCTGTTGCTGGGTGTGTTCAGTTGGTGGTGGTTGCCACTGTTGCTGTTGCCGCTGCTCTGGGCTGGGCATGAGGCCTGGTTCGCCGACCATCTGTTCTACGCGCCAGGCGAGGACTACGCGTACGATTTCGGCGAGCACGCTGTCGAAACGACCGTGAGTCTGCGCGGTGGCATGCTCGTTACCGATGTTGCCCTCGCGGGCGATGAAACCCTGGTGCTGGCGCTGCGCGTCAAAAGTACCTGGCTGGGGCGTTTTCTCGACCCCCGGATCGAGCTGATGGCCGGTGCCCAGAGCGACCGCCAAACGTTCGAGCGCGGCGTCGACGGCCTGCGCTACCTGAACCTCACAGGGCTGGCCGCACCGCTGCAGGCCGGTGGGCTGCGCCTGCGCGGTCGTCACTGTCGGCTGCAGGGCGAGCCACGCCTTTGGGTCACGCCCAGCGTCGAGTTGCGCCGCCGCCGGGTGATGGTCATCGCCCCGCATGCCGACGATGCGGAGCTTGCAGCCTATGGTCTGTACAGCCAGGCCGAGGAGACCTGGGTGGTGACCCTGACCGCGGGTGAAATCGAGGCCGAGCACTACCAGCAGATGGGAATGGGCCAAGCCGATGCCGCACGCCTCAAGGGCCGTCTGCGCGCCTGGGACAGCATCGCGGTGCCGCGCTGGGCGGGCGTGCCGGAGTCGCAGTGCATCCAGTTGGGCTACTTCTGCCTGCAACTGCCAGCGATGCAGGCAGACCCCGACGTGCCTATGGCGTCACGCGAGGCCGAGCTGGACGATATCCGCACCTTCCGTCAGTTCAATCCGCTGCAGTTGCCTGGCGATGTCGACGGTGCACCGACCTGGCGCAACCTGCTGGCCGACCTGCGCGCCCTGCTGGAGCTGGCCAAGCCCCAGGTGCTGGTCATGCCGCACCCACAGCTCGACCCGCACCCCGACCATATCTGCGCCCAGGCGGCGGTGCTCGAGGCCCTCGAAGGCCTGGCCTGGCAGCCGCAGACGCTGCTGTGCTATGCCAACCACCTGCATGACAACGACCGCTGGCCGATGGGCGAGAGTGGCGACGGCGTGGCCTTGCCGCCACAACTCGAAGCCGGCCAGCCATGGGCACCGTGCAGCCTGGTGCTCGACCTGGCTATCCAGCGCGACAAGGCCATGGCCCTGGGCATGATGCATGACCTGCAGCCACCAGCCCCGTTCAAGCGCCGTTTGCGTCGCCTGTTGCAGCGCTGGCTGGCCGGGCGCCGCCCGTCGCCATACGGAGAGAACGAGTTTTTCCGCAAGGCTGTGCGTCGCCATGAGTTGTTCTGGCGGCGCGAGCTGAACAACGACCTTTGATTGAGCGCAATGGCGTGAGCGCCCAAGGAACGCAATGAAAGTCCTATTTCTGGTGCAGCAGGAACAGCGGGCGATCCTCGACCGTTTGTACGATGGCGTCGCGGCCAACTGCGAGTGTGATATCCGTTGGGTCAGCGATGAAGACCAGCGCAACCTGCGCCGCTACTTCAAGCGCGAGATCGATGTCGAGCGCTACGATCGCATCCTGTTCTTCCTGCGTTTCAAGAAGGAAATGCGCCAGGCGTCGTTCATCCGTACCGTGCCCAACCTGGTGATCCTCGAGCACGATGCCTACCAGAACTACATTCCTTGCAAGTACACCGGCAAATTCAGCGCGCACTACCGCAAGATGCCCTGGGCGCGGGTGATCAGTTCCGGTTACAACGTCAGCGAACGCCTGCGCCTGGAAGGTTTCGATGCGGTGTTCGTGCCCAAGGGTTATGACGAGCGACTGCTCAGCGACCAGGGCCGTGAGCGCGACATCGAACTTGCCTTCGTCGGCAGCACCGGCAGCGTCGCCTACAGCGGCCGCAAGGCGTTGCTCGATGAGCTGGGGCGGGTGGAGAACCTGGTGGTGACCAAGACCAAGTCGGGCGAGGACTACTGCAATACCCTCAACCGCATCCGCTTCTTCGTCAGTGCCGACGTCGGCATGGGCGAGTACATGATCAAGAACTTCGAAGCGATGGCCTGCGGTTGCGTGTTGTTCGCCTTCGACCAGGGCGAGGAGGAAAACCGTGCCCTGGGTCTGCAGGACATGCACAACATCGTTTTTTACAAAGATATTCCTACGCTACAAGAGAAACTTCGTACACTGCGTTCGGACTTAGGCCTGGCTCAGCAGATTGCAGAGAACGGTCGCCGTTTGGCAGTATCTCGATTCGCTTTCGGCCAGGTTGGTCGTAGCATCGTCGAACACATGCGCCCTGAACTGAGGCCGCATCCGCCACTTTCGGCCTGGCAGCGCCTGCGCCAGCGCCTGGGAGTCTGATAACAGTACTTTGATGCCCACGGACGGGGTATACAAAGTCGCCTGCTGCAACTCGGAGGGAGTCCGTGCGCTTTTCTGATGACAGTGACATCACGCTGGTGGTGACCAGCTGTGGGCGCTTCGACCTGCTCAAGGACACCTTGGCCAGTTTCGATCGCTACAATACGGCGCCCGTGCGGGAGGTTTTCATTACCGAGGATTCCGGCGACGATGCGGTGCACGCAGCCGTGCCGGAGCACTGGAAGAGCCACTGCACGGTCTTCGTCAACCGTCCCAAGCTAGGCCAGCTACCGTCCATCGACCTGGCCTACAGCCACGTCAAGACGGCCTACATCTTCCATTGCGAGGACGACTGGCAGTTCTACCGCCAGGGCTTCGTCGAGGACTCGCGGGCCATTCTCGAAGTCAGCCCGAACCTGTTGCAGGTCTGGCTGCGCAGTTATGCCCACGACCTGGCGGTGCACAGTCCGTATATCCACCTGGGCGATCGACAGGTCATCGCCGGCGTGCCGTGCTACCCGCTGCTTTCCGAAAAAGCCGAATGGCAGGCGTTCTCGCTCAACCCCGGCCTGCGCCGCTTGAGCGATTACCAACGCTGTGCGCCATTTGCCGCCTATGCTGGAGAGAAGGCACTCTCCCGGCGTTATGCGGAGCTGCAGCTGACGGCCGTCACCCTGGAAGGTGACGCGGTGTTGCACACTGGTTTCGGCAGCCATGTGACCCTGCCGGAAGAGGTCCAGCGCAAGGCCAAGCGGCGTCAACGCGATCGGATCAAACTGGCGGCAACGCTGGTGTTCGGCGCCCTCATAGGCACGGGAATCACCCTTCTTGTTCAATGAATACGCTGTCCCACCTGGCTTGTGCGGGAGAGGGGCGCTGACCCTATGAACATCGTCAACGTGATGTGGGCGGGCGGTTCGCCGTACATGTCGGTGCACAAGGTGCACCGGCAGGTATTGTCGTTGGTTGGTGCGGATGCACGGATCAGCAACTGGCTGCTCACCGGCCACGGCTTGTGCCATGGCCTGGGATCGACGCTCGAGTGGCGTATGCCGCAGCGGGCGTTGAAGGGGCGGGGCTTGTGGCGCCTGATCCGGCCTTGGTTGCGCTATCGCCTGGGCAAGGCGCTGGCAGAGGCCCAGGCCGATGTCGTGCTGATCGATGGGGTAGGGGTCGCACGCATGGTGCTGCCGCTGCTGCATCGGTTGCCCAACCTGCGCGCCAAGGTCATGTTCCATGGCGAAACGCGTCTTAGCGCCCGGGACGTGCGCCTGCTCAACGGTTTTACACCCGAGCGGGTGGCTTTGGCCGCCGTTTCGCGAACCCTGGGTGAGCATCTTGGACAGATCTTGCAGCGCCCTGTGCAGACCTTGCGCATGGCCCACGAGCCGCAGGCGTTCGGGGCCAGCCTGATGAGCCGTGAACAGGCGCGCCAGGCGCTCGAGCTACCACTGGAAGGCGGCCGGGTGTTCGGTGCAGTCGGGCGGCTGGTCGAGAGCAAGGGTTTCGAGATGCTGATCCAGGCCTTTGCCCTGGCCCATGCACAGCATCCGGAAATCCGCCTGGTGGTGCTGGGCGAAGGCAGCGAACGCGCGAGTTTGCAGGCCTGCATCGAGTCGCGGGGGCTGGCCGATTGCATTACCTTGCACGGCCACCGCAAGGACATGCAGCAGCTCTATCGCGCCTTCGACTGGCTGCTGGTGCCGTCCCGCGCCGAAGGCCTGGGCCTGGTGGTGCAGGAGGCGGTGCTGGCGGATGTGCCGGTAATCTGCAGCGAGTTGCCGGTGTTCCGCGAGCAGTTGCAAGATGCTGGGTGCTACCTGCCGATTGGTGATGCCCAGGCCTGGGCCGTGGAGATCCAGCGGGTGGTCAGCCTGAGCCCGCAGGACCAGGTCCGCCAACAGCGCCAGGCCTTGGCGCCCGAGCAATCGTGGCAGGCCTTCAGGGATGGCTCCGAACGCCTGCTGCGCGATTGACCTCAGTCGCCCAGCAGGGCGGCCTGGAAGTCGGCGAGCGGGAAGCGCTCGCCGAGCTTTTCACGCTCGATGTAACGCACCATGTGCTGCACGTTGCGCCGGATCATCCGGGCGGACAACGGTGCGCGCAGGAAACGCATGTCGGCGACGTCGATCAGGCCCAGGCGATCGTCGGGCGTCACCACCACGTTGCCCAGGTGCAACGAGCGGAAGTACACCCCCGAGCGGTGCAGTTGGTGGATCAACTCGACCAGCCTGGGCAGGTAGACATCCCAGCTGAAATTTTCTTCACGGGCCATCTGCAGCAGCGTCCGCCCTGGCAGCGGGCGATACAACACCGCCGTGCGTCCTGGCAGGTCCAGCTTGTGGTGGCTGATCACCTCGAGGGTGGGAATGCCCAGTTGCGCCAGGCGCAGGGCGTTGTCGATGAAGCGCTGGGAGTAGGGGCGCAGCAGCGCGGATGAAAACAAGCGCTTGCGACGAAAAACCTTGAGGAAATTGCCATCGCCAAGCAGGTAGACTTTGGCGCCGTAACTATCCGCCTCCAGAATCTGGGCGCCAAGTGTCAGCTGATCGAAGTCGACCTGAGGTAGCCGGGAGCATTGCATGGATAGGAGCCTTGTCGTCTGGCAAGCAAATTGACCGGCAATAATGCCGAAAATAATGCCGCAGCACCATGATGGTGTCTTGATGATTCACCGGGGGGATGGATGTTGTATCAGAAGAGCTGGGCACGTGCTTGGCTAGGGTTTGGCTTGGTGTGGTTCCTGGGCGCAATTGCTTTGGCGCCCAGTAACAAAATCTATCAACAGGGCATCATTCTCTTTCTGTGGTTGCCTGCATTGGTGATGGCTTGGTCGGGCAGGCGGGTGCTGGTGCAGGCCTGGCGACTGCAACCCGCCTTATGGATCAGCATTTCGCTGCTGTTGGCCTGGAGTGCCATAAGCCTGACCTGGTCGACCACAGCGGAAGGTGGACGCGACGGCAAGCGTTTGCTCTACATCCTACTGTTCCTGATAGCGTTCCCCTTGCTGGCGCAAGCAGGTCTCGGCCGCGTGCGTTGCCTGCTTCAGGTCGGAGCCGGGCTTCTGGCCGTTGCCGCATTGGCATCCATCGTTGTTTTCTATGGCGTACATGGGCGACTCTGGCTTGCGCGGCTGCAAGGGATCGGCGAAATCTCCCACCCCATTCTTGGCGCTTATGTGATCGCGGCTGCAGTGCTTTGCCTACTCCATAACGTGCCACGCCAACGTGGCGCTCAGCTTGCCTGGGTGTTATCCCTGGCGGCGCTGGGAGCGTTCGTGGTGTTGAGCCAGAGTCGCGGTGCTGCTGTTGCACTGGTGCTGACGGTTGTGGCCAGGCCACTGTGGTATCGCAGCCGCCAGAGCCAGGTCTTTGCAGGTTTAGCCGTTGTCGCGACGGGCGTTGCTTTTTACTTGATGTCTGCGGTGATCCTGAGGCGAGGTGCATCCTATCGACCGGAGATTTTCGACGCTGCGCTGCAGATGATTGGTCAACATCCCTGGAGTGGCTTGGGGCTGGGGACGGTCTATCACGTTGTCGTAGGCCGGGCTCAGTTCGATCATACCCACAATATGTTCACCCACGTGGCTGTGGAGTTGGGTATCCCGGGGATGATGCTGTGGATAGCTGTCTGGCTGTTTGCATTTGCAGAAATCGTACGTGCCCGCCATACCGGCATCGGCAAGGCTTTGTTAGGCCTGTGGCTATTTTCAACCCTCGCCATGCAGTTCGACGCAGCGAGCCTTACCGATACTCCGCGGGCCGAGTGGTTCATCAGTTGGCTGCCAGTCGGTTTGGTCATGCTGTTGCCATGGGTGCGTGCCGAAAACAAAGCCTGTGGTAAAATTTCCGGTTCAACCTGAACAGCGAGCTCGATGATGGCCGAAACACCGCGACCGGCGGAGCACAACTCCAGCCTGAAGATCTATTTCCGGCTGCTGAGCTACGTGAAACCCTATGTCGGCATTTTCCTGCTGAGCATCGTCGGTTTCGTGATCTTCGCCTCGACCCAGCCGATGCTGGCCGGGATCCTCAAATATTTCGTCGATGGCCTGAGCAACCCACAGGCAGTCCTGTTCCCCAACGTGCCCTACCTGCGAGACCTGCAGCTGTTGCAGGCGGTGCCGTTGCTGATCATCCTGATCGCTGCCTGGCAGGGCTTCGGCTCGTTCCTGGGTAACTACTTCCTGGCCAAGGTCTCCCTGGGCCTGGTCCACGACCTGCGGGTGGAGTTGTTCAACAAGCTGCTGGTACTGCCCAACCGCTATTTCGACAACCACAACTCCGGGCACCTGATCTCGCGCATCACCTTCAACGTGACCATGGTCACCGGTGCCGCCACCGATGCGATCAAGGTGGTCATCCGCGAGGGGCTGACCGTGGTCTTCCTGTTCGGCTACCTGGTGTGGATGAACTGGCAACTGACCATGGTGATGCTGGCCATCCTGCCGGTCATCGCCATCATGGTCAGCGTGGCCAGCAAGAAATTCCGCAAGCAGAGCAAGAAGATCCAGGTGGCCATGGGCGATGTCACCCACGTCGCCTCGGAAACCATCCAGGGCTACCGGGTGGTGCGCAGCTTCGGCGGTGAAACCTACGAGCAGAAGCGCTTCGAGCGGGCCAGCCAGAGCAACACCGACAAACAGCTGAAGATGACCAAGACCGGTGCCTTGTACACCCCGCTGCTGCAATTGGTGATCTACACCGCCATGGCTGCGTTGATGTTCCTGGTGCTGTTCATGCGTGGCGATTCGTCGGCCGGTGAGCTGGTGGCGTACATCACCGCCGCAGGCCTGCTGCCCAAGCCGATCCGTCAGCTTTCGGAGGTCAGCTCGACCATCCAGAAAGGCCTGGCTGGCGCCGAGAGCATCTTCGAGCAGCTCGACGAAGCGCCCGAGGTGGATACCGGTACCATCGAGAAGGACCGTGTGGAAGGCCGCCTGGAAGTGCGCAACCTGAGCTTCAGCTACCCCGGTACCGATCGTGAAGTGCTGAGCGATATCAGCTTCGTCGCCGAGCCTGGGCAGATGATCGCCCTGGTGGGCCGCTCGGGCAGCGGTAAATCGACCTTGGCTGCGTTGATTCCGCGCTTCTACCACCACGACCAGGGCCAGATCCTCCTCGATGGCCTGGAAATTTCCGATTACCGTCTGCGCAACCTGCGTCGCCATGTGTCCCAGGTGACCCAGCATGTCACGCTGTTCAATGACACCGTGGCCAACAACATCGCCTATGGCGACCTGGCGGGCGCCCCGCGTGCCGACATCGAGGCGGCCGCCGCCGACGCCTACGCCAAGGAGTTCGTCGACAAGCTGCCCAAGGGCTTCGATACCGACGTGGGGGAGAACGGTGTGCTGCTGTCCGGTGGCCAGCGCCAGCGCCTGGCGATTGCCCGGGCCTTGCTGAAAAACGCGCCGCTGCTGATTCTCGACGAAGCCACCTCGGCCCTGGACACCGAGTCCGAGCGGCATATCCAGGCCGCCTTGGATCACGTGATGAAGGGCCGTACCACGCTGGTGATCGCCCACCGCCTGTCCACCATCGAGAAGGCCGACCTGATCCTGGTCATGGACCAGGGCCGTTTGGTGGAGCGCGGCACTCATGCCGAGTTGCTGCAGGCCAACGGTCACTACGCCCGTCTGCATGCCATGGGGCTGGACGAGCCAGAAAAGGCCGATATCACCTGAAACACCGATGCGGGGCCCGTGCGGCCCCGATTGTCACCGGGATTTTCCAGAGCCCAACTGGCCGTAAGGCCGGTGCCGGCCCTGTGCTAATATCCTGCCCCTGTTCATTATTTCTTTTGGGTTGCCCATGAAGTTGTCCATGCCGCGTTTCGATCAAGCCCCGGTACTGGTGGTCGGCGATGTCATGCTCGACCGCTACTGGCATGGCGGTACTTCGCGTATTTCGCCGGAGGCGCCGGTGCCGGTGGTCAAGGTCGATCAGATCGAGGACCGCCCCGGCGGCGCGGCCAACGTCGCCTTGAACATCGCTGCCCTGGGCGCGCCGGCATCGTTGGTCGGCGTCACCGGCCAGGACGAGGCCGCCGAGAGCCTGGCCAACAGCCTGCAGGCTGCCGGTGTGCGCTCGCTGTTCCAGCGCATCGCGCACCAGCCGACCATCGTCAAGCTGCGGGTCATGAGCCGTCACCAGCAATTGCTGCGCATCGATTTCGAAGAGCCGTTCGCCACCGATGCGGTGTCGTTGGGCACGCAGGTCGACAGCCTGCTCGAAGGCGTCAAGGTGCTGGTGCTGTCCGACTATGGCAAGGGCGCCTTGAAAGACCCGCAGGGCCTGATCCAGGCCGCCCGAGGCCGCGGCATTCCGGTGCTGGCCGACCCCAAGGGCAAGGATTTCACCATCTATCGCGGTGCCAGCCTGATCACCCCGAACCTCAGCGAATTCGAAGCCATCGTGGGCCGCTGCGCCGACGAGACCGAACTGGTCGCCAAGGGCCTGCAATTGCTGCAGGACCTGGACCTCGGCGCGCTGCTGGTGACCCGTGGCGAGCACGGCATGACCCTGCTGCGCACCGGCCAGCCTGCATTGCACCTGCCGGCTCGGGCCCGTGAAGTGTTCGATGTCACCGGCGCCGGCGATACCGTCATTTCCACCCTCGCCGTGGCCATCGCTGCTGGCGAAGACCTGCCCCATGCCGTGGCCCTGGCCAACCTGGCGGCGGGTATCGTGGTCGGCAAGCTGGGTACCGCGGCCATCAGTGCCCCGGAACTGCGCCGGGCGATCCAGCGCGAGGAAGGTTCCGAGCGCGGGGTGCTGGGCCTTGAGCAACTGCTGCTGGCGATCGACGATGCACGTGCGCACAAAGAGAAGATCGTCTTCACCAATGGTTGCTTCGATATCCTCCACGCCGGGCATGTGACCTACCTGGAGCAAGCCCGTGCCCAGGGCGATCGCCTGATCGTCGCGGTCAACGACGACGCCTCGGTCAGCCGCCTCAAGGGCCCTGGCCGGCCGATCAACAGCGTCGACCGGCGCATGGCCGTGCTGGCCGGCCTGGGCGCGGTGGACTGGGTCATCAGCTTCCCCGAAGACACCCCGGAAAACCTGCTGGGCGAGGTAAAGCCGGATGTGCTGGTCAAGGGCGGCGACTACGGCATCGAGCAGGTGGTCGGTGCCGATCTGGTCAAGTCCTATGGCGGTACCGTGAAGGTGCTCGGGCTGGTCGAGAACAGCTCGACCACGGCCATCGTCGAGAAAATCCGCAAGAACTGATACTGCTGGGGCCGCATCGCGGCCCCGGGGATCATTTGTGCATCGAGGTCCGCGCTCGCGCCAGCAGCGCCCGGGCCTTGTCGCCGAAGCGTTGCAGGTGGGAGGCGCGGGCCGGCTTGTGCTCTTCCAGCCCTTGCTGCTTCACCCAGTCCTTCCAGCGAATCCGCTCTTCCCCGACCACCCATCCGTCTTGACGGGCAAAGCTCTCGGCCAGGTACAGCCCACGCGTACTGGCGCGCACCAGTTCGTCCTGGCGCAAGGTGTACAGTTCGGCCAATGGCTGGCCGTCCTTCAGCGGCATCAGGTACAGGTCGGGACGCTTGCGGTTGAGCCGTGCTACCAGCTGGTCGCCTTCCAGGCGTTCATCGACGTGGAACAGGCTGAGCTTCTTGGCCTCCCGAGGTACCTGCAAGCGCATGTCGTAGATCAGTTGCAGCGATGCGGTGGGCAGGTGCACGTACGCCCGAGGACGCTCCAGCAGCATCAGGTTGGCGCAGTGCACGGGGCGGGCGGCGCCGGACTGCGGCGTCAGCACGAACGGCAGCGCTTCACGGTAATGCAGGGCCGCGGCATAGGGCGCCGGCAGCCAGGTATCGTTGAAGCGTCCGCCCAGCCAGCCTTCCGGGGTCTCCAGCAGGCACTCTTCGGCCACCTCTTGCACGGCGGTGTGCAGCGGCAGGTTCAGCTCTTGCGCGGGTACGTAGCCGGAGATCAGCTTGAGCACCACGTCGCCCCGGTCCTGGCGCCGCTGGCGTACCAATACCCAGTAGTCGCGGTTCTGCCAGTTCAGGGTCAGGCGCACCGAAACCCCGAGGTTGGCCAGCTCGGCTACGAACCGTTGCGTGTCGGGTAGTTGAATAGCGCGGCGGCGTTGCTGGGTCTGGTTGAAATTCAGCGGCATGCCGATGCTCTGATAGGCCAGCCCTTCCGGGGTGGCCTCGACATGCAGGGGCAGGGTCTTGAAGTTGCTCGGGTTCTTGCGGATCAACGTTCGCGGCACGAGGCTCCTCCTTGCGTCGGTCGCCCTCGCGGGCGTGGCTCAATGCTGGCCCAGGATGCGGGCGACGGTGGCTACGTTATGGGCCAGATGCAGCGGA
Organism: Pseudomonas putida; assembly: GCF_005080685.1. NCBI lineage: Bacteria > Pseudomonadati > Pseudomonadota > Gammaproteobacteria > Pseudomonadales > Pseudomonadaceae > Pseudomonas > Pseudomonas putida. Next base: position 5,961,531 of record NZ_CP039371.1, on the reverse strand, counting down.
TTGATGGTGCCGACGATAGCACTGCTGACGCCTGGATGGGAAAACAGCAACTCGAAGCTGGCCTGCACCGGGTCTACCCCTGGTGCCAGGCAGATGTGCCCGCTGGCCAAGGCCTTTTTCACCAGGATGGCCTTGCCGTGAGCCGCGGCGTAGTCCAGTACCGGGCGCTCGGCCTGCTCGTTGAGGTTGTAGGTGACCATGGCGCAGTCGCCCTGCTCGAGCGCCTTGAGGCCCCCCGCGGCGGTCTTGCCGGAGAAGCCATAGCCAAGAATCTTGCCCTCGCGCTTGAGCTCGGCGAGGGTCTGGTAGACCTCCTGCTGTTCGAGGATCGCCAGGTCGTTGCCGTCGGAATGCACCAGCACCAGGTCGATGCGGTCGGTTTCCAGGCGTTGCAGGCTGCGCTCCACCGAACGACGGGTGTGGGCGGCGCTGAAGTCGAAGTGCGATTGGCCGTGCTCGAACTCTTCACCGACCTTGCTGACGATCACCCACGCATCGCGCTGTCCGCGCAGCAGTGGGCCCAGGCGCTCTTCGCTACGGCCATAGGCCGGCGCGGTATCGATCAGGTTGATGCCCAGCTCGCGGGCCTGGTTCAGCAGCAGGCGGGCCTCGTCGTCGGCGGGAATGGTGAAGCCGTTGGGGTACTTCACGCCCTGGTCGCGGCCGAGCTTGACCGTGCCCAGGCCCAGCGGCGACACCTTGAAACCGGTGCTGCCCAGGGGGCGGTAGAAGTCGTGCAGGGTCGGCAGGCTCATGGCAGCAGTTGCTCCCAGGCCGGTACGCCGAGGGCTGGGCGTGGCAGGTCGGCAAGTCCGGGCTGAGCTGCCGGGCGCACGCCATCGCGTTCCAGGCTGGCCAGCACGCGGTCGCTGAAGTCCGGTGCCAGCGCCAGTTTGGTCGGCCAGCCGACCAGCAGGCGTTGCTGTTCGGCGAGGAAGGCGTTGTCCGGGCGTACCAGGCCGGATTGCGCGGGCTCTGCGCGGTCGACGCGCAAGGTGGCCCAGCGCATTAGGCTCTGGTCGACCCAGGGCAGCAGGTTGGCGATTTCCTTTTGTGCGGCGGCGATCTGCGCCGCAGGTTCGCGGGCCACGCCATCGGCTTCGGCCAGGTCTCCGCCGAGGTACCAGACCCACTGGCCATCGGCTGCCGGATGGGTCGTGACGGTCACCCGTGGCTTGGGTCCGCCGCCCAGGCAGTGGGCATACAGCGGCTTGAGGTTCGGCCCCTTGGCCATGACCATGTGCAGTGGCCGCAGTTGCATGGCCGGCTGCTCCAAGCCCAGGGCGTGCAGGAGGTCTGCGGTACCACCGCCGGCGCTGAGCACGATACGTTGCGCGCGGATCTGCCGACCGTCGACGCTCAGGCCGACCAGCTCGTCGCCCTCGCGCAGGGGCTCGATGCGCTCGCCGGCCAGCAGGCTGTCACCGGCCAGGTCGGCCAGGTTGGCCAGCAGGCTCGGCACGTCGATCACCAGCTCGGAAAGGCGATACACCTTGCCCTTGAACGCCCGGTCCTGCAGGGCAGGTGGCAGTTGCTCGCCCTTGACCTGCTCGACCCGGCTGCGCACGGCCTTGCTGGCGAAGAAGCTGGTCAGGTTGCCGGCCAGGGTCCCGGGCGACCACAGATAGTGGGCATCGGACAGCAGCCGGGTACCGCTCAGGTCCAGCTCGCCACTGCCGGCCAGGGCCTCGCGCCAGCGTCGCGGCATGTCGGCGATGGCCTCCGAGGCGCCGGTCAAGGCGCCGTGCAAGGCATACTTGGTGCCGCCATGGATGATGCCCTGGGATTTGACCGTCTGTTCGCCACCGAGGCTGGCGCGTTCCACCAATACCGTCGAATAGCCCAGGCGACGCAGCCGGGCATTGAGCCAGAGGCCTGCGACCCCGGCGCCGACGATCAGCACGTCAGTGGAAATGGCAGATGGCATGGCGGTACCTCGAAGACTGGGACAGCTGGCAAGTATACAGGGTGTGCGAACGATCAGTGCCCGACGCTCTTGGAGAACAGCTGGATCACCACCACGCCGCCGACGATAATGGCCATGCCCAGCATTGCCGGAACGTCGAGCTTCTGCCCGTAGATCACCAGCGCCGCCACGCTGATCAGCACGATGCCCAGGCCCGACCAGATGGCGTAGGCGATCCCTACCGGAATGCTGCGCACTACCAGGGTCAGCATCCAGAAGGCGACGGCGTAGCCACACACCATCAACAGCAATGGCAGCGGTGTGCTCAGGCCCTTGACCGCCTTCATCGAGGCAGTGGCGATGACTTCGGCGCAGATGGCGATGGCCAGGTAGGTATAAGCATTCATGATGGGAATCTCCGGTAACTGGGGCGCATTCTAGCGGTTGCCCGGATGGGGTAAAGTCATTACCTATCTGGTCAGGAGATAGGTCGATGCCTCAGCAGTGGAACCTGGAACAACTGCGCACGTTCGTGCGCGTCGTCGAGTTGCGCTCGTTCTCCGCCGTCGCCCGTGAGCAGCACAAGGCGCAATCGGCGATCAGCAATGCCATCGCCCTGCTTGAGGCGGACCTTGGCGTGGCGTTGTTCGACCGCAGCAGTGGGCGGCAACCGAAATTGACCGAGAATGGCGCCGCCCTGCTCGAGGATGCCCATGAGTTGTTGCGCCAATGCGAGCGCATGCAAGGGCGGGCGCTGGCCTTGATGCGCGGGCAGGAAGCGCTGCTGCGCGTGGCCCAGGATGAAGCCATGCCTTATCAGCCGGTGATCGACAGCCTCGACGAGCTGGCCAGCCGTTATCCCTACCTGCAGGTGCAATTGGCCAGCGGAGCCCAGGGCGATGTCGCGCGCAAGCTGGTGGAGCGCCGCGCCGACCTTGGCCTGTTCTTCAACCATGAGCGTATGCCGGCCTCGCTGGAGCGGCGTGCCCTGGGCAGCGTGGAAATGGTCACCGTCTGCGCGGCCGGGCACCCGCTTGCCGGACAGGGCAGGGTCACCTGCCAGCAGTTGGCGCGGCACCGTCAGTTGTTGATAACGCCGCAGGAAAGCGGCTATCCCGGCGGCGAGGTGGTCAGCCCGCAGGTCTGGCGCGCCGACAGTTTCTACGCCATGGCCGAGCTGTTGATGCGCGGCTTGGGCTGGGCCTGGTTGCCGCGTCACGTGGTGCAGTACCCCACCTACCAGGCGCACATGGTCGAACTCGATTGCGAGTGGTGCCCGCCGGCACTGGTGGTGGAGCTGGCCTGGCGTCGCGACGAGCCGCTGGGGCCGGCCGCACAGTGGCTGGCCGAGCGCTTTGCGGTGCACCTGCGCGCGATCGGTTAAACTCCGCCGCCATGAACAGAACACTCTATACCCTGCTATTCCACCTGGGCCTGCCGCTGGTTGCGCTGCGCCTGTACCTGCGGGCGCGCAAGGCGCCCGCCTATCGCCAGCGCATCGCCGAGCGCTTCGCCTGCAACCTGCCGCCGATGCAGCAGGGCGGGATCTGGGTGCATGCCGTGTCGGTGGGCGAAAGCATCGCCGCGGCGCCCCTGGTGCGTGCGCTGCTCAAGGCCTACCCGGGCATGCCGATCACGCTGACCTGCATGACCCCGACCGGCTCCGAGCGCATTCGCGCCCTGTTCGATGGCGAGCCGCGTATCCAACACTGCTACCTGCCCTACGACCTGCCTTGGGCTGCAGGGCGCTTTCTCGACCATGTCCGCCCGCGCCTGGGCATCATCATGGAAACCGAGCTGTGGCCCAACCATATCCACCAGTGCGCCAAGCGCGGCATCCCGGTGGCCCTGGCCAACGCGCGGTTGTCCGAGCGCTCGGCTCGTGGCTACGCGCGCTTTGCCAAGCTGACCCGGCCAATGCTTGCCGAGATGAGCCTGATCGCGGTGCAGACCGAAACCGAGGCCCAGCGCTTTCGTGACCTGGGTGCACGGCCCGAATGCGTGCAGGTGACCGGTTCGATCAAGTTCGATCTCAAGGTCGACGAGCAATTGTTGCCGCGTGCGCGTGCGCTGCGTGAGCAGTGGGGCGCTACCCAGCGTCCGGTGTGGATCGCCGCCAGTACCCATGAGGGCGAGGATGCCTTGATCCTGCAGGCGCACCGGCAGTTGCTGCAGGTGCATGGCGACGCGCTGCTGATCCTGGTGCCTCGTCATCCCGAGCGTTTCGCTGCGGTGCACGCCTTGTGCAGCGAGCAGTTCGCCACGGTGCGGCGCTCATCGGGGGCGGCGGTGGAGGCACAGACCGCGGTGCTGCTTGGCGACACCATGGGCGAGTTGCTGTTTCTCTATGCCCTGGCCGATATCGCCTTCGTCGGCGGCAGCCTGGTCGCCACCGGTGGCCACAATCCACTGGAGCCGGCGGCGCTGGCTTTACCGGTGATCATGGGGCCACACGTGTTCAACTTCCTCGAAATCAGCGCGATGTTGCGTGAGGCGGGAGCGCTGCAGCAAATCGACGATGCCGAGGGGCTGAGCGAGGCGGTACGGCGGCTGGTGGAACTGCCACAGGATGCGCGGCGCATGGGCGAGGCGGGCAGGGCGGTGATGCAGGCCAACCAGGGGGCGTTGCAGCGCTTGCTCGATGGCCTGGGCCGGTTGGTTGGCTGAGGTCCTCATCGCCGGCAAGCCGGCTCCTACAACTACCGCGCCGTTTTTAGCATCTGTGTAGGAGCCGGCTTGCCGGCGATGAGGCCAACACCTGTCTCAAGGGCGCCGCTCGAAATTCTTCGCCGCCGCTGCCGCGAGGTCCGGAGGCAGGAAGTCCTTGTGCGGGTTGTAGTCCGCCTTCAGGTAGCGCTTGAGGTCCTGCAGGTCCTGCGGGCTCAAGGTCCCCGCCGCCTGCTTGAGGCTCAGGTTGTCGAGGATGTAGTCGTAGCGGCTGTTGTTGTAGTCACGCACCGAGGTGTACAGCTGGCGCTGGGCATCGAGCACGTCGACGATGTTGCGGGTGCCGACCTGATAGCCGATCTCGGTGGCCTCCAGCGCGCTCTGGTTGGAGATGATCGACTGCTTGCGCGCCTGCACCTGCTCCACATCGGTATTCACTGCCCGGTGCAGGTTGCGGGTGTTTTCCACCACCTGGCGACGCAGGCTCTCGCGCTGTTGCTCGCTCTGGCTCAGGCGCTGGTACGCCTCTCGCACTTGCGAACTGGTCAGGCCGCCACTGTAGATCGGGATGTTCAGTTGCAGGCCGATGCTGGTCTGCTCCACATCGCCGGCGTAGCGCACGCCGACCTGCGGGTTGCTGAATCCGAGGCTGTCGTTGTCACCCTTCTGATAGCGCGCCACGGCATCCAGCGTCGGCGCATGGCCGGCCTTGCGCTGGCGCAGGGTTTCTTCCGCGGCGTCGACGGCATGGTTGGTCGCCAGCAGGTTGAGGTTCTGCCGCGCCGCGGTATCGACCCAGGCCTTGGCGTCATTGGGGGTCGGCACCTGCACCGGCAAGGTGTGGACCACGCCCTGGATGGCCGAATACTCGCGGTTGGTCAGTGTCACCAGGGCTTCGAAGGCATCCTGCACCTGGCGCTCGGCGATGATCCGGTTGGCCCGGGCGGTGTCGTAGCTGGCCTGGGACTGCAGCACGTCGGTCTTGTCCGACAGGCCCACGTCGAAGCGTTCGTTGGACTGGTCGAGCTGGCGTTTGAAGGCGGCTTCCTCGGCCTTGGTCGCGGCCAGGTTGTCCTGGGCGCGGAGCACGGCGAAGTAGTTCTGCGCGGTTTGCAGGATGAGGTTCTGCTCGGTGGCCGAGAGTTCCAGCGCGGCCTGCTCGTTGACCGCTTCGGCGGCCTGCAACTGGAACCAGCGGTCGGCGCGGAAGATCGGCTGCGACAGGGTCGCGCTCCAGGAGTTGCCGCTGCGCGTGGCGGTGGTCGACGGTTCGTCGAGCTTGGTCCGGGTGTTCATCATTTCGGCACCGGCCGACAGGTTCGGCAGCAGGCCGGCCCTGGCCTGGGGCACCACTTCGCGACGGGCGCCATAGTCGGCGCGGGCCGCTGCCAGGTCGGCGTTGTTCTCGACCGCTTCCTGGTAGACGCTGACCAGGTCGGTCTTCACCGTCGTGGGCACATCCGCTGCCCAGACCACTCCGTTGGACGCACAAGACACGGCTATCGCCAGTGAAAGTTTGCGCAGCATAGAGGCAATCCTTGTACGAAATTAATTACTGAACTATTGAGTATCGAAAGACGGGCCAGTGTAGTGCCATGTCCTGCTGGCAACAATCGTAGTGCGTTCCTTTCATCATTACCCGGTTCTACGCGCTTGGCTTTGCCGACCACTCCAGTCTAGACTGCGCATGTTCTTGTCGGGGTGCCTTGAAGCAAAGGCTGAGATCGCAAAGTTGCGGATCCCGTTGAACCTGATCAGGTTAGCGCCTGCGTAGGGAACAAGATTGCTCGCCTTCCCGGGGAGCCTCTTGTGCCAGGTCCGGGAATGTCTCAGCTCCAGCAGCTTCAGGCACTCCATGTATCCGGCACTGCACTCGTCACAGAGTGCGTCCGCGCCTTTCAGGTTCACCCCGACATTCCATCCGCTAGGAAGCTGTCTGGAGAGCCTGTGATGAGCAAACAAGAAAAAACGATCAACCTCAGCGAGTCGGCGCAAGTCGACCAGCAGTCCGTGCAACCCTTCCCTCGTTCACGCAAGGTCTATGTCGAAGGCTCGCGCCCGGACATCCGCGTGCCCATGCGCGAAATCAGCCTGCACGACACCCCCACCGATTTTGGCGGCGAGAGCAATGCGCCGGTACTGGTCTATGACACCTCCGGCCCGTACACCGACCCTGACGTGATCATCGACGTGCGCAAGGGCCTGGCCGATGTGCGTTCGGCCTGGATCGACGCCCGTGGCGACACCGAGCGCCTGGGTGGCCTGAGCTCGAACTTCGGCCAGCAACGCCTGAACGATGCCGAGCTGGCCAAGCTGCGCTTCAACCATGTGCGCAACCCGCGTCGCGCCAAGGCGGGTGCCAACGTCTCGCAGATGCACTACGCCCGCCAAGGCATCATCACCGCCGAGATGGAATACGTCGCCATCCGCGAGAACATGAAGCTGCAGGAGGCTCGTGCGGCCGGCCTGCTGAGCCAGCAGCACGCCGGTCGCAGCTTCGGCGCCAGCATCCCCAAGGAGATCACCGCCGAGTTCGTCCGTGAGGAAATCGCCCGTGGCCGCGCGATCATCCCGGCCAACATCAACCACACGGAACTTGAGCCGATGATCATTGGCCGCAATTTCCTGGTGAAGATCAACGGCAACATCGGCAACAGTGCCCTGGGTTCCTCGATCGAGGAAGAAGTGGCCAAGCTGACCTGGGGCATCCGCTGGGGTTCGGACACGGTCATGGACCTGTCTACCGGCAAGCATATCCACGAGACCCGCGAGTGGATCATCCGCAACTCGCCGGTGCCGATCGGTACCGTGCCGATCTACCAGGCCCTGGAAAAGGTCGGTGGGGTCGCCGAGGACCTGACCTGGGAGCTGTTCCGCGACACCTTGATCGAACAGGCCGAGCAGGGCGTGGACTACTTCACCATCCATGCCGGCGTGCTGCTGCGCTACGTGCCGCTGACCGCCAAGCGGGTGACCGGCATCGTCAGCCGTGGCGGTTCGATCATGGCCAAGTGGTGCCTGGCGCATCACAAGGAAAACTTCCTGTACACGCATTTCGACGAGATCTGCGAAATCATGAAGGCCTACGACGTCAGCTTCTCGCTGGGCGACGGCCTGCGCCCGGGGTCGATCGCCGACGCCAACGACGCTGCCCAGTTCGGTGAGCTGGAAACCCTCGGCGAGCTGACCAAGATCGCCTGGAAGCACGACGTGCAGTGCATGATCGAAGGCCCTGGCCACGTGCCCATGCAGCTGATCAAGGAGAACATGGACAAGCAGCTCGAGTGCTGCGACGAAGCGCCGTTCTATACCCTTGGCCCGCTGACCACCGATATCGCCCCGGGCTACGACCACATCACCTCCGGCATCGGCGCGGCGATGATCGGCTGGTTCGGTTGCGCCATGCTGTGTTACGTCACGCCCAAGGAGCACCTGGGTCTGCCGAACAAGGACGACGTCAAGACCGGCATCATTACCTACAAGATCGCCGCCCACGCCGCCGACCTTGCCAAGGGGCACCCGGGCGCACAGATACGCGACAATGCGCTGTCCAAGGCGCGTTTCGAGTTCCGCTGGGAAGACCAGTTCAACCTCGGCCTGGACCCGGATACCGCACGCGCCTTCCATGACGAGACCCTGCCCAAGGAATCGGCCAAGGTCGCGCACTTCTGCTCGATGTGCGGGCCGAAGTTCTGCTCGATGAAGATCACCCAGGAAGTGCGTGAATATGCCGCCAAGATCGAGGCCGTGGACGTGACGGTCGAGCAGGGCATGCGTGAACAGGCCGAGCGCTTCCGTCAGGAAGGCAGCCAGCTTTACCACAAAGTGTAAGAACGCTGGGGCCGCTTTGCGGCCCTTTCGCGACGCAAGGCCGCTCCCACAGGGACCGCGCAAGGCCCGATGCTTGCGCGGTCGTTGTGGGAGCGGCCTTGCGTCGCGATTCGAGGACGAAGTCCTCGCCAAGAACACCAACAACATTGCCGGCGAGCGCCAACCATGACATCACCCAGCCACTTCTCCCCCGACCACCCGGTTCCCACCCGTCAGCGCCTGTTCGGCGCCCGCGACCTGTTCTCGCTATGGTTTTCCCTCGGCATTGGCCTGATGGTCCTGCAGGTCGGCGCCTTGCTCGCCCCCGGCCTGGGCCTGTCCGGCGCGCTGCTGGCGATCGTCCTGGGTACCGGCGTCGGCGTGCTGCTGCTGGCCGCGGCGGGTGTGGTCGGCAGCGATACCGGGCTGTCGGCCATGGCCACCCTGCGCCTGACCCTGGGCGGCCACGGCGCGCGGCTGCCGGCCGTGCTCAACCTGCTGCAACTGGTGGGTTGGGGCTCTTTCGAGATCATCGTCATGCGCGACGCCGCCAGCCTGCTGGGCGCGCGCACCTTCGGCGAAGGCAGTGCCTGGAACAACCCGCTGCTGTGGACCCTGTGCTTCGGCGCACTGGCCACCCTGCTGGCGGTCAGCGGCCCCTTGGCGTTCGTGCGCAAGGTGCTGCGCAAATGGGGCATCTGGCTGTTGCTCGGCGCCTGCCTGTGGCTGACCTGGAACCTGTTCGCCAAGGCCGACCTCGCCGCCCTGTGGGGACGTGCCGGGGACGGCTCGCTGTCGTTGGCGGTGGGTTTCGACATCGTCATCGCCATGCCGCTTTCGTGGTTGCCGCTGATCGCCGACTACTCGCGTTTCGGCCAGCGTGCCAGTCGGGTGTTCGGTGGTACCGCGCTGGGCTTCTTCCTTGGCAATGCCTGGCTGATGAGCCTGGGCGTGGCCTACACTCTGGCGTTTGCCGCCGATGGTGAAACCAATGCGCTGCTGCTGGCCCTGGCCGGTGCCGGGTTGGGTATCCCACTGCTGTTGATTCTGCTGGACGAGTCGGAAAACGCCTTCGCCGACATTCATTCGGCCGCAGTGTCCACGGGCCTGCTGGTGCGCCTGAAGGTCGAGCACCTGGCCCTGGCCATCGGGGTGCTGTGTACCCTGATCGCGCTGCTGGCCCCCCTGGCCCAGTACGAGAACTTCCTGCTGCTGATCGGCTCGGTGTTCGCGCCCTTGTTCGGCGTGGTGCTGGTCGACCATTACCTGGTGCGTCGACGCCGTGCGCCGGCGCAGGTGGCGGGTCTGCATTGGCCAGCGCTGCTGGCCTGGGCAGTGGGGGTGGCGGCGTATCACCTGATCGCCGCGCAGGCACCGGACTTCGGCGCGACCCTGCCAGCCTTGCTGCTGGCAGGTGTACTGCACGCGTTACTGTGTCTCAGCCGCGGCCGGGAAACAGCTCGGGCTTGATCACGCCATTGAGGCGCGGGTACGGAATCTTCAGCTCGACGTGGCCCATGGAGTAGGGCGCGATGGCATAGACTTCGTACTTGACCACTACCGCGCCGTACGTCAGGGCGACGTGCGGCGAGCGCTTGAACGGCCAGGTCTTGACGAACTCGGCGTCTTTGTCCATGCCGACGCTGATCAGCCAGGCCTTGTGCGACTCTTCTACGGTTTTCCAGAAGGTCTCTTCCTGGCCGGGCACCAGCATGTCCTGCAGGGTCAGCACCTTGTCCAGCTTGCGCGAGTAGTTGATGAAGCCCCGCCCTGGCATGCCGTGGGCGCCGCCGCTGTCGAGGTAGCTCGACAGTTCGATGATCACCAGCCCGTCATGCTGTTCGCGTACCTTGGCCTGCAGGTAGCTGCTGTTGCGCTTGTCGGCGCTGGCCAGATACTGCTGCTCGTAGGCCTGCAGGGTTGCCGGGGCGGTGCCGTGCTGGTTGTCCTCGGTCAGTTGCAGCAGGCGTTTTTCGACGATGCCGTCGAGCTTGGGCAGGGCCGGGAAGTGGATGGTGTCGATGTTCACCAGCGGGCAGTCGCTTTCGCTGCAGCCGGGTTTGACATGCTCCCAGGCGTCGCGCTTGACCTCGAGCGGAGCCCGGTAATTGGGCGTGAACAGGCTTTGGCAGGCGCCCAGTGCCAGTGCCAGCACGGCCACGGAAGTCAGTTTGACGAGCGTCATGATGATCCTTGCAGAACAGGGAAAAGTCGGCCTTTGACCGTCTGCGCGGCCTTCAGTTCGCCACTAAGCTAACAGAGTAGGCGCTCGCTGTCCCGACCGTGCGAACGGTTGCCCAAGGGGGGTGAAACGTGAAAGCGTGCAGAGTAGGATGGCGCGATGCGGTAAACGAGGTAGTGAGGATTTTCATGTCGGATACGTTGAATTCGGTGCCCAGGACGGTCGAGATCGTCGAACGGGCCAATTGCTTCCAGGGCTTCTACAAGCTCGACAAGGTGCGCCTGCGCCACGAGCTGTTCGCCGGGGGCCTGGGGCGCGAGATCAGCCGTGAGCTGTTCGTGCGCCATGACGCGGTCTGTGTGCTGCCGTACGATCCGTTGCGTGATGAAGTGGTGCTGATCGAGCAGTTCCGTGTCGGCGCCCTGGACAAGGTCGACAACCCCTGGCTGATCGAGATGGTCGCCGGCTTGATCGACAAGGACGAGCAGCCCGAAGAGGTCGCCCACCGCGAAGCCGAGGAAGAAGCAGGCCTGGCCTTCAGCGCCCTGTGGCCGATGACCCGTTATTTCCCGTCTCCGGGCGGCAGCGATGAATACGTGCATCTGTTCCTCGGTCGTTGCAGCAGCGAAGGCGCCGGTGGCCTGCATGGCCTGGAGGAAGAAGGCGAGGACATTCGCGTGCGCGTCTGGTCGTTCGACGACGCGCTGCAGGCGGTGCGCGATGGGCGCATCTGCAATGCCGCGACCATCATTGGCCTGCAATGGCTGGCGCTGAACAAGGACGAAGTCCGAGGTATGTGGAAGTGAACCTGCTGCGCGAGCGTTATCGGGTCGACCTGGCCGGGCTGCAAGCAGCCTGCGAGGCCAACTACGCCCGGCTCATGCGCTTGTTGCCCGAGATGCGCTCTACCATGAGTTCGCGGCGTATCGGTATGGCCCAGGGTGACCAGATGCTCGGCGTGCTGGTGCTCGATGTGCTGCTGGCCTGCCCGTACACCACCACCTTGCGCGTGCGCCAGGAACACAGCCTGCCGTGGTTGCCGGTGCCGCAAATGGAGGTGCAGGTGTACCACGACGCACGCATGGCCGAAGTGGTCAGTGCCGAGCATGCCAGGCGGCTGCGCAGCATCTACCCCTACCCCAACGAAGCGATGCACCAGCCCGACGAGAAGGCCCAGCTCAACCTGTTCCTCGGCGAATGGCTGAGCCACTGCCTGGCCTGCGGTCACGAACTGGCAAGCGTGCGCTGAAATGTGACGCCGTGCTCGTAACAGAGGGTGTGCTGGCTGTTTTCTGACGACCGTTCGCCCGCCATAATTGCCGCTGAATCCGTTCGAGGAGACGGCCGTTGCCGCACCCAGATCCACTCCAGGCCCCCGTGCACGTCGTGCAGTTGACCGATGCCCATCTGTTCGGCGATGCGGCCGGTACCCTGCTTGGCCTCAATACCCGCGACAGCCTTCGCCATGTGATCGCCCAGGTCCGCCGCGAGCAGCCGCGCATAGACCTGCTGCTGTGCACCGGCGACCTGTCGCAGGACGGCAGTGTGGCGTCCTATGAGGCGTTTCGTCAGTTGACCGGCGAGATCCAGGCGCCGACCCGCTGGTTGCCGGGCAACCACGACGAGGCCAGGGTCATGGCCGAAGTAGCGCCGGAGCTGGTCCAGACAGTCACCGATATCGGTGCCTGGCGTGTGGTGATGCTCGATTCGTCGGTGCTCGGCGCCACCCATGGCCTGCTGGAACCTGATCAACTGGCGTTGCTCGACCAGGCCCTGGTCTCGGCAGCAGGGCGTCACTGCCTGGTGTGCTGCCACCACCAGCCGGTCGACATTGGCTGTGCCTGGATCGCGCCGATCGGCCTGCGCAATGCCGACGACCTGTTGCAGCGCCTGAAAGGTTATCCACAGGTCAAGGCGTTGCTCTGGGGGCACATTCATCAAGCGTGGGACGAGCAACGCGATGGCATCCGTTACCTGGCCACGCCATCGACCTGCATCCAGTTCGCGCCGGGCAGCGAGGACTTCAAGGTGAGTGAGGAGCTACCGGGCTATCGCTGGCTGCGCCTGCACGGCGACGGTCGCCTGGAGACCGGCGTCGAGCGGGCTCGCGACTTCGAGGTGCGGCTCGACTTCGACAGCCCAGGCTATTGAGGTGGAGCCATCGCCGGCTTGCCGGCGATCGGGCCGCTGCGCTTGAAGAATATGTTGCAAGACAATCGAGCCAGCACCAAAGCCCGGTGAACACGCTACACTGCGCGTCCCAGCGCCCACCTGTCCGGGCGCGAAGCCACAGACTCCGGGGGCAGCATGTCGGGTTCCATCCTCTATATCCATGGCTTCAACAGCTCGCCATTGTCGACCAAGGCCCGCCAGCTCGAGGCGGTGATGCAACAGCTTGGCCTGGCCGAGCAGTTGCGCGTGCCCCAGTTGCACCATCACCCGCGCCAGGCCATCGCCCAGCTCGAGGCATGCATCGCCGAGCTCGACGCGCCGTTGCTGGTCGGCAGCTCGCTCGGCGGCTACTATGCCACCCATCTGGCCGAGCGCCATGGCCTCAAGGCCCTGCTGGTCAACCCGGCGGTTACCCCGCACAAGCGTTTCGATGGTTACCTCGGCACCCAGCGCAACCATTACAGTGGTGAAACCTGGGAGCTGACGCTGGACCACGTACAGGCGCTGGCCGAGCTTGAAGTCGTACCGCCCGCAGACCCCGGCCGCTATCAGGTATGGTTGCAGACCGGGGACGAAACCCTGGATTATCGCCACGCCGAGCAGTACTACCGAGGCTGCGCCCTGCGTATCCAGGCCGGTGGCGATCATGGCTTCCAGGGCTTCGCCGAACGCCTGCCGGCGCTGCTGGCATTCGCCGGGCTTGCCCCCGGGCAGTATGCGGCGATCGATTTTTCTGTATTTTGACCTTTTTGCATTCACCAGACTGACGACGAGAACCCATGGCCAATCCCAGCGCTAGCGCCTATAACGCAGACGCCATCGAAGTCCTCTCGGGCCTTGACCCGGTCCGCAAGCGGCCGGGCATGTACACCGACACCAGCCGGCCCAATCACCTGGCCCAGGAAGTCATCGACAACAGCGTCGACGAAGCCCTGGCCGGTCACGCCCGTTCGGTGCAGGTCATCCTCCACGCCGACCACTCGCTGGAAGTCAGCGACGACGGCCGCGGCATGCCGGTGGACATCCATCCCGAAGAGGGCGTCTCGGGGGTCGAGCTGATCCTCACCAAGCTGCACGCCGGCGGCAAGTTCTCCAACAAGAACTACCAGTTCTCCGGCGGCCTGCATGGCGTCGGTATCTCCGTGGTCAACGCCCTGTCGACCCAGGTGCGCGTACGCGTCAAGCGCGACGGCAACGAGTACCAGATGACCTTCGCCGATGGCTTCAAGGCCAGCGAGCTGGAGGTGGTCGGCTCGGTCGGCAAGCGCAATACCGGCACCAGCGTGTACTTCAGCCCTGACCCGAAGTATTTCGACTCGCCCAAATTCTCCATCAGCCGCCTCAAGCACGTGCTCAAGGCCAAGGCCGTGTTGTGCCCTGGGCTGCTGGTCAGCTTCGAGGACAAGGCCAGCGGCGAGAAGGTCGAGTGGCACTACGAGGACGGCCTGCGCTCCTACCTGGTCGACTCGGTCAGCGAGTTCCAGCGCCTGCCTGACGAACCGTTCTGCGGCAGCCTGGCCGGCAACAAGGAAGCTGTAGACTGGGCCCTGCTGTGGTTGCCCGAAGGGGGCGACAGCGTCCAGGAAAGCTACGTCAACCTTATTCCCACCGCCCAGGGCGGTACCCACGTCAATGGCCTGCGCCAGGGCCTGCTCGACGCCATGCGCGAGTTCTGCGAGTTCCGCAACCTGCTGCCGCGCGGCGTCAAGCTGGCCCCCGAGGACGTGTGGGAGCGCATCACCTTCGTGCTGTCGATGAAGATGCAGGAGCCGCAGTTCTCCGGGCAGACCAAGGAGCGCCTGTCGTCCCGCGAGGCGGCGGCGTTCGTCTCCGGCGTGGTCAAGGACGCGTTCAGCCTGTGGCTCAACGCCCACCCCGAACTGGGCATGCAGCTGGCGGAGCTGGCGATCAGCAATGCCGGGCGCCGCCTCAAGGCGAGCAAGAAGGTCGAGCGCAAGCGTGTCACCCAGGGCCCGGCATTGCCTGGCAAGCTGGCCGACTGCGCCGGGCAGGACCCGATGCGCGCCGAGCTGTTCCTGGTCGAGGGTGATTCTGCCGGTGGCTCCGCCAAGCAGGCCCGCGACAAGGAATTCCAGGCCATCCTGCCGCTGCGCGGCAAGATCCTCAACACCTGGGAAGTGGACGGCGGCGAAGTCCTGGCCAGCCAGGAAGTGCACAACATCGCCGTGGCCATCGGCGTCGACCCGGGCGCCACCGACCTGTCGCAGCTGCGCTACGGCAAGATCTGCATCCTCGCCGACGCCGACTCCGACGGCCTGCACATCGCCACGTTGCTGTGCGCGCTGTTCGTCCAGCATTTCCGGCCACTGGTCGAGGCCGGGCACGTCTACGTGGCGATGCCGCCGCTGTACCGCATCGACCTGGGCAAGGAAATCTACTACGCCCTCGATGAGGCCGAGCGTGACGGCATCCTCGACCGCCTGGTGGCCGAGAAGAAGCGCGGCAAGCCGCAGGTCACCCGCTTCAAGGGCCTGGGCGAGATGAATCCGCCGCAGTTGCGCGAAACCACCATGGATCCGAACACCCGGCGCCTGGTCCAGCTGACCCTGGACGACCTGCAGGGCACCACCGAGATCATGGACATGCTGCTGGCCAAGAAGCGCGCCGGTGACCGCAAGAGCTGGCTGGAAACCAAAGGCAACCTGGCCGAGGTCCTGGTTTGATTCGTCTGTTTCTGGCGGTCTGCCTCGCCCTGTTTGCCCTGCCGAGCCTCGCGGGCGATTGGCCGCAGCTCAAGCTCACCGCCGAGCACCCCATCGAGGGGATGCGCGGCGGCAATCTTTCCGGCCTGGCCTGGTGCCGTGGAGCCTTGTGGGGCGTTTCCGATCGGGACGACGACCGCATCTACCGCTTCGACCAGCAGGCCGCGGTGTGGCGCGCCCAGCCGTTGACCTTCGCGCCGCCACCGGTGCCGGAAAGCGGTTTGCCCTGGGGCCTGAGGTCGCGTAACTGGGCCGCGGCCCTGGTGCGTGGCGGCGAGTTGGACTTCGAGGGCATCACCTGCGACCAGGCGGGCACTATCTTCCTGGTCAGCGAGGCCCATGCCGCCGTGCTGCAGTTGCCCCTTGAGGGCGAGCCCGACTGGCTGAAGATAGACCCGGCCATGGTGCGCCACGCGCGCGCCAGCGGCATGTTGCTGAACTTCAACGCGCTGTTCGAGGGGCTGGCGATCAACCCCGCCGGCGATCGCCTGTGGCTGGCGGCCGAGCGCGAGCGCCGCGGGCTGGTAGCGATCGAGCGCCAGCAGTCGGTATGGACCTGCGGGCGCCGTTGCGTGCTGCTGAGCGAGGCCGGTGTCGAGATGCAACCGCCGCAAATGCCCAACCCGCGGCCTCTTTCGCGCGATTTCTCCGACCTGGCCTGGTTCGAGGGTAAGCTGTTCACCCTCGAACGCAATGCCTTCCGCGTCTGCCGCCGCGATGCCGACAGCGGCAAGGTGGAGCGCTGTTGGTCGTACGCTGCCGCCGCTCTGGTGCCTGAGCGGCGCTACGACCAGCCGTTCGGCCTGGCCGAGGCGTTGGTGATCGACGCCAAGGGTGCCTGGATCGGCCTGGACAACAACAGCGGCGATCGCGCCGATGGCGAAACACGGCCGATCGTCTGGCGCTTCGAGGCGCCGCAAGGCGGTTGGAGCGCCGAGCCATGACCCAGCCAGCGGGCAAGCGCGCCGGCAAGGTATTGATGATCGTCGCCTGGGCGGCGGCGCTGTTCCTGGCCACGCGTTTCTTCGGCCAATGGGAGGACCGCCAGCGCAACCCCAATGCGCAGGTGCAGTCCGAGCATGGCGATGGCTTCATCGAGGTGCGCCTGCTGGGCAATGGCCAGGGCCACTTCGTGCTGGACGGCGCGATCAACGGCCAGGTGGTGCATTTCATGCTCGACACCGGCGCGACCGACGTGGCGATTCCCGAGGCGCTGGCCAACGAGCTGGGCCTGGCGCGCGGCAGTTCGGTCACCTTGAGCACCGCCAATGGCCGCACCGAGGGCTACCGCACGCGGCTCGACAGCCTGCAGCTTGGCGATATCCGCCTGCAGGGCGTCCGCGCCCTGGTGGTGCCCGGCCTGGACGGGCAGACCGTGCTACTGGGCATGAGCGCCTTGAAACAACTTGAATTTACCCAGCGCGGCGGCACCATGTTGCTGCGCCAGAACCTGAAATGACGAGGCCCGCATGAGCGACTCACTGGAACTCAGCCTGGACGGCGTCGAACGCCGCTCATTGGCTGACTTCACCGAACAGGCCTACCTCAACTATTCCATGTACGTGATCATGGACCGGGCCTTGCCGCACATCGGCGACGGCCTCAAGCCGGTGCAGCGACGCATCGTCTATGCCATGAGCGAGTTGGGGCTCGATGCCGATGCCAAGCACAAGAAGTCGGCGCGTACCGTCGGCGACGTGCTCGGCAAGTTCCACCCCCACGGCGACTCGGCCTGCTACGAGGCCATGGTGCTGATGGCGCAGCCGTTCAGCTACCGCTACACCCTGGTCGACGGCCAGGGCAACTGGGGGGCTCCGGACGATCCAAAGTCGTTCGCGGCCATGCGTTACACCGAAGCGCGCCTGTCGCGCTACTCCGAGGTGCTGCTCAGCGAACTGGGCCAGGGCACCGTGGACTGGGTGCCGAACTTCGACGGCACCCTGCAGGAGCCTGCGGTGCTGCCGGCGCGCCTGCCCAACATCCTGCTCAACGGCACCACCGGTATCGCGGTGGGCATGGCCACCGACGTGCCGCCACACAACCTGCGTGAAGTGGCCAGCGCCTGCGTGCGCCTGCTCGATGAGCCCAAGGCTACCCTCGAACAGCTGTGCGAGCACATCCAGGGTCCGGACTACCCGACCGAGGCCGAGATCATCACGCCGCGTGCTGAGATCCTCAAGATATACGAAAGCGGTCGCGGCTCGATCCGCATGCGTGCGGTGTATCGCGTCGAGGACGGCGATATCGTCGTCACCGCCTTGCCGCATCAGGTCTCCGGGGCCAAGGTGCTGGAGCAGATCGCCGCGCAGATGCAGGCCAAGAAGCTGCCGATGGTCGCCGACCTGCGCGACGAGTCGGACCACGAGAACCCTTGCCGCATCGTCATCATTCCGCGTTCCAACCGGGTGGATGCCGACGAGCTGATGCAGCACCTGTTCGCGACCACCGAGCTGGAAAGCAGCTATCGGGTCAACGTCAACATCATCGGCCTCGATGGCCGGCCACAGTTGAAGAACCTGCGCGCCCTGCTGCTGGAGTGGCTGCAGTACCGTATCGGTACCGTTCGTCGCCGCCTGCAGCATCGCCTGGAAAAGGTCGAGAAGCGCCTGCACCTGTTGGAAGGCTTGCTCACCGCGTTCCTCAACCTGGATGAAGTGATCCACATCATCCGCACCGAGGAACACCCCAAGCAGGCCCTGATCGCCCGCTTCGAGCTGACCGAGATCCAGGCCGACTACATCCTCGAGACCCGCTTGCGTCAGTTGGCCCGCCTGGAAGAGATGAAGATTCGTGGCGAACAGGACGAGTTGCTCAAGGAGCAGGCCAAGCTGCTCGCCCTGCTGGGCGGTGACGCCAAGCTGCGCAAGCTGGTGCGCAGCGAACTGATCAAGGACGCCGAAACCTATGGCGACGACCGCCGGTCGCCGATCGTCGAGCGTGCCGAAGCCAAGGCGCTGTCCGAAAACGAGCTGATGCCGACCGAGCCGGTGACAGTGGTGTTGTCGGAAAAAGGCTGGGTGCGCTGCGCCAAGGGCCACGACATCGACGCCACCGGTCTCTCCTACAAGGCCGGGGACGGCTTCAAGGCCGCCGCTGCGGGGCGTTCGAACCAGTTCGCCGTACTCATCGATTCGACGGGGCGCAGCTACTCGCTGGCGGCCCACAGCCTGCCGTCGGCGCGTGGCCAGGGCGAGCCGCTGACCGGCCGCCTGGCGCCACCGCCGGGGGCTACCTTCGAGTGCGTGCTGCTGCCTGAGGATGACGCGTTGTATGTGGTGGCCTCTGACGCCGGCTACGGTTTCGTGGTCAAGGGCGAGGACCTGCAGGCCAAGAACAAGGCCGGCAAGGGCTTGCTCAGCCTGCCCAACGGCGCCAAGGTCATCACGCCCCGACCAGTGGCCAACCGCGACCAGGATTGGCTGGCGGCGGTTACCACCGAGGGCCGCCTGCTGGTGTTCAAGGTCAGCGACCTGCCGCAGCTGGGCAAGGGCAAGGGCAACAAGATCATCGGCGTGCCGGGCGACCGTGTCGCCAGTCGCGAGGAATATGTCACCGACCTGGCGGTGCTCGCCGAGGGGGCGACGCTTGTATTGCAGGCCGGTAAGCGTACGCTGTCTCTGAAACCCGACGACCTGGAGCACTACAAGGGCGAGCGTGGCCGGCGCGGCAGTAAGCTGCCACGCGGCTTCCAGCGGGTCGATGGGTTGCAGGTGGAAGGTCCGGCGTAATCTGGCGAAACGCCTGGAGCGGCAATATCAGCGTCGCTCCAGGCGGAAATGCTGGAGTCGGACGGTCATTTCGCGGATGATAGTGCCCTTGCGGTGCCGGCGTGGCCGTGTGCCCAAATGAATCTATATCAGTATCATTGCGGTTTGCTCTGTAGCAGCCGCCTGGATGGGATGATGAAATTTCTGCGCCTTCCATTTGCGCTGTTGATGACGGGTTTGCTGGGGCTTGGCGGATGCAGCATGCATCAGCCGATGGCCCTGTATCAACTCGACAGCGGTGATCCTGGCCAGCCTTCGCAAAGCGCGGGCATGGCCGTGGTGCTTGGCCCGGTTTCGATTGCCGATTACCTGCAACGCGAAACCTTCCTGCAGCGCCAAGCTGATGGCAGTCTGAGTTCGGCGACCGACGGTCGTTGGGCGGGCAGCCTGTCATCGGATATCGACCAGCTGCTGGTTCGCCAGCTGGCTTGGCGTCTGGACAGCCAGCGCGTCGTGCTGGCACCGGCAAGCACCGGTTTTTCGCCGGATGTGCAAGTCCTGCTGTCGATCACGCGCCTGGACTCGGGGAAAAACCAACCGGCCGTGCTCGATGCCCAATGGCGCCTGCTCGACCGTCGTGGTCACGTACGTGACAACCGCATCGTGCACCTCGAGCAGCCGCACGAGGGCAGCGAGTCGTCGCAGGTACAGGCCCAGGGCCAATTGCTGCAGAAACTCGCCGAGCAGTTGAGCACGGCGGTCAAGCCGCTGGCCAACCAGCCGGCGATTGCCGAAGAGACGCCGAAGAAACAGGCGGCACCGGCCCAGGTCAAGAAAGGACCGGAAAAAGCCAAGATTCCAATGGCTTCGCCGATTCGTACGGACATGGAGGTGTATCGGTTCTGACCGAGCCGAACACCCACAAAAAAGCCCGCGCTCATGCGGGCTTTTTTGTGGGTGCCGAAAGTACTGGGGCCGCTTCGCAGCCCTATCGCGACACAAGGCCGCTCCCACAAGCCGCTGGACCTGTGGGAGCGGCCTTGTGTCGCGATAGGGCTGCAAAGCAGCCCCAAGGATCTCGAATCAGCCTCGTCGCTCGTCCATCCGCGCCAGCTGGCGTTCCAGCATCGACGGGTATGGCTCCATCAGCCGCTCTACACAACAGGCGCCTTCGGGGCTGGCAATCGGGCGGATGCGCGCGCGTTGGCGGATCAGCGCATCGTCGCTGATCTGCCGCTCGACCAGCAGCAGGTTGCGGCTGTGCTGCGAGAGGGCCAGGGCGTCCTGGGCCTTTTCGGTCATCAGCAGGTCGACCTGCTCCAGCCCCTGCAGGTCGTCGCCATGCACCAGGCCCAGCTGCAGTTGCAGGGTAATGCCGCTGTCGGCCACCTCGATCTGCAGGGCATGACCCAGGGCGCGCAGCAGCTCGCCGCAGCAGATGGCGTTGGTCAGGTAGTCCTCGCCACTGTCGCGGCTGTGGAACAAGACCAGGGTGCTGCCATCGTTGAGTGTGTAGGTTTCGCCATCGTACAGCGAGGCCGCTTGCTCCAGGCAGTCGCGATAGCGCTCCAGCAGTTCGGTCAGGCGGGTACGCGGCAGGCGCCGCAATTGCTCCTGGGAACCCAGTTGCACGGCCAGCACGGCGCTGTTCTGCGGTTCGTCCGATTCGACCATGGCGGCCCTGGGCGCTGGTTCGTCGTTGTCCAGCAGGCCGGCAAAGGCCTCGTCATCGTCCTCGTCGGCGTGAGCCACGCTGCCTGGCCTGGCGACGGCACGCGGCGCGGGTGGCGCATCGTGGTGAGGATCGTCGTGCAGGTCGTCGAAGTCGCCTTCGTCTTCCTCTTCTTCCTCTGGCTCCGGTGGCGGCGGCGGCGCCAGGCGGGTGTGCAGTTGGCGCGCCAGGTCGCCGATCTCGTCCTGGCGGTCGATGGCCGGTGTGTAGGGGTGCGGGTCACGCAGCCAGACACGCAGCTGCAGCAGCGGCGTGGTGATGTAGCGCCCCTGGCGCAGGCTCAGGCTCAAGGCCAGGGCCAGCAGGATCGCGGCAAGGATGCCCATGCTCTGCAGGCTGATCAGCATCGGCTGCTGGAACTGGCTCATGTCCAGGCTGATGCGTAGCTGCCCGGCGGTGACGTCCTGGAAGGTGATCTTGGTCTGGTACAGGCCCTCGGCCTCGCCCAACAGGCTGTTGCGCGGACGCTGGCCGGCCTCGGCGAGGATCCGGTTGTCGACGCTGTAGATCGCCGCGTGCGCCACCAGGGGGTTTTTCACCAGGTTGCCCAGCAGCACGTTGAGACTGAGGATGTCGTTCGACACCAGCAGCTCGGTGGCCGAGGTTGCGGTCTGGGTGGTGAGGCTCTGGCCGAGGGCGTCAGCCTGTTCATGCATGGCCTGCTTGAACTGCAGGCCCATGACACAGGCATAGATCACCAGCGCCAGCGCCACCAGGAATATGTTGGTGCTGGCGATGCGCAGTGCCAGTGGAACGCGACGTTGACGCAGGGCACGGAAGATCATCAGGAAGAAGTTGTCTGGCTTGACGGGCGTGGGCCGGTTCACAGAGCGCGGCTCTTAATGGCAGAAAAGTGTTGCGCAGTATAGCGAGCCGTAATTTGTCGGCAAAGTAGCGATGGTGCCCGATGGTCACGGAAAATCGGTAGAATGCGCATTTTTCATCGAAGTCGGAGCCAGGTTGTGCGCGAAATCGTCCTGATCAACATCACCGGTGAAGACCGTCCCGGTCTCACTGCCGCCCTGACCGGCGTCCTGCTCCAGGGTGGTGTGAACATCCTCGACATCGGCCTGGCGGTCATGCACGGCACCTTGTCGTTCGGCATCCTGGTCGATATCCCGGATAACGAAGTGGCCACCAACCTGCTGCAAAGCGTGCAGGCCAAGGCTCATGAATTGAACCTGCAGGCCCGCTACACGCCGATTTCCGAGGCCGACTACCAGCATTGGGCCGATGGCCACGGCGAGGCGCGACACATCGTGACGCTGCTCAGCCGCAAGATCAAACCTGAGCAACTGCAGCGGGTGAGTGCGGTGATCAGCCAATACGGCCTGACCATTGAGCGCATCGAGCGTCTGTCGGCCCGTGTTTCGCTGGAGGCCGAAGCCGACAAGGGCAAGGCCGCCCTGGAGATTTCCGTACGTGGCGTGCCAAGCGATGCCCAGGCACTGCGCAGCGACTTCTTCGCCCTGGCCGAGGCGCTGGACATCGACATCGCCTTCCAGAAGGACGACCTGTTCCGCCGCAACCGCCGCCTGGCGGTGTTTGACATGGACTCGACGCTGATCGAAGCCGAAGTCATCGACGAACTGGCCAAGGCCGCGGGTGTCGGTGAGCAGGTAGCGGCGATCACCGAGCGGGCCATGCGTGGCGAGCTGGACTTCCGCGCCAGCTTCAAGGAGCGCATGGCGTTGCTCAAGGGCCTGGACGTAGGCGTGCTGGATCAGATCGGTGCTTCGCTGCGCCTGACCGAAGGCGCCGAGAACCTGTTCGCCGAGCTCAAGCGCCTGGGCTACAAGACCGCGATCCTGTCCGGTGGCTTCAGCTATTTCGCCAAGCAGGTGCAGGCACGCCTGGGCATCGACTACGTCTTCGCCAACGAGCTGGAAGTGGTCGACGGCAAGGTCACTGGGGTGGCCGTGGAGCCGATCGTCGACGCCCAGCGCAAGGCTGACTTGCTGCAAAAGCTGGCCGCTGACGAAGGCCTGCAGCTCGAGCAGACCATCGCCGTGGGTGACGGTGCCAACGACCTGCCGATGCTGGCCCTGGCCGGGCTGGGCGTGGCTTTCCGCGCCAAGCCGCTGGTGCGCCAGTCGGCCAAGCAGGCGATCTCGACCCTGGGCCTGGATGGCGTGTTGTACCTGTTGGGTCTGCGTGACCGCGAAGCTCGCGGCTGATCAGATAACGTGGGGCTGCTTCGCAGCCCAATCGCGACACAAGGCCGCTCCCACCGGTTAGGCGCTGCATTAAAAATATGCACCTAACCTGTGGGAGCGGCCTTGTGTCGCGATTGGGCCGCAGAGCGGCCCCGGGGATTCATCAGGCAATCAGGCCTGGGCAGGCGTTGCCAGCAACTCGCCCATGCGCACGGCCGAGCCGGCACCCAGGGTCTGGGCCCACTTCACCTGCTCGGGGCCAAACAGCACGATGGCGGTGGAGCCCAGCTTGAAGCGGCCAAGCTCGGCGCCTTTTTCCAGGTGGATCGGCGCGCGGCTGCCTTCGTCGTAGCGGAAGGTCTTGATCTCACGCTTGGGCGGCGTAACCAGGCCGGCCCAGACGGTTTCGATCGAGGCGACGATCATCGCACCGACCAGCACCACGGCCATCGGCCCACGCTCGGTGTCGAACAGGCACACCACGCGCTCGTTACGAGCGAACAGCTCCGGCACGTTCTCCGCGGTGGTCTGGTTGACCGAGAACAGGCGACCGGGCACGTAGACCATCTCGCGCAGGGTGCCGGCCAGCGGCATGTGCACGCGGTGGTAGTCCTTGGGCGACAGGTACACGGTGGCGAATTCGCCGCCCATGAACGGCGCGGCCAGGGCCGGATCGCCGCCCAGCAACTCCTGGGCACTGAAGCTGTGACCTTTGGCCTGGAAGATGCGGCCATGCTCGATCGGGCCGAGCTGGCTGATCGCGCCATCGGCTGGGCTGAGGATGGCTCCCGGGGTCTCGTCCAGCGGGCGTGCACCCGGTTTGAGCGCGCGGGTGAAGAAGGCGTTGAAGTGCTCGTAGGCGGTGAGGTCCTCGACCAACGCTTCGCTCATGTTGACCTGGTAGCGCTTGGCGAACCAGGCGGTGAAGGCATTCTTGAACCAGCGCGCGCGACACTCGGCAACGCAGCCGGCCAGCCGTGACAGCAAGTGGTGCGGCAGCAGGTACTGGCTGATGATGAACAAACGGGATTTCATGCAGGTTCCTTAGACTTCTACAGGCGTGTCCGGGTGGTTGCCCCATTCGCTCCACGAGCCGGCGTACGCCTTGACCCGTGGGTAGCCGAGGGCCTTGGCCACCAGATAGGTGAAACCGGAGCGGCGGTGGGTCTGGCAGTGGGTGATCACTTCCTTGTCCGGGGTGATGCCCAGGCGCTCGAGCACCTCGGCGATGTCCTTGCGGATGCGCTGGTGATCGTTGAGGTCCATGCCGGCGGTCCACTCGAAGTTGACCGCACCGGGGATGTGTCCGCCCTTGGCCGCCAGCACTTTCTCGCCGTTGTATTCCTGCGGGCCGCGGGCATCCCAGATGACCAGGTCGTCGGCGCCCAGGCGGCTTTGCAGGTATTCGCGGGTGGCGGTCGGCTCGCCGTGCAGCTGCAGCGCCACCTGGGTGTTGCAAGGCGGTGGCACCTCGGTGGTGAGCTTGTCCGCCGGCCAGGCCTGGATGCCGCCGTTGAGGTAGTGGTAGGCCTTGTGGCCGATGACGTCGAGCAGCCAGATGAAGCGCCCGGCCCAGCCGCCGCCCTCATCGTCGTAGACCACGTAGACGGCGTCCTCGCGATGGCCGAGTTCGCTAAACAGTTTCTCCAGGTCGCCCACGGCCGGCAGCAGGCCAGGGGCCGGCGGCTGGCCGAGTTGGGTACGCTTGCCTTCGACGAAGCGGGCGCCGGGGATATGCCCGCTGATGTAGCGATTGGCGCTGCTCAGGTCGACCAGGATCAACTGTGGGCAATCCAGGCGCGGCAACAGGTCTGCGGGCTCGATCACCAGGGGCAGGCCGGAAAAATCAGTCATCCACGTTCTCCAGTGTGGAAAGAGGGCGATTGTAGCGCAAGGCTCAAGGGTTGCGGTTGGCAAACACGGCCAGCGCCCGCTCGATGCATTGCGCGGTTTTGCCGAAGGCCTGCACGCTGACATCGGCCAACGGCTTGCCGCCCTGGTCGGCCACCGCCAGCATCAGGACCTGGTCATCCACCGCCAGCGAGCGCAGCAGCAGGTGCTCGCTGTGGAACAGCGCGCGCAGCGGGGCGGGCAACAGGGCGGCGAACTGGCCGTGGTTCTCGGGCGTCAGGCGCAGTTGCGCAGCCTTGCTCACCAGCTTTTGCAGCAACCTGTTCTGCGGCACTTGCAGGGCAATGGCCGCCGCTTCCTTGGGCAACCCACTGGCCTGCTGCACGCGCAGGTAGTCGCTGGCGCGGTCCAGAGTCAGCAGCAGGATGCGTTGCATGCCGCAGGCCTGCAGCGCCTCGCGGGCCTGGGTGGCCAGGTGCACGGCGTTGGCGAAGGGGCTGGGTTGCGCCAGCAGTTCCTGGCAGAGCTTGCGCCAGCGCGCCAGGTCATCGCTGCCGGGAGGCGGCGGGGTGAGCATGTCCGGGTGCGGGCGACGTTGCTGCCAGGGCCAGATCAGTGCCTCTGCGGGGTGGAACACGGCGTGCCGGGCGTGATGGCGGGCACTGGCCGCAGCCTGCTGGTGCACCTGCTGCTGCACGTCGTCCAGTGAGGTTTGCAGGTACAGCGCGGTCAGCAACTGCCAGCGCAGCAGGTGAGGGTTGTCCCAACCGACCTGGGCAGCCAGGGCCAGGTTGTTGGCCAGCAGCACGGTATTGGCGGGCTGGTTGAACCACCGGCGCAGGCCGGGCTCCTCGTCCAGGCGGTGCTGCTGGCTGAGTTCATCCGGATCGCGGGCGATATTCAGTACCAGCGCCAGTTGCTCGCGCTCTTCGAGCAGCAGCCGGTAGCCCTGGGTAACCCATTGCGGCAGGCGCCAATGCTCGGCCACCGCCTGGCAGAGGGCCATGATGCGTACGCCGAACAGCTCCTGCTCAACGTGCGTGGCGTCCTCGCCCTTGTGGATAACCCGCAGCTCCCACGCGTCGAGCAGCTTGGGGTAGGCCAGGGCCAGCGGCCATAGCGGCGCCAGGAACAGCAAGCTGCCCCAGTGGATCTCCTGCCACAGCCGCGCCAGGCGGCTGGCGAACAGGCCGCTGGCCTGCTGCGAGGCGTGCTGGCTGATCAGCAGGAACTGGCACAGCACCGGCGGTAGCTCGTCTTCCGGCAGCGACGGCAGGCGTTTGAGCAGCTGTTCGCTGCGTGCCAGGCCCAGGCGGTTGAGCGCGATTTCCAGGCTCTCGGCGGGCTCGGCCTGGCTCGGGTTGCCCGGGTGGTTGGCCTCGCGCATCACCGAGAGCACCAGGGCCGGGCTGTCCTGCATCAGTTCGGCGATGTCGCGCAGGGAACGGCGGCTATCGTTGATGGCGGCCATGACCCGGTCGTAACTGTTCTTGGGCACCGGCAGGCGGATGCCGTCGAGTAACGTTACCCAGGCCTTCAACGTGCGCGGAATCTCAGCAGGTACCTTAGTTTCAATTGGCATTTTGACATCAGTCCGAACTGGCTTTTCGCTTTTAGTGGCTATAGTCTGGCGCAGTTCTGCCGATAAGTAGAAGAAGAGTTTTAAAGCTCCCGTCCCCGACCCTGACCACGACTGCAAGTGCTTTGAACCTATGGCTAAAATTATCGGCATCATCGTCGTATTCGCGAGCGTGCTCGGCGGATACGTTCTTTCCCACGGCAAGATTGCGGCGCTGATCCAGCCATTCGAAGTGCTGATCATCGGCGGTGCGGCCTTCGGTGCGTTCCTTCAGGCCAACCCCGGTTACATGACCATGCATGTAAT
Organism: Pseudomonas putida; assembly: GCF_005080685.1. Classification (NCBI taxonomy): domain Bacteria; kingdom Pseudomonadati; phylum Pseudomonadota; class Gammaproteobacteria; order Pseudomonadales; family Pseudomonadaceae; genus Pseudomonas; species Pseudomonas putida. Next base: position 5,934,740 of record NZ_CP039371.1, on the reverse strand, counting down.
CAAGAAGTCGATGAAGATGTTCGGCTCGCGCTTTACCCATGCCTACTATATGGAAGTGCTGGGCCTGGTCTACGAGATCCTCAACAAGAGCCGCCGTGAAGGCATGATGGCGATCGAGAGCGATATCGAAGATGCCGCGGCCAGCCCGATCTTCGCCAAGTACCCCTCGGTGTTGGGCGATGAGCGCATGACCGCGTTCATCTGCGACTACCTGCGCATCATGTCCACCGGCAACATGGCACCCCATGAGCTCGAAGGCCTGTTCGACATGGAGCTGTTGAACATGAAGGAAGAGCTCGAGCACCCATCGCACGCGGTCAACGGCATCGCCGACGGCATGCCGGGCTTCGGTATCGTCGCGGCGGTACTGGGCATCGTGGTGACCATGGCTTCGCTGGGCGACGGCGACCAGGCCTCGATCGGCCTGCACGTGGGCGCGGCGCTGGTCGGTACCTTCTTCGGTATTCTCGCGGCCTACGGCTTCTTCGGTCCGCTGGCCAAGTGCCTGGAGCACGACGCCAAGGAAGAGATCAATCTCTACGAATCGATCAAGGCCTCGCTGGTTGCCTCGGCCTCGGGCATGCCGCCGTCGCTGGCCGTCGAGTTCGGCCGCAAGGTGCTGTACCCCAAGCACCGCCCAAGCTTCTCCGAGCTGGAACAAGCGGTTCGTGGTCGCTGAGTCATGGAAAACAATCAGCCGATAATCATCAAGCGCGTCAAGCGCTTCGGCGGCGGCCACCATGGCGGAGCCTGGAAGATCGCTTTCGCCGACTTCGCCACGGCGATGATGGCGTTCTTCCTGGTGCTGTGGCTGCTGTCCACGGCCACGCCCGAGCAGAAGATCGCCATTGCCGGATACTTCAAGGACCCGATCGGCTTTTCCGAAAGCGGCACGCCCTACGTCATCGACCTGGGCGGTTCGCCACAACTGGCGCCGGAAAAGACCATCAACCCGGAAGAAAAGTCAGAGCCTACGCCCAATACCAGCATCCAGCTGGACAAGGACCAGGTCGAGACCCTGGCCGAGCAGGTCGAGCGTGAACGCCTGGAGCTGTTGCTGCAGGAGTTGCAGAACAAGGTCGAGGAAAACCCCGAGCTGCAGAAGTTCAAGGACCAGATCCTGTTCGAGATCACCCAGGACGGTTTGCGCATCCAGATCATGGACGCCGAGAACCGGCCGATGTTCGACCTCGGCAGTGCCCGCTTGCAGCCGTATTTCGAGGACATCCTGCTGGCGATGGCCGACACCATCAAGGCGGTGCCGAACAAGATCAGCATCAGTGGCCACACCGACGCCAAGCCCTATGCCGGCACGGGAGATTTCGGCAACTGGGAGCTGTCGGCCAACCGGGCCAACGCGGCGCGTCGGGCGCTGGTTGCCGGAGGCTACCCGGACGAGCAGGTGGCGCGAGTGGTCGGCTACGCCTCGTCATCGCTGTTCGACCGCAAGAACCCGTTCAACCCGGTCAACCGTCGCATTGACATCATCGTCCTGACCAAGAAGGCCCAGCGCGATATCGAAGGCCAGCAAGGCGCGCCGGACGCCGCACCTGCACCTGGCGCCAACCCGCCACCCGCTACGCCTGGCGCACCTGCCGCGCCAGCGGCCTCGGCGACGCCGGGGGCGGGCGATACGCCGATGCAGCCGCGCGAACTGCGGCAGAAGCTGAACATCTTCGAGGATGGCGTGTTGAAGATGGACGAAGCCAAGGGGCAGTAGACGGTGTGGAACATGGGGCCGCTACGCGCCCCTTCGCGGCACAAGGCCGCTCCTACAGGGGAATGCATATCCCTGTAGGAGCGGCCTTGTGCCGCGAAGGGGCGCGTAGCGGCCCCAATTGCATCAGTAGCTGTCTTGCGTGAGGCTGGCGATGATCGAGCGATAGCTGTTCATGCGCTGTGGTTTGATCCGGCCGTCTTCCAGGGCCTTGAGCAGCGCGCAGCCAGGTTCCCGGTCATGCTTGCAATCGCGGAAGCGGCAGGTGCCGAACAGGTCTCGGAACTCGATGAAGCCTGCTTCGACGTCGTCGCGGCTGACGTGGGCCAGGCCGAATTCGCGAATGCCCGGCGAGTCGATCAGGTCGCCGCCGTTGGGGAAGTGGTACAAGCGTGCGGTGGTGGTGGTGTGGGTGCCCTGGCCGGACCACTCGGAGAGGTCGCCGACCCGCGTCCCGGCCTCGGGTAGCAGGCTGTTGACCAGCGACGACTTGCCCACGCCCGATTGCCCGACGAACACGCTGATGTGGCCGTCCAGCATCTGCTGCAAGCGCTGCATGCCATCGCCCTGATGGGCCGAGACTTCCAGCAGCGGATAGCCCAGCTCGCGGTACACCTCGAGCAGCTCATGCAGGCCGGGGCCGTTCTGCTCGTCGATGAGGTCGGCCTTGTTCAGCAGCAGCAGCGGGCGGATGCCAGCATGCTCGGCCGCCACCAGGTAGCGGTCGATGAGGTTGGGGTGGGGTTCGGGGGCCGGGGCGAAGACGATCACGATCAGGTCGACGTTGGCCGCCACCGGCTTGAGCTGACCATGGTTGTTCGGCCTGCACAATTCGGTGCTGCGTGGCATCTGCGCGACGATCACGCCGATGCCCTGGTTGCCGGCACGCCAGACTACGCGATCACCGGTGACCAGCGCTGGCAGGTTGGCCCGCAGGTGGCAGCGGAAGACCTGGCCGGCTGACTCGCCGTCCTGTGCCTCGACTTCCACCTGCACACCGAAGTGGGCGATCACCAGGCCCAACTGTTCAGGCCCCAGGTCGCCGCCCTCCAGTTCCTGCAGCGCATGCTGCTCGCGTTTGGCGGCGCGGGCGGCGCGTTCGTTCTGGATTTTTTCGATACGCCAGTTCTGGCGGCGATTGAGTTGGCGTTTGGCCATGAAGGTTCCGTGTTGGCGGGGCGGTAAGAAAACGGCTGGCAGTTTAGCACGCCGGGCGCTCGACCAGCGGGCTTAGCTGTCGCGGCGCGAATGCACCACGCCGCCTGGCTAGGCTACTATAACGGCCTATACGAGGAGTCTTTCATGCACAACCCACAGAACCTGATCTGGATCGATCTGGAAATGACCGGGCTCGACCCGGACAGCGACGTCATCATCGAGATGGCGACCATCGTCACCGACAGCGAGCTGAACACCCTGGCCGAAGGCCCGGTGATCGCCATCCACCACAGTGACGAGGTGCTGGCGCGCATGGACGAATGGAACACCCGCACCCACGGCGCCTCGGGCCTGACCCAGCGCGTGCGCGACAGCCGCATCGACATGGCCGAGGCCGAGGCGCAGACCCTGGCCTTCCTGGAGCAATGGGTGCCCAAGGGCAAGTCGCCGATCTGCGGCAACAGCATCTGCCAGGATCGCCGCTTCCTCTACCGGCACATGCGCAGCCTGGAAAACTACTTCCACTACCGCAACCTCGACGTGTCCACCCTCAAGGAGCTGGCGGCGCGCTGGGCGCCGGACGTACGCGACAGTTTCAAGAAGGGCAGCACCCACCTGGCGCTCGATGACATCCGCGAATCGATCGCCGAATTGCGTCACTACCGCGAGCACTTCATCAAGGTGTGATCCATGGGGGGCGATCTTCCTGCGCGCGCCCTCTTTTGGTGCCAGAGGCAACTGGTTAGACTGCGCGCCTTTCCCGCACGGACCCGCGCCATGTTGTTGATGCTCTACCTCATCGCCATTACCGCCGAAGCCATGACCGGCGCCTTGTCTGCAGGCCGTCGCGGCATGGACTGGTTCGGCGTGGTGCTGATCGCCTGCATCACCGCACTGGGCGGTGGCTCGGTGCGCGACGTGTTGCTCGGGCACTACCCGTTGACCTGGGTGAAGCACCCCGAGTACTTGGTGCTGACCAGTTGCGCCGCGCTGCTGACGATCTTCATCGCACCGATGATGCGGCGGTTGCGCTCGTTGTTTCTGGTGCTCGACGCCCTGGGGCTGGTGGCGTTTACCCTGATTGGCTGCATGACCGCGCTGGAGATGGGGCAGGGCATGTTGGTGGCCTCGCTCAGCGGGGTGATCACCGGGGTGTTCGGTGGGATCCTGCGCGATATCTTCTGCAACGATATCCCGCTGGTGTTCCGCCGCGAGCTGTATGCCAGCGTGTCGTTCGCGGCGGCCTGGTTCTACCTGGGCTGCGTGTACTTCGAGGTGCCAGCGGAGCAAGGCATGTTGCTGACCTTGTTCGGTGGGTTCCTGCTGCGCTTGCTGGCGATTCGTTTCCACTGGGAAATGCCCAAGTTTCATTACAACGACCAGCAGTGATGACTCCCGAGGCTGTGTTTTGGCTCATCGCCGGCAAGCCAGCTCCTACAAAAGGCGGGGTGGTTACGGGATGCCGTGTCTGGCCAGCGCCCACTCCACATGCTCGCGCACCAGCGCCGAAGCGTCCTCGCGTCGCGCCTTGAGCGCCTCGACCACCGGTATCGTCGTGGGCGCATTGCCAAGCCCCACCGCCAGGTTGCGCAACCAGCGCTCATACCCCGCCCGCCGCAGCGGTCCACCCTCGGTCTTGCGCAGGAAGGTTCGCTCGTCCCAGAGGAACATTTCCGCCAGTTCGGCATTCTCCAGGCCGTGGCGAGGCTGGAAGTCCTGCTCCTTGCTGGGATTGGCGAAGCGGTTCCACGGGCAGACGATCTGGCAGTCGTCGCAGCCGAACACCCGGTTGCCCATCATCGAACGCAGCTCCACCGGGATGGCGCCTTTCAGTTCGATGGTCAGGTACGAGATGCAGCGCCGGGCGTCCAGCACGTAGGGGCCGACGAAAGCCTGGGTCGGGCAGATGTCCAGGCACGCCTGGCAGCGCCCGCAGTGTTCGCTGGTGGTGGCCTCGTCCAGCGGTAGCGGCAGGTCGACGAACAGTTCGGCGAGGAAGAAGTAGCTGCCAGCCTTGCGATTGAGCAGCAAGGTATTCTTGCCGATCCAGCCGAGCCCGGCCTGTTCGGCCAGGGCCTTTTCCAGCACCGGGGCGCTGTCGACGAAGGCGCGGTAGCCGAACGGGCCGATGGCCTCCTGGATGCGATCGGCCAGGTGCTGCACGCGCTTGCGCACCAGCTTGTGGTAGTCGCGGCCCAGGGCGTAGCGCGAGACGTAGGCTTTTTCCGGCTGTGCCAGGCGCTGGGCCATCTGGGTGTCGCCGGGCAGGTAGTCCATGCGCAGCGATACCACGCGCAGCGTGCCGGGGATCAATTGCTCAGGGTGCGCACGCTTGCTGCCGTGGGCCCCCAGGTATTCCATCTCGCCCTGGTAGCCGGCGTCGAGCCAGCGTTGCAGGTGGTGTTCGTGCTCGCCAAGGTCGATCCCGGCGATGCCGACGTGGGCAAAACCGAGTTCTCGGCCCCAATCCTTGATCGATTGGGCCAGGTTGGCGAGGTCAGGTGTGGAGGCAGGCATGGATGGGTAAGGCAATACGGGCTCAGGTGCGTATAATTCTGCCAGACATTGGAGCCTTTGACCCTATGCCCCAGACCAAACACCCCGGCCACACCCCACAATTGCTCAGCAGCCTCAGCGTTCCACACCTGGCAGCGCGCCCGGCGCATGCGCACAAGGGCGATTTCGGCCATGTGTTGGTGGTTGGCGGAGACCTGGGCACGGGCGGGGCGGTGCTACTCAGTGCCGAGGCCGCGTTGCGCTGCGGCGCTGGCCTGGTCAGCGTGGCCACGCGCCCCGAACATGTCGGTGCGGCCCTGGCCCGTCTGCCGGAAACCATGTGCCTGGGGGTGAGCTCAGCCAACCAGTTGATGGGCGTGCTCGAGCGCGCCTCGGTGCTGGTGGTCGGTCCGGGTCTCGGTCAGGCGGCCTGGGGGCGCAGCCTGCTGTCGGCGGTGGCCAACGCCGAGCGTCCGCAGGTGTGGGATGCCGATGCACTCAACCTGCTCACGCCATTGGCATTGCCGCCAGGCAGCGTCCTCACCCCGCATCCGGGGGAGGCGGCGCGCTTGCTCGGGGTTTCCACCGAGGCGGTGCAGGCCGACCGGCCGGGTGCGGCGCTCAAGCTGGCGCGCCGTTATGCCAGCGTCTGCGTGCTCAAGGGCGCGGGCACCCTGGTCGCCGACCCCGGCGGTCGGCTGGCGCTGTGCGAGCGCGGCCACCCGGCGATGGCCGGTGCCGGACTGGGCGACGTGCTGACCGGGGTGCTGGCGGCGTTGCTGGCCCAGGGTCTAGATGCCTGGGGCGCCGCGTGCCTTGGGGTATGGCTGCATGCCTGCGCGGGCGAGCGGTTGGGAGTAAAGGGCAGGGGACTGGCAGCCAGTGACCTGGCGCCGATCATTCGAGAATTGTTGGAGGAGCATTCTGCGTGTCTGGGTTAGAACTGTTTCTGGCCGATGAAGCGGCCATGGTCGCTTTTGGTGCGCGCCTGGCCGAGGTGACCAATGGTCATGGTGTGATTTTCCTGGAAGGCGACCTCGGGGCAGGCAAGACTACCCTGTCTCGCGGCCTGATCCGCGGCCTGGGCCATACGCGGGCAGTGAAAAGCCCGACGTTCACCGTGGTGGAACCCTACGAGATTGGAGACGTTCGCGCCTTCCACTTCGACCTGTATCGTCTGGTCGATCCGGAGGAGTTGGAGTACATGGGGATCCGTGACTATTTCGAAGGCGACCCGCTGTGCCTGTTCGAGTGGCCACAAAAGGGTGCGGGCATTTTGCCAAAGCCCGACCTGACCATTACCATAAGGCCCAAAGCGAGCGGACGCTCGCTGATCCTGTCGCCGCAGGGGGCTCGCGGCGAGGCCTGGTGCGTGGCACTGGCCGAATACCATAATCAGTAAGTGGGGTAGGTATGCGCATACGCGCACTGGTCGCTGTAGTTGGGCTGCTGCTGACAGCGGTGACCGTTGACGCTCTGGCCGTCACTCAAGTCAAGAGCATGCGCCTGTGGCGCGCGCCGGACAACACACGGCTGGTCTTCGACCTGTCAGGGCCGGTGCAGCACAGCGTCTTCACCCTGACTGCCCCGGACCGCCTGGTGATCGACATCAATGGCGCGACCCTGGGCGGGCCGCTGAACGTTTCCACTTCCAATACTCCGATCAGCAGCGTGCGCTCGGCCCAGCGCACGCCTACCGACCTGCGCGTGGTGGTCGACCTGAAGAAGTCGGTCACGCCCAAGAGCTTCACCCTGGCCCCCAATGCCCAGTACGGCAATCGCCTGGTGGTCGACCTGTACGACCAGGAAGCCGACGCCATCGCCGCCAGCAACCCGACGCCGGCGCCAACCCCTGCGCAGACCCCCGTGACCACGCCGGCGGTACCGGTGACGCCGGCCCAGCCGGCAATCAAGCTGCCGCCGGTGCCAAATGGCAAGCGCGACATCGTGGTGGCCATCGACGCCGGCCACGGTGGCGAAGACCCGGGGGCGTCCGGGTCGCGGGGCCAGCACGAAAAGGACATCGTGCTGCAGATCGCCAAGGAACTGCAGCGCCAGATCAATACCGAGAAAGGTTTCCGCGCCGAGTTGACTCGCACTGGCGACTATTTCATCCCGCTGCGTAAACGGACTGAGATCGCCCGCAAGAAGGGCGCCGACCTGTTCATCTCGATCCACGCCGACGCCGCGCCATCGCGCGCCGCCTTCGGTGCCTCGGTGTTCGCCCTGTCCGACCGCGGCGCCACCTCCGAAACCGCGCGCTGGCTCGCCGACACGGAAAACCGTTCCGACTTGATCGGCGGTGCCGGCAACGTCAGCCTCGACGACAAGGACCGCATGCTCGCAGGCGTGCTCCTCGACCTGTCGATGACGGCGACCTTGAGCTCGAGCCTGAACGTCGGGCAGAAGGTGCTGGGCAACATGGGGCGCATCACCTCGTTGCACAAGCAGCGCGTCGAGCAAGCAGGCTTCATGGTGTTGAAGTCGCCGGATATTCCCTCGATCCTGGTCGAGACCGGGTTCATCTCCAACAATGCCGAGGCGGCCAAGCTGGCCACTCGCAGCCATCAGCAGGCCCTGGCCCGTTCGATCCACACCGGCGTGCGCCAGTACTTCCAGCAGAACCCGCCACCGGGCACCTACATCGCCTGGCTGCGCGACAGCGGCAAGATCGCCCAGGGCCCGCGTGAACACACCGTGCGTCCTGGCGAGACCTTGGCGATGCTCGCCGTGCGCTACCAGGTCAGCGTTGCCAGCCTGCGCAGCAACAACAGCCTCAAGAGCGACGAACTCAAGGTCGGCCAGCGCCTGGATATTCCTGCTACCACCCTGGCCTCGCAGCAATGAGTGGCGGCGCGCGCATCCAGCTGCTGACGCCGCGGCTGGCCAACCAGATCGCCGCTGGCGAGGTGGTCGAGCGCCCGGCTTCGGTGGCCAAGGAATTGCTGGAAAACAGCCTGGACTCCGGTGCCCGGCGCATCGATGTCGAGGTCGAGCAAGGTGGCGTCAAGCTGTTGCGGGTGCGTGACGATGGCGGCGGGATCTCCGCCGACGACCTGCCGCTGGCCCTGGCCCGTCACGCCACCAGCAAGATTCGCGAGCTCGAAGACCTCGAAGGCGTACTGAGCCTGGGCTTTCGTGGCGAGGCACTGGCTTCGATCAGCTCGGTGGCGCGCCTGACCCTGACCTCGCGTACCGCCAGCGCCAGCGAAGCCTGGCAAGTGGAGACCGAAGGCCGCGACATGACCCCGCGCGTGCAGCCGGCGGCACACCCGGTAGGCACGTCGGTCGAGGTTCGTGACCTGTTCTTCAATACGCCGGCCCGGCGCAAGTTCCTCAAGGCCGAGAAAACCGAATTCGATCACCTGCAGGAAGTCATCCGGCGCCTGGCCCTGGCCCGCTTCGATGTCGGCTTCCATCTGCGCCACAACGGCAAGAGCATCCTCAGCCTGCACGAGGCCCATGACGACATGGCGCGGGCGCGGCGGGTCGGCGCCATTTGCGGTGCCGGCTTCATGGAGCAGGCGCTGCCCATCGACGTCGAGCGCAACGGCCTGCGCCTGTGGGGCTGGGTCGGCCTGCCGACCTTCTCGCGCAGCCAGGCAGACCTGCAGTATTTCTTCGTCAATGGCCGGGCGGTACGCGACAAGCTGGTCGCCCACGCCGTGCGCCAGGCGTACCGGGATGTGCTGTTCAACGGGCGGCACCCGACCTTCGTACTGTTTCTCGAGCTCGATCCCACCGGGGTCGACGTCAACGTGCACCCGACCAAGCACGAAGTGCGCTTTCGCGAAGGGCGTTCGGTGCATGACTTCCTTTACGGCACCTTGCACCGTGCCCTGGCTGACGTGCGCCCGGAAGACCAGCTTGCCGCCCCGGCAGCAGCCAGCGAGATCGTCCGGCCGAGCGGCTTGCAGGTGGGCGAATTCGGGCCCCAGGGCGAGATGCGCCTGGCCGCTTCGGTGCTCGAACAGCCGCAGGTGCCGCAGCATGCGATTTCCAATGGCGGCAGTGGCGCGGGCTACCAGTACCAGTACACCCCTCGGCCTTCGCAGCCGTTGCCGGTCGCTGAGTCCCAGGCTGTCTATCGCGAGTTCTACAAGCCCCTGAACGACGGCGCCGCGGCGCCTGGCACGACGACGCTGCCGGAAAGCCAGGGCGACATCCCGCCCCTGGGTTATGCGCTGGCGCAGCTCAAGGGCATTTACATCCTTGCCGAGAATGCCGTCGGCCTGGTGCTGGTCGACATGCACGCGGCCCATGAGCGGATCATGTACGAGCGGCTCAAGGTGGCCATGGCCAGCGAGGGCCTCAGCGGTCAGCCGCTGCTGGTGCCCGAGTCCTTGGCGTTGAGCCAACGCGAGGCCGATTGCGCCGAAGAGCATGCCCAGTGGTTCCAGCGCCTGGGCTTCGAGTTGCAACGCCTGGGCCCGGAAACCCTGGCCATCCGCCAGATTCCCGCGCTGCTCAAGCAGGCCGAGGCCAACCGCCTGGTCCAGGACGTGCTGGCAGACCTCATGGAATACGGCACCAGCGACCGCATCCAGGCCCACCTCAACGAGCTGCTCGGCACCATGGCCTGCCACGGTGCGGTGCGCGCCAATCGCCGCCTGGCCATCCCCGAGATGAACGCGCTGCTGCGTGACATGGAAAACACCGAACGCAGCGGCCAATGCAACCACGGTCGACCGACCTGGACCCAGATGGGCCTGGATGACCTGGACAAACTTTTCCTGCGCGGTCGATGAAATGAGCGGCAAGCCTCCTGCGATATTCCTCATGGGCCCGACGGCGGCCGGCAAGACCGACCTCGCCATCGAGCTGACCAAGGTCCTGCCGTGCGAACTCATCAGTGTCGATTCGGCGCTGGTCTACCGTGACATGGACATCGGCACCGCCAAGCCATCCAAGGCGCTGCTGGCCGCGCACCCGCACCGCTTGATCGACATCCTCGACCCGGCCGAGAGCTACTCGGCCGCGCGCTTCTGCAAGGATGCCCTGACGGCCATGGCCGAGATCACCGCGCGCGGCAAGATTCCGCTGCTGGTGGGCGGCACCATGCTGTATTACAAGGCGCTGGTGGAAGGCCTGGCGGACATGCCGCCTGCCGATCCCGCGGTGCGCGCCGAACTCGAGGCCGAGGCCCTGGCGCTGGGGCTGGCCGAATTGCACAGGCAATTGGCCGAGGTCGACCCGGAGTCGGCGGCCCGCATCCACCCCAACGACCCTCAGCGGCTGATCCGCGCCCTGGAGGTCTACCGGGTGAGTGGGCAGAGCATGACAGCCCATCGCCAGCGTCAATTCGCGGAAAGTAGCGGCGCAGACGCAGGCGCTGACGGGCATTTGCCCTATACTGTCGCAAGTTTGGCGATTGCTCCTACAGATCGTCACATTCTGCATCAGCGAATTGCGTTACGATTTTCACAGATGCTGGAACAGGGCTTCGTCGACGAGGTCCGATCGCTGCGAGCCAGAAGTGACTTGCACGCCGGGCTGCCGTCTATACGGGCAGTGGGGTACAGGCAGGTCTGGGATTACCTCGATGGCCAGCTGACTGAGAATGAGATGCGTGAACGCGGTATCATTGCCACACGCCAGTTGGCCAAGCGGCAGTTCACCTGGTTGCGTGGTTGGAACGACGCGCACTGGCTCGATAGCCTGGCCTGCGACAATCTGTCCCGCACCTTGAAATACCTGGGAGCCGTCTCCATATTGAGCTGAGTCCCTGCTGATAGCCGTCTATTCTTGCGAAGGGGCGGCCTAATTTATCGATTTTCTTTGATTTTCTACTATTGATCCTTACAGGAGTGCGGCATATGTCAAAAGGGCATTCGCTACAAGACCCTTACTTGAATACCTTGAGAAAAGAAAAGGTCCCGGTTTCCATCTACCTGGTCAACGGCATCAAGCTGCAGGGCTCGATCGAATCCTTCGACCAGTTCGTGGTGCTGCTGAAGAACACCGTCAGCCAGATGGTCTACAAGCACGCCATTTCGACCGTGGTTCCTGCCCGTCCGGTTCGCCTGCCAAGCCCGTCCGATTCCGACAGCGGTGACAGCGAGCCAGGCAACGCCTGATAGGAGCCTGCATTGTTCTTTGAGCGCCACGGTGGTGGTGAGCGGGCGTTGCTCGTTCACTTGGAAGGTCAGAACCCTGAGGCGCGCGAAGATCCGCAGGAGTTTCAGGAGTTGGCTCTGTCGGCCGGAGCGGAAATCGTTTCGCTGGTGACTGTAGCGCGACACCAGCCTACGGCCAAATACCTGATTGGCAGCGGCAAGGTCGAGGAATTACGCGACCTGGTCAAAGCCGAACAGGTAGATCTGGTGATTTTCAATCACACCCTCACGCCCAGCCAGGAACGCAACCTCGAGCGCGTCTTCGAATGTCGCGTGCTGGATCGCACCGGGCTGATCCTCGATATCTTCGCCCAGCGGGCGCGTACCCATGAAGGCAAGCTGCAGGTCGAACTGGCCCAGCTCGAGCACATGAGCACGCGGCTGGTGCGCGGCTGGACCCACCTTGAGCGGCAGAAGGGTGGTATCGGCCTGCGCGGCCCGGGCGAGACTCAGTTGGAAACCGACCGCCGCTTGCTGCGGGTGCGCCTGCGGCAGATCAAGGCACGCCTGGAGAAGGTTCGCAGTCAGCGCGAGCAGGCCCGCCGTGGCCGTCGTCGCGCCGAGATCCCGTCGGTTTCGCTGGTGGGCTACACCAACGCCGGCAAGTCCACCCTGTTCAACGCCCTGACCACCTCCGAGGTCTACGCCGCCGACCAGCTGTTCGCCACCCTCGACCCGACCTTGCGCCGGCTGGAGCTGGCTGACCTGGGTCCGATCGTGCTGGCCGACACCGTAGGCTTCATTCGCCACCTGCCACACAAGCTGGTCGAGGCATTTAGGGCTACGCTCGAAGAGTCGAGCAATGCCGACTTGTTGCTGCATGTGATCGACGCTCACGAGCCCGACCGCATGGAACAGATCGAGCAGGTGCTGGCGGTATTGGGCGAGATCGGTGCCGAAGGCTTGCCGATCCTCGAGGTCTATAACAAACTCGACCTGCTTGAAGATGTCGAGCCGCAGATTCAACGCGATGCCGATGGCAAGCCTGAGCGGGTCTGGGTTTCCGCCCGTGATGGTCGAGGCCTGGAGTTGGTGGGTCAGGCAGTCGCCGAGTTGCTGGGGGACGATCTGTTTGTCGGTATTTTGTGCCTGGAGCAACGTTTTGCCCGCTTGCGCGCGCAATTCTTCGCTTTGGGTGCGGTGCAGAGTGAAGAGCATGACGAAGAAGGGCGCAGCCTGCTGAGCGTGCGACTGCCCAGGGTCGAACTGAATCGCCTGGTCAGCCGTGAAGGCATGGAGCCGCAAGTGTTTGTCCAGCAACACACTTTGCAATAAATGCCCGGCGAGGTGGCCGGGCAGCAGTGACAGGCATTCTGTAGCATTGGACGGCGCGCCGTGGGTGCGTCTTTGCTTTATCAGATGGAGAGCGCTATGGCTTGGAACGAGCCGGGTGGCAACTCGAACAATCAGGATCCCTGGGGCGGTCGCCGTGGTGGCGGCGGCGGTGGTGGTGACAAGAAAGGTCCGCCGGATCTGGACGAGGCCTTCCGCAAACTGCAGGACAGCCTCAATGGCATGTTCGGCGGTGGCAAGAAACGTGGTGGCGGTGATCGCAATGTCGGCAGGGGCGGTGGCCTCGGGCTGCTGGGCATCGGCCTGGCAGTGCTGGCCGCGATCTGGCTGTACAGCGCCGTGTACGTGGTCGACGAGCAGGAGCAGGCCGTGGTGCTGCGCTTCGGCAAGTACTATGAGACGGTCGGTCCCGGCCTGAACATCTACTTCCCGCCAATTGATCGCAAGTACATGGAAAACGTCACGCGTGAGCGTGCCTATACCAAGCAGGGGCAGATGCTCACCGAAGACGAGAACATCGTCGAGGTGCCACTGACCGTGCAGTACAAGATCACCAACCTGCAGGACTTCGTGCTCAACGTCGACCAGCCCGAGGTGAGCCTGCAGCATGCGACCGATAGCGCCCTGCGCCACGTGGTGGGTTCCACCTCGATGGACCAGGTGCTGACCGAGGGTCGTGAGCAGATGGCCGTGGACATCCGCGAACGCCTGCAGCGCTTCCTCGACAACTACCGTACCGGTATCACCGTCACCCAGGTCAACGTACAGAGCGCGGCAGCCCCGCGTGAAGTGCAGGAAGCCTTCGACGACGTGATCCGTGCCCGCGAAGACGAGCAGCGTGCCCGCAACCAGGCCGAGTCCTACGCCAATGGCGTGGTGCCCGAGGCCCGTGGTCAGGCCCAGCGCATCATCGAGGACGCCAACGGTTATCGCGACGAAGTCATCGCCCGCGCCAAGGGTGAAGCGGATCGCTTCACCAAGCTGGTCGGCGAATACCACAAGGCCCCTGAGGTGACGCGTCAGCGTCTGTACCTGGAGACCATGCAAGCGGTCTACAGCAATTCGAGCAAGGTCATGGTGGCGACCAAGGATGGGCAGAACAACCTGCTCTACCTGCCGCTGGACAAGATGGTCGAAGGCAGCCGCAACCCGTCCGCGCCATCGGCCAGCGTGTCGCCATCGGTCAACGATGCGGCCAGCCGTGCAGCGCAGGACATGCAACAGCAACAGCAGCCGCTGCGTACTAGGGAGAGCCGCTGATGAGCAATAAATCGCTGATCGCCCTGATCGCCGCAGTGGTGCTGGCCGTCGTGGCCTGGAACAGCTTCTACATCGTGTCCCAGACCGAACGTGCGGTCCTGCTGCAATTTGGCCGTGTGGTCCAGGCCGATGTCCAGCCAGGCTTGCACGTGAAGGTTCCTTACGTGAACCAGGTGCGCAAGTTCGACGCCCGCCTGATGACCCTCGACGCCCCGACCCAGCGGTTCCTGACCCTGGAGAAGAAAGCGGTGATGGTCGACGCCTACGCCAAGTGGCGCGTCCAGGATGCCGAGCGCTTCTACACCGCCACGTCCGGCCTCAAGCAGATCGCCGACGAGCGTCTGTCGCGTCGTCTGGAAAGCGGCCTGCGTGACCAGTTCGGTAAACGCACCCTGCACGAGGTGGTCTCCGGTGAACGTGACGCGCTGATGGCCGACATCACTGCCTCGCTGAACCGCATGGCCAACAAGGAGCTGGGGATCGAGGTCATCGACGTCCGCGTCAAGGCCATCGACCTGCCGAAGGAAGTCAACCGCAGCGTGTTCGATCGTATGAGCACCGAGCGTGAGCGTGAAGCCCGCGAGCACCGCGCCAAGGGTAACGAGCTGGCCGAAGGTATTCGCGCCGACGCCGACCGTCAGCGCCGTGTACTGCTGGCAGAAGCCTATCGCGAAGCGGAAGAGACCCGTGGTGATGGCGACGCCCAGGCGGCCTCCATCTACGCCAAGGCCTACACCCAGGACGCTGATTTCTACGCGTTCTACCGTAGCCTGCAGGCCTACCGCGACAGCTTCTCCAGCAAGAGCGACGTGCTGGTCCTGGATCCGAAGAACGAGTTCTTCCGCTTCATGGACAAGAGCAAGCCCTGATCGTCCGAACCGGAATCACCCCGCCCGGCAGCTAATGCACCAGGCGGGGTGCATCCTGAAGGAAAAGGGGTGTATGATGAGTCAGCCGGGAAATTTCCCGGCTTTTTTGCGTCTGCAAGGTTGATTGGCGAACCGCCGGTTGACGGTTTGGTCAGCTCGCAAGGCAATTAGAGGGTATTGGGTACGGTGGTGGCGCTGGGATCAGTGCTGCCTGCTGCTGTGCGCCAATGCCTGCTTTACTGACGGCTCGCCTGCTGGCAAGCCGCCCGGACCAGAGGGGAAATGGCGTAATGGCAACGGTAGACCGCTGGCTGCTGCCAGATGGCATCGAGGAAGTACTGCCACCGGAGGCCGCGCGTATCGAGATCGCGCGGCGCCAGGTGTTGGACCTGTTCCAGAGTTGGGGCTACGAACTGGTCGTCACCCCGCATATCGAGTACCTGGAGTCGCTGCTTACCGGCGCCGGCCAGGACCTGGACCAGCGCACCTTCAAGGTGGTCGACCCGCAGTCTGGCCGTTTGATGGGCTTTCGCGCCGACTTCACACCGCAGGTAGCGCGCATCGACGCCCATACCTTGCGCCGTGAAGGCCCGAGCCGCCTGTGCTACGCCGGCAGCGTGCTGCACGCCCAGCCACGTGCCCTTTCCACCTCGCGCAGCCCGATCCAGCTGGGTGCCGAGCTGTACGGCGATGCCAGCCCAACCAGCGACGTCGAAGTCATCAGCCTGATGCTCGCCACGCTGCAACTGGCCGATGTGCCGGATGTGCACATGGACCTTGGCCACGTCGGTATCTACCGCGGCCTGGCCCGTGCTGCCGGCCTGTCCGGCGCGGTCGAGCAGCAGCTGTTCGACGCCCTGCAGCGCAAGGCGGTCGATGAAGTGCAGGCGCTCACCGCCGACCTGCCGAAGGACCTGGGCAACATGCTGCGCGCCCTGGTCGAGCTGTGCGGTGGCCGCGAAGTGCTGGCCGAGGCCCGCGTACGTCTCGGTCGTGCTCCGGCCAGCGTGCTGGCGGCGCTGGACGACCTGCTGGCGATCGCCGATCGCCTGGCGTCGCGCTTCCCGGACCTGCCGCTGTACTTCGACCTCGGCGAGCTGCGTGGCTACAACTACCACACCGGCGTGGTGTTCGCCGTGTTCGTGCCCGGTGAAGGCCAGTCCATCGCCCAGGGCGGTCGTTACGACGACATCGGCGCCGATTTCGGCCGGGCACGCCCGGCTACCGGATTCTCCACGGATTTGAAGACCCTGGTCACACTGGGGCGAGCGGAGGTCGTATTGCCAACTGGCGGCATCTGGATGCCGGACAGTGGTGACGCGGCCCTCTGGCAGCAGGTCTGCCAGTTGCGCACCGAGGGCCAGCGTGTGGTCCAGGCTCTGCCTGGCCAGCCGTTGAGTGCTGCTCTCGAGGCGGATTGTGATCGGCAATTGATTCAGCAAGACGGGCGCTGGCAGGTTCTGCCGCTGACCCACTGAGTTTCTGCGTCGGCAGTAGGCCGGCACCAAGTTTGCGTGAATGAGGACCAATGTAATGGGTAAGAATGTCGTCGTCCTGGGCACCCAGTGGGGTGATGAGGGCAAAGGCAAGATCGTCGATCTGCTGACCGAACATGCTGCCGCCGTAGTGCGCTATCAGGGTGGCCACAACGCGGGCCACACCCTGGTGATCAACGGTGAAAAAACCGTTCTGCACCTGATTCCGTCCGGCATCCTGCGTGAAGGCGTACAGTGCCTGATCGGCAACGGCGTGGTCGTAGCGCCAGATGCCCTGATGCGTGAAATCACCAAGCTGGAAGAGAAGGGTGTACCGGTGCGCGAGCGCCTGCGCATCAGCCCGGCTGCTCCGCTCATCCTGTCGTACCACGTGGCCCTGGACCAGGCTCGCGAAAAGGCCCGTGGCGAAGCCAAGATCGGCACCACCGGTCGCGGCATCGGCCCAGCCTACGAAGACAAGGTTGCGCGCCGCGGCCTGCGCGTCGGCGACCTGTTCCACCGCGAGCGTTTTGCCGCCAAGCTGGGTGAGCTGCTGGACTACCACAACTTCCAACTGGTGAATTACTACAAAGAGCCGGCAATCGACTTCCAGCAGACCCTGGACGAGTGCATGGCCTACGCCGAGCAGCTCAAGCCGATGATGCTCGACGTCACCGCCGAACTGCACAACCTGCGTCGCGCCGGCAAGGACATCATGTTCGAAGGCGCCCAAGGCTCGCTGCTGGACATCGACCACGGTACCTACCCGTACGTCACCAGCTCCAACACCACCGCTGGCGGTATCTCCACCGGTTCCGGCGTTGGCCCGATGTACCTCGACTACATCCTCGGTATCACCAAGGCCTACACCACCCGTGTCGGTTCCGGTCCGTTCCCAACCGAGCTGTTCGATGAAACCGGCGCCACCCTGGCCAAGCGCGGCCACGAGTTCGGCTCCACCACCGGCCGCGCTCGTCGTTGCGGCTGGTTCGACGCCGTGATCCTGCGTCGCGCCATCGACGTCAACAGCATCTCGGGCATCTGCCTGACCAAGCTGGACGTACTGGACGGCCTGGAAACCATCAACATCTGCGTAGGTTACAAGGATGAAAATGGTGAAGTGATCGAAGCCCCTACCGACGCCGACAGCTACATCGGCCTGCAGCCGGTGTACGAAGAGCTGCCGGGCTGGAGCGAATCGACCCTGGGTGCCAAGACCTTGGAAGAGCTGCCGGCCAATGCGCGTGCCTACATCACTCGCATCGAGCAACTGATCGGCGCGCCGATCGACATCATCTCCACCGGCCCGGATCGCAACGAGACTATCGTGCTGCGTCATCCGTTCGCCTGATCAGCCTTCCGGCTGGTCCGACGCCGCAGTCCCGAAAGGGCCTGCGGCGTTTTTCTTGGTGGGTACCGAGGCTTGGCCGATATCCCCGCCGCGCCCGGCACAGCTCTTGCTCTGACAACGCCTTCGTGGATGCCATCAAAATAGTGGCGCCAGAGAACACGAGGGTTACACCGTGTCTGCCATCTTTTCACTGTTACGAAGCCGCCTGTTGCGGCCTGTGTTTGTAGCGCTTGGTATCGCCCTTTTGGTGCAGGTGCTGGTTGCCGTAGCGCTGACCCGGAGCACCGTCACCGCCTTGGAAGCCGACCTCGGCCAGCGCCTGGGCGCCGACAGTCGCGCGCTTGCCGGCGAGCTGGAGCAGGCTGGGCAAGATGTGCGTTCGGGCCTTGAGAGCCTTTCCAGCAGTACCCGCCAGCGCCTCAGTGCCGGTCTTTCGGCGCGTTTGCAGGCTGAGCAACAGCAGTTGCGAGTGACGCTGGAGAAAAGCCTCAAGGAGTCTGCCAACGACATGGCCGAACTGCTGGCCTCGGTAGCGCCCCGGGCCATCTGGGACAACGATGTGCCGACCTTGTCTGAGTTCGCTCGTCGTGCGCAGCGCAATCCGAACGTGTTGTTCGTGATCTATGACGATGCCCAGGGGCAGCACCTGACCCGCTACCTGAACCGGCAGAATCCGATCAACCAGGCGCTGATGGAAAAGGGCCAGGGCGAGCGGGCACTGGACAAAGTGCTCGATGCTGCCCGGCGCGACCCATCGGTGTACTACGTCGAGGCTTCGATCAGCCCTAATGGTGCGCAGATCGGCAAGGTGCTGATGGGGGTGTCCACTGCTGGCGTGGAGCAGCAGCTGACGGCGCTCGATCAGCGTTTCGCGGCGTTGATCGACAGTGGCGAGCAACTGGTGGGCGACAGCCTTGGCGCCGCTGCCGCCGACAGCGGCAAGGCCCTGCGCGAGCGCCTGGCCACGGCCCAAGGCAGTGCCGCAGCTATGCAGGCCAATACCGCGCAGGCCGTGCGCGAGGCCGCTGAAACGCTGCGCTGGCGCATTGGTCTGGGGCTGGCGCTGGTTGGCCTTGGGGTGCTGCTGGCGGTGGCCCTGGTGCTTGGGCGGCGGGTGCTGAGCAAGCTGCGCCTGTTGATCGCTGCGCTCGATGACTTGGCGGCTGGCGAAGGCGACCTGACCCGCCGCGTTCCACTCGACAGCCGCGATGAGATCGGTGATATGGCCTCGGCGGTCAATCGTTTCGTCGACAAGCTGCAGCCCATCGTCCGCGAGGCCGGCGAGGTGGCCCAGCGCACCGGTATCGAGATCGACAGCATGGCGCAACGCAATGCCGGTGCCGATGCTGCCGCTGCGTTACAACGTGACGAGGTTGCGGCCAGCCTGCGTGCTCTGTCGAGCATGGCCGACGAGGCGCAGGCCGAAAGCCATGCGATGCAGGCTGCCTTGCAGCAGGTCGTGGACATTCGTCAGGCCACCGACCAGAACAGCCGTTCCTCGACGCAACTGGCGAGCCTAATCGAGAGCCTCGCCAGCCAGGTCGAGAACGGCTCCCAGGTCATTGAGCGGCTGGCCAAGCAGAGCGAGCAGATCGAAGTGGTACTGACGGTCATCCACGGCATTGCCGAACAGACCAACCTGCTGGCGCTCAATGCCGCCATCGAAGCTGCGCGGGCCGGTGAAACCGGGCGTGGCTTTGCCGTGGTGGCGGATGAGGTGAGGGCGCTGGCGAGCAAGACGCAGAGCTCGACGGGGGATATCCAGGCGCATATCGCTGCCTTGCAGAAAGGTGCGAAGGAAGCGGTGGCGACCATTGGCCAGGCCGGGCTCAAGGCCAGCGAAGGTTTGCTGGTGCTGCGTGACAACGAGCGTCGGCAGCAATCTGTACAGGCGGCGGTTGAACAGGTGCATGCCGCCATTGGCCTGGCGACCCGCGCCGCCGAGCAGCAGGCCCATGGCGCTCAGGCGGTGCGTGGTCGGGTGGAGAACATCCACGCCCAGGCTGAGCGCTCGGCCGAGGTGGTGATGCAGACCACTGCCAGCAGCAAGGTGCTGGATGATCTCGCGGCCCAGTTGCGGGCGAGCCTGGGGCAGTTCAGGGCTTGAGTGGAGGCTGTCGGGTTGGGAGCTTCGCGGGCAAGCCCGCGAAGCAGGCTACGCCTTGTTCAGGTACATCCGCGTGGTCAGCAGATACACCGGCAACCCCGACACCACGATCAGCAGGGCAGCATAAGGCGCCGCCGCCGCGAACTCGACGTTGGCGGTATGCGCCCAGACCTCGGTGGCCAGGGTGGTCATGCCGGTCGGGCTGAGCAGCAGGGTGGCGGTCAGCTCCTTCATGGCATCCAGGAACACCAGGGCGAAGGCGGCTGCCAATGCCGGGAAGATGATCGGCAGGGTGACCCGGCAGAATGCCGCGAAGCTGCTCGCCCCCAGCGTACGAGCGGCCTCTTCGAGGGTTGGCGAAGCCTTGTTCAGCGCGGTACGTACCGGTGCCTGGGCCAGCGGCAGGAACAGCAGTGCGTAGGCCAGCAGCAACAGTGCGGTGGTCTGGTACAGCGCCGGCACGTAGTGCAGCGAGAACACCACCAGGGTCAGGGCGATGACCAAGCCGGGCAGGGCGTGCAGCAGGTAAGGCAAGCGCTCGGCCCAGATCGCCAGACGACCTTTGTAGCGTACAACCAGGAAGCTCACCGGCAACGCCAGCAGCACGCAGAAGCCTGCGCCGCCCAGTGAGACCGACAGCGAGGTGATCAGGGCCTTGCTGATGGCTGCCACCGGGAATGCAGCCGACGAGCCGACGCTCAGCCAGTAACCGAGCATGGCCAGCGGAATGCCGCTGCCCAGGATCGCCAGGCCCAGGCAGAACAACTGGGCCAGCGGCATCCAGCCGCGCAGGCGCACCGGCTGGCCGCGGCGTGCCACGCCCTGGCCGATGCGCACGTGGCGCGCCTTGCCGCGTACGCGCAGCTCCAGCCACAACATCAACAGGCACAGCGCCAGCAATACTGCCGAAAGCATGGCGGCGTTAGCGTTGCTGAACTCCAGTTCGAACTGCTGGTAGATCGCGGTGGTGAAGGTCTGCAGCCCGAGGATCGACAGCGCGCCGAACTCGACCAGCATGTGCAGGGCGATCAGCAGTGCACCGCCGAGCATCGACGGCCACAGCAGCGGCAGGGTGATCTTGCGGAACACGCCCCAGCTGCCATAGCCCAGGGTGCGGGCCGATTCCTCAACCGAGGTGTCGAGGTTGCGCAGGGTCGCCGCCACTGGCAGGAACACCAGCGGGTACTTGGACAGCGCCATGACCATGATCGCGCCGCCCAGGCCTTCGAAGTCCGAGCTCAGCGACACCCAGGTGAAGCTGCTGACGAACGATGGCACGGCGAACGGCAGGCACAGCACCACGCCCCAGAGCCTGCGGCCCGGCAGGTTGCTGCGCTCGAGCAGCCAGGCCAATGCCAGGCCGACCACCATGCAGGTGAGCGTCACGCCGGCCATCAGCATCAGGGTGTTGCGCATCAGGCCCCATACGAACGGGCGCCAGAGCAGGTGCAACGCTTCGCGCCAGCCTGCTTCCCAGGCCTTCATGGCGACGTAGAGCAATGGCAGCAAGCTCATTGCCACCAGGAACAGCACAGGCAGCACCACCCAAATGGAGGCGCGCTTGCGGCGGGGGACGAAGCGTACCGGCACCGGTTCGGACAGGGCGGCAGTCATCAGAGCAGACCGATCTCGCGTTCAAGCTCCAGCGCTTCCTCGGCATTGCCCAGGTCGGCCGGCGAGATCTTCGGCGGGCGCAGGTCTTCGAACGGTTTCAGGCCGCGGTCGGAGACCATGCCCTTGTGCAGAGGATACTCGGCGGTGGTCTGGGTGATCACGCGCTGGCCTTCTTCGCTGGCCATCCAGTTGAGCAGGGCCTGGGCTTCCTTCGGATGCTTGCTGGCCTTGACCGCGCCGGCGCCGGAGATGGTCACCAGGTTACCGGCATCGCCATCGGCCAGGTAGTACAGCTTGGAGTCGAGCTTGCCGCGCTCGCGCTCCAGGGCGTACCAGTAGTAGTTGTTGACCAGGACGGCGGCGACTTCACCTTTCTCCACGGCCTTCAGGGCGACCATGTTGTTGGTGTAGGTTTTGCCGAAGGCTTTCAGGCCGGTCAGCCATTCTTCGGTAGCTTCGCGGCCATGCATCTTGAGGATGGCCACGGCCTGCTCCTGGAAGGCGCCGCTGGTCGGCACGTAGCCGACACGACCATCCCACTCGGGGTTGGCGAAGTCCATCACCGTGGTCGGCAGGTCTTTCTCGTCGATCTTCTTCGGGTTGAACACCACCACACGGGTACGTGCGGTCACGCCCATCCAGGTGCCGTCGGCGCCGACATACTCCTTGGGCAGCATGTTCAAGGTCGCGTCGTCGATCTTGGCCAGCAGGCCCAATTGACCGAGGTTGTTCAGCGGTGGCGACTCTTCGGTATAGATGATGTCGGCCGGCGAACGGTCGCCTTCCTCGATGATCTGGCTGGCCAGCTGGTTGCTGCTGCCCTTGCGGATATTGATATGGATACCGGTCTTGGCCTCGTAGGCCTTGGCGATGGCTTCGCCGATTTCCTTGTGCTGGCCGTTGTACATGGTCAGCGTGACAGGCTCGTCTGCCATGGCGGCCGGAGCGCCGATCACCAGGCTTAGAACAGCGGCGGCCAGGGTGCGCATCAGCGGTTGCGGGCGGATCGTCATGCGGGTACTTCCTCGCTTACGGCTACATATTTGGCAACAATGGTAAACGAAATCGGTTCTCAAGTGGCCCGGCGACGAGAAATTCATCAGGGCTTTCGGCGAGGGCAATCGCCGGGAAATGCCGGCAGGGGAGGGCGATGCAAAAATCGCAGGCAAGAAAAAACCCACTAGCAAGCTAGTGGGTTTTTGTATGGTGCCCAGGAGAAGACTCGAACTTCCACGACCGTTAAGTCACTGATACCTGAAACCAGCGCGTCTACCAATTCCGCCACCTGGGCAAAGCTTTGCATCATCTGAAGAAGGCGACTATTGTTCGCTTCACTCAGTCGTAATAGATCCTTGGTCATCTATTACTTGAAAATCATTGGTGCCCAGGAGAAGACTCGAACTTCCACGACCGTTAAGTCACTGATACCTGAAACCAGCGCGTCTACCAATTCCGCCACCTGGGCACACATTTCGTCGAGGTCACATGATGCTTTACATCGCGCTTCATCTCAACTACAACGTCGGCTGTCCGTCGTTGTGGTGCGCACTATACGGACGCCTCCGAGGGCTGTAAAGCCCCCGATCAAAAAAAAATTCAAAAAATTCAACTTGTTGATTCCACAGGCCTATTGCCGTTACCTGGACATGCCTCTGGGGCTGTCCAATGCCGAGATTTCCGGTTTCAATACGCCTATGCCAGAATTCATATCTATATACCCCAAGGTGAACCCCTTCTGATGGCCGATTGGCAATCCCTCGATCCCGAGGCCGCTCGCGAAGCGGAAAAATACGACAACCCCATCCCCAGCCGTGAGCTGATCCTGCAGCGCCTCGCCGACCGTGGCGAACCGGCCGCACGCGAGGAGCTGGCGGCCGAATTCGGTCTTCACGAGGAAGACCAGATCGAAGCTCTGCGCCGCCGACTGCGTGCCATGGAACGTGACGGCCAGCTTATCTATACCCGGCGCGGCACCTATGCCCCGGTAGACAAGCTGGACCTGATCTGTGGCCGTGTCTCCGGCCATCGCGACGGCTTCGGCTTCCTGATCCCCGATGACGGCAGCGACGACCTGTTCCTCAGCCCCGCGCAGATGCGCCTGGTGTTCGACGGCGACCGGGCGTTGGCCCGGGTCTCCGGTACCGATCGCCGCGGCCGCCGCGAAGGCGTGTTGGTGGAGGTCATCTCCCGCGCCCATGAAAGCGTGGTCGGCCGCTACTTCGAAGAAGGTGGCATCGGCTACGTGACCCCGGACAACCCGAAGATCCAGCAGGAAGTGCTGGTGACCGCGGGCCGTAACGGCGGCGCCAAGATCGGCCAGTTCGTCGAGATCAAGATCACCCACTGGCCGACCCCGCGTTTCCAGCCGCAGGGTGACGTGGTCGAGGTGATTGGCAACTACATGGCCCCAGGCATGGAAATCGACGTGGCGCTGCGCAGCTACGACATTCCGCATGTCTGGCCCAAGGACGTGATCAAGGAAGCGCGCAAGTTCCGCTCCGAAGTCGAGGAAAAGGACAAGGAAAAGCGCATCGACCTGCGCCATCTGCCCTTCGTCACCATCGACGGCGAGGATGCCCGCGACTTCGACGACGCCGTGTACTGCGAGCCACTGGGCAAGCTGCGCCTGTTCTCCGGTGGCTGGCGCCTGTACGTGGCCATCGCCGACGTTTCCAGCTACGTGCGCCTGGGCTCGGCCCTGGATGTCGAAGCCCAGCAGCGCGGCAACTCGGTGTACTTCCCCGAGCGCGTGGTGCCGATGCTCCCCGAGGAGCTGTCCAACGGCCTGTGCTCGCTGAACCCGCACGTCGATCGCCTGGCCATGGTCTGCGAGATGACCATGAACAAGGCCGGCCAGATGGTCGACTACCAGTTCTACGAAGGCGTGATCCACTCCCACGCCCGCCTGACCTACAACAAGGTCAGCAGCATGCTGGAGCATTCGCGTACCCGTGAAGGCAAGGCGCTGCGCGAGGAGTACAAGGAGGTCCTGCCGGACCTCAAGAACCTGTACAACCTGTACAAGGTGCTCGTCGACGCCCGTCATGCCCGTGGCGCGATCGACTTCGAGACCCAGGAAACCCGCATCATCTTCGGCGATGAGCGCAAGATCGCGGAAATCCGCCCGACCGTGCGCAACGACGCTCACAAGCTGATCGAGGAATGCATGCTGGCGGCCAACGTCGCCACTGCCGAGTTCCTGCAAAAGCACGGCGTACCTTCGCTGTACCGCGTGCACGACGGCCCGCCTCCGGAGCGCCTGGAAAAACTCCGCGCCTTCCTCGGCGAACTGGGCCTGACCCTGCACAAGGGCAAGGACCCCTCGCCAAAGGATTACCAGGCCCTGCTGGCGAGCATCGCCGGGCGCCCGGATTTCCACCTGATCCAGACCGTGATGCTGCGCTCGCTGAGCCAGGCGGTGTACAGCACCGACAACAACGGCCACTTCGGCTTGAACTACGAGGCGTACACGCACTTCACCTCGCCGATTCGCCGTTACCCGGACCTGCTGGTGCATCGTGCCATCCGCAGCGTCATCCGCTCCAAGGTCGATACCCCGCACGTCAAGCGTGCCGGCGCGATGAGCATCCCCAAGGCGCGCATCTACCCGTATGACGTGAACACCCTCGACCAGCTCGGCGAGCAGTGCTCGATGACCGAGCGCCGGGCCGACGAGGCCACCCGTGACGTGGTCAACTGGCTCAAGTGCGAGTTCATGAAAGACCGCGTCGGCGAGACCTTCCCGGGTGTCATCACCGCGGTCACCGGTTTTGGCCTGTTCGTCGAGCTCACCGACATCTATGTCGAGGGCCTGGTGCATGTCAGCGCACTGCCCGGCGACTACTACCACTTCGACCCGGTGCACCACCGTCTGTCGGGCGAGCGCAGCGGTCGCAGTTTCCGCCTCGGCGATACCATCGAGGTCAAGGTCATGCGCGTCGATCTGGACGAGCGCAAGATCGACTTCGAAGTCTCCGACAAGCAGCTCGCCGCACCGGTCGGTCGCAAGGGGCGTGGCGCTGCGCCTGTCACCGAGAAGGCCGAGCCTGCGTCGGAAACCCCGGCCAGGGCCACGCCCAAGCCGCGCAGCCGCAAGAGCGAAACCGCCGAAGCGTACTTCCCGAAGGACGCCGTGCAGCGCAATGCCGAAGTGCGCAAGAGCCGCGAGATGAAGAAGGCGCTGATGAGCGAGGCCCGCACCGGCGGTCACGCCAGCAGCAAGTCGGACAAGGGCGGCAAGTCGTCCGGCAAGCCGACCAAGCACCGTAAGGGGCCGTCGAAGTCCGGCGCGCCACGCAAGAGCAAGAGCAAGTCATGAGTCAGCTGGAAAAGATCTACGGCGTGCACGCCGTGCAGGCATTGCTGCAGCACCATCCGAAGCGGGTCAAGCAGATCTGGCTGTCGGAGGGGCGCAGCGAGCCGCGCGTCCAGGCGTTGCTGGCACTGGCCGCGGAGAACCGCGTGCCGGTCGGCCAGGCCGAGCGCCGTGAACTGGATGCATGGGTAGAAGGCGTGCACCAGGGGGTGGTGGCCGAGGTCAGTCCGAGCCAGGTGTGGGGCGAATTGATGCTCGAGGAATTGCTCGAACGCACGCAGACGCCGCCGCTGATCCTGGTGTTGGACGGTGTCACCGATCCCCATAACCTGGGCGCCTGCCTGCGTACTGCGGATGCCGCCGGTGCCACGGCGGTCGTGGTGCCGAAGGACAAATCGGCGACCCTGACGCCGGTGGTGCGCAAGGTGGCCTGCGGCGCGGCGGAAGTCATTCCGCTGGTGGCCGTGACCAATCTCTCGCGTACCCTGGAAAAACTCCAGCAGCGTGGCCTGTGGGTGGTCGGCACTGCCGGCGAGGCCGAACAGGAGATCTACCAGCAGGACCTGACCGGGCCGCTGGTGATGATCATGGGTGCAGAAGGCAAGGGTATGCGCCGCCTGACCCGCGAGCATTGCGATTTCTTGGTGAAGCTGCCGATGGCCGGTAGCGTCAGCAGCCTGAACGTCTCGGTAGCGACCGGCGTTTGTCTGTTCGAGGCCGTGCGCCAGCGTCAGGCCAAGCGCTGATTGTGATCTTTTAGCCGGGCGCCAGCTCTTGTAGGAGCGGCCTTGCGTCGCGAAAGGACCGCAAAGCGGTCCCGGCGATCTGTAGCTTGACGCATAAACCCTGGGGCCGCTTCGCGGCCCTTTCGCGACGCAAGGCCGCTCCTACAGGCGATCAAGGGCAGGACGGGTCTAAAGTGTTTCCGGCTGTTCAAATATTCACCACTCACCTTGCTTGTGCGCCCCGCCTTCTCTACAATTGCGCCCCTTGCCGAGCTGGCAGGCGCGCATGCGCCTCCCCTCCATGGCAAGACATACAGTGTCATTCACTCCTTGTCTGACCAGATTCGCTGGCAGACTACTAACCCGTAAGGAGCATTCATGCGTCATTACGAAATCATCTTCCTGGTTCACCCGGACCAGAGCGAGCAAGTCGGCGGCATGGTTGAGCGTTACACCAAGCTGATCGAAGAAGACGGCGGCAAGATCCACCGCCTGGAAGACTGGGGCCGTCGTCAACTGGCCTACGCAATCAACAATGTTCACAAGGCTCACTACGTGATGCTGAACGTTGAGTGCACCGGCAAGGCCCTGGCCGAGCTGGAAGACAACTTCCGCTACAACGATGCCGTGATCCGTAACCTGGTCATCCGTCGCGACGAAGCCGTTACCGGTCAGTCCGAGATGCTGAAGGCCGAAGAGAACCGCAGCGAGCGCCGTGAGCGTCGTGAGCGTCCTGAGCATGCTGACTCCGCCGAAGGCGACGACAGCAATGACAGCGACTCCAGCGATAACGCTGACGAGTAATCCACGGACCTTTTGAGGAGCCTATTACATGGCACGTTTCTTCCGTCGTCGTAAATTCTGCCGCTTCACCGCTGAAGACGTGAAAGAGATCGACTTCAAAGATCTCAACACCCTGAAAGCTTACGTATCCGAAACCGGCAAAATCGTTCCAAGCCGTATCACCGGTACCAAAGCTCGTTATCAGCGTCAGCTGGCTACCGCTATCAAGCGCGCCCGCTTCCTGGCCCTGCTGCCCTACACCGACAGCCACGGCCGCTGAGACCGGGTCGTCGACAAGTAGTAAGGGATAAGCATGCGAGCGTTGGCTGATTTCATCATGCGCGGTCGTGTGCAGGCCACCCTGGTGGTGGTTGCAAGTGCGGTATTGCCGCTGCTGTTCTGGTTGAGTGCCGCTGCCGGGAGTCTCGTGCTCCTGCGGCGCGGGTTCAAGGACGCTTCAACGGTCATCGCCTGGGGGCTTTTGCCCGCGGTGGCCATTTGGGTCTTCGGCGACCCGAGCACCTTGCTGGTGTTCGTCGGTACGCTGGGGCTGGCCGCCTTGTTGCGAGCCGGGCATTCCTGGAGCCGGGTGTTGTTGTCCAGTGTGTTGTTGGGGTTGGTCTATAGCCTCATCCTGGACGCGGTACTGCGCGACACCTTCGAAGTACTGGCCAAGGCGCTTGTAGAAGCCCTGCCCAAGTTCGAAGGCAAGCCGGTGATTCCCGGTGAGCTGATCGGCCCCGTGCTGGTCGCTTCCACAGCGGTGATGTTGCAGTTGTTCAGCGTGCTGGCTCTGATGCTGGCGCGTTATTGGCAAGCTGCGTTGTACAACCCTGGAGGCTTCGGTCGCGAGTTTCGCGCCCTGAAGTTGCCGCGAGTGGCCATGCTGGCCCTGGTTGCAGTGATGGTGTTGGGCCCGTTCATCGGCCCGCAGTTCATCGTCCTGGCTTCCGCTTCCAGCCTGGTGCTCGTCCTGGCCGGTGTATCCCTGATGCACGGTCTGGTGGCACAGGGGCGACTGGCCGGTTTCTGGCTGGTAGGCATGTACGTCACGCTGGTGCTGGTGATGCAGCTGATTTATCCGTTACTCGTGGTCCTGGCCATTGTCGACAGCCTGATTGATTTTCGCGGTCGCAAGTCCCCTGAGGGGAATGACTCCGCGAACGGTGAAGGTTAAAAGTTAAGAGGTTTTACCAAATGGAACTGATCCTGCTGGAAAAAGTCGCTAACCTGGGCAACCTGGGCGACAAAGTTAAAGTTAAGGCTGGTTACGGCCGTAACTTCCTGCTGCCGTTCGGCAAGGCCACCGTTGCCAACGCCGCCAACCTGGCCGCGTTCGAAGAGCGTCGCGCCGAGCTGGAAAAAGCAGCTGCTGACCGTAAATCGTCGGCTGAAAGCCGCGCTGCCCAACTGGCCGAGCTGGAAGTGACCATCACTGCCACCGCTGGCGACGAAGGCAAGCTGTTCGGTTCGATCGGCACCCACGACATCGCTGACGCCCTGACCGCCTCGGGCGTCGAAGTGGCCAAGGCTGAAGTTCGTCTGCCGAACGGCACCATCCGTCAGGTTGGCGAATACGACGTAGCCGTGCACCTGCACAGCGACGTTGAAGCCACCGTACGCGTGGTCGTCGTAGCTGCCTAAGCTGCGCTGATCGGCTGGCCGCTCGCGGCCAAGCCGGTTAACATCGGGCACGGTCCTGTTCCGACAGGCCGTGCCCTTTGTCTTTTTCATCCTCCAGAATTCTTTCGTGGCCATGAACGAGATCACCAACCCCGAACAACTCGACCTGCAGACCGCAGCCCTGAAGGTCCCGCCCCATTCCATCGAGGCCGAACAGGCTGTGCTCGGTGGCTTGATGCTGGACAACAACGCCTGGGAGCGCGTGCTGGATCAGGTGTCGGATGGCGATTTCTATCGACATGACCATCGCCTGATTTTCCGTGCCGTGCACAAGCTGGCCGACGCCAACCAACCGTTCGACGTCGTGACCCTGCACGAGCAGTTGGACAAGGAAGGCCTGTCGACCCAGGTCGGTGGGCTTGCGTACCTGGCCGAGCTGGCCAAGAACACCCCGTCGGTGGCCAACATCAAGGCCTACGCCGCGATCATTCGCGAACGTGCCACGCTGCGCCAGCTGATCAGCATCAGTACCGACATCGCCGACAACGCGTTCAACCCGCAGGGTCGCAACGCCGAGGAAATCCTCGATGATGCCGAACGGCAAATCTTCCAGATTGCCGAAGCGCGACCCAAGACTGGCGGCCCGGTGGGGGTCAACGAACTGTTGACCATGGCCATCGACCGCATCGATACACTGTTCAACTCCGACAGCGACATCACCGGCGTCTCCACCGGCTTCACCGACCTGGATGAGAAGACCAGTGGCCTGCAGCCTGCCGACCTGATCATCGTCGCCGGCCGTCCTTCGATGGGTAAGACCACCTTCGCCATGAACCTGGTGGAAAACGCCGTGCTGCGTACCGACAAGGCGGTGCTGGTGTTCTCCCTCGAGATGCCAGGCGAATCGCTGATCATGCGTATGCTTTCGTCCCTGGGCCGCATCGACCAGACCAAGGTGCGTTCCGGCCAGCTGGACGACGACGATTGGCCGCGCCTGACCTCGGCGGTGAACCTGCTCAACGACCGCAAGCTGTTCATCGACGACACGGCCGGTATCAGCCCCTCGGAAATGCGCGCGCGTACTCGCCGCCTGGCCCGTGAGCACGGCGATATCGCCATGATCATGGTCGACTACCTGCAGCTGATGCAGATCCCGGGTTCTGCCGGTGACAACCGGACCAACGAGATTTCCGAGATCTCCCGCTCGCTCAAGGCCCTGGCCAAGGAATTCAACTGCCCGGTCATCGCCTTGTCCCAGCTCAACCGTTCCCTGGAACAACGTCCCAACAAGCGCCCGGTGAACTCCGACTTGCGTGAATCGGGTGCGATCGAGCAGGACGCCGACGTGATCATGTTCGTGTACCGGGACGAGGTGTACCACCCCGAGACCGAGCACAAGGGCGTGGCGGAAATCATCATCGGCAAGCAGCGTAACGGTCCTATCGGTTTCGTACGCCTGGCGTTCATCGGCAAGTACACCCGCTTCGAGAACCTTGCGCCGGGCATGTACAACTTCGACGACGACGAATAACGCATTGAGTTAACAGGGGCTGCTGCTATAGGGGCTGGGAGTGCAATTCAGGTTATGTGCGAGCGGTAGGTAGCCCAGTGTTTTGAGCGATCTTCGTTTCCGCTTGCTTGATGATCCGTCCCTCGCTCAGGGTGATCACCCGGTCAAATCGTTGCAGGGCACTCTGATCATGCGTTACGCAGATTAGCCCTTTCCCTTGCAATGTTTCAAACAGCAGATCCCAGGTCCTGGCAGCCGATCCGGCATCGAGCCCAGCTGTGGGTTCATCAAAGAAATTGAAGTCTCCAGGCCGGTTAAGCAAGCGTAGCAACGTCAACCTGCGGGCTTCGCCACCCGAAATGGATTCTGCCCGTGCATCCAGATCCAGTTCGTACCACTCTTTGCTCAGCCCCAGCCGTTCAAGCCATCGTTCGATTAGAGCGCGATCATGTGCTTGCTCGAACAGCACTGCGCGGGGCAGTGGGCCAGGTATGAAGTGCGCGTCCTGTGGGCAGAGTCGTAAACGACGGAACTGCTCACACCCGTGGAGCGCAGCCAGGCACCTGCCGTGCAAGTAAACATGCTCCCGTAACTGGAATACCGTTCCTGCCAGCGCATGCAGAAGTGTCGACTTGCCACACCCGCTGGGCCCAACCAGTGCGACCCTTTCACCTGCACGTATGGTCAAGGGCTCATCGATCAGCAGTTGCAGCACGTTCCGAGCGCTGAGTTGGCAGGGGGTAATGCGAAGTCCTGCGTCTTTTTCTGAGGGCTCGGTCTCTATGGATTCTGTCGGGCCGAACACCGGAAGTTGGAGCCAGTGTTCGAGCTTGCGTTTGTCGAGT
Organism: Pseudomonas putida; assembly: GCF_005080685.1. NCBI lineage: Bacteria > Pseudomonadati > Pseudomonadota > Gammaproteobacteria > Pseudomonadales > Pseudomonadaceae > Pseudomonas > Pseudomonas putida. The sequence continues at coordinate 5,903,483 of NZ_CP039371.1, read as the reverse complement.
CGGAACTGGTCGAGCACCCGCCAGGCTTCTGCCAGTTGTGCAACGCCGGCGAGCAATCCACTCACCAGAGTAAAGAGGGCAACAAGCTCGCCCAGGCTCAGATGCGGTGTTGCCTGGGATTGATCATGGATACCCCACACCAGCAAACCACTGCTACCCAGGCCTATGAAAAGAGTACGCAAGCCTTGAAGCCATCCGCCACTGTAGGCAACCCCTACCGCTGAGTCGGCATAGTCCGTCAGTGTTTGCTTGACCGGAAACATCGCGGCATCTTCGGCCTTCTCCAGCTTGACCGTTGACGCACTGGCGAAGGTATCTACCCATTGTTCCGCCAGTTCGTCTTCCCGCGAGTTTACTGCCTCAATACGGGGGCGGCGCCAGTGCACCAGGCGATTATTTGCCCACAGATAGGCCAAGCTCAGGGGTACGAGACCGATCAATGCCGAGGTGGCGCCAAGGTATGTGAACAGGGTTACCAGAACCACCGCTTCGGCCAGTACTGGCCACGCCGAGCCAATCAGAAAGCCTAGCCATCGCTCCTGGGCCGTTATTCCCCTATCCAGTACCTTTACCAAGGTTCCGCCATGGAGTTGTCCATAGGCCTCGAAGCGTTTGTTCAGCAACTCTCGGCACCACTGGATGGAAAGCTGCTTCACGCGCTCTTGGCAAAGCCGCGCCAGGCACCAGGCTTGTAAAGGGATCAACGAGGCTTGCAGTGCGACAAGGCATATGAAGGCACCGAGCAGGAAGACAGAAGATGAGGCCGAAGTGGACAGGTTGTCGATAATGTCAGCCAAGATCAGGGCGGGTACGACGGTCGCGACTTTCAATACTAATGTCGCACTCAGGGCGACGAAGAGGCCTCGGTAGGTATGCATATCATTGCCTATAGCCGTTGAATGCGCTCTGTGGCGCGACTGGCATTCCGGACCTTATCAAGTGGAAGCGCTCCAGTCCGGGTATAAAAACTTGTACGGCCGTGGCGAGGTTTGGGTGCTCGTATAGGGTGCGATAGAACACAGATTTATTTTGCTTGCGCAAGTTGGTCAATGTGCGCTTGATCTGCCCGCGAACGCTGAGCTCAATGCGCGGCGGATGATATGTGGGCACATCGTACCGAGGGCACGGGTGTAAAAGTGGGCTGAGTCGTGCTGATTGGGCAAGCATTTTCTTCGTGGTGAGATCGTCTTGTTTTTCTTTCGAGCCAGAAAGCTGCTCGCATTGAATTAGTTCAGTAACAGCACGATACATTGCTGTGGATGGATTTATGGAGCTTCCCGACCCTACGCTGCAGAGAGAGCCTTCTTTTTTGCTGCGAGTAATGGCAATGCAAAATGGCACATCATAGAAGTCGTGGGTCAAGTATATTTCCAATTTGCTCGCGTGGCGGAGAAGCTTTCTGTCGTGGACGAAGGTGTCTTCCAGAAAAGAGTCGGAGGGTCGGTAGATCTGTGGAGGTGAGGTCAGCTTGCAAAGCGACAAGTAGTACATCGACAGGGCGTGGCGCTCTATAGATTCATTGAGGGCGTGCAAGAGGGCTTCGCTCTCGGTACAGCCAATAGCTGTACCAGAGTTTGTCGAATATTTGGCAAGAAACCCTGCTGCAGTCTTCTGAATTTCATCAATGTTTCTGGCTCAGTAAATGTGTAGTTCATGGCTTGAGTGATCTGCAGCATGTTGATTTCAGAACGGCGACGTCCCATGGCTTTTACTCCTTTAGGGATGGTCTGAAGTAGCCATGTGCTTCTGGCCGGCTTCGACCATCGCTGATTTTGAAAGTGGCGAGTCGACCCAAAACGCTCAGATCACTGACTCATTCCTGTCTTTTTAGCCGCAGCGAGCACCTCGCGGCGGCTATTCCCCACATTACAGGCGCACCTCTCCTGCATTGCTCAGTAAATGTCGACGGGCCATCCACAGATTCGACAGGGCAAACAGCGTCAGCAGCTGTGCCGTGTTCTTGGCCAGGCCACGGAAGCGCGTCTTCACATAACCAAACTGGCGCTTGATCACCCGGAACGGGTGCTCGACCTTCGCCCTTACCTGCGCTTTGGCTTTTTCGATCTTGCGCTTGGCTTTGTACAGGACGCTGCGCTTGCCCAGTTTCTGGTAGGTGCTACGCCGGGCGGCAATTTGCCAGATGACCTGACGACCTTCATGCTCGGGGCGTTTCTCCACTCCGGTATAACCGGCATCGGCACAGACCACGTTTTCGTCGCCGTGCAGCAGCTTATCGACCTGCGTGACATCGGCCACATTGGCCGCCGTGCCCACCACACTATGCACCAGGCCCGACTCGTCATCCACACCGATATGGGCCTTCATGCCGAAGTACCATTGATTGCCTTTCTTGGCCTGGTGCATTTCCGGGTCGCGCTTGCCGTCCTGGTTCTTGGTCGAACTCGGCGCATGAATCAGCGTGGCATCGACGATGGTGCCCTGGCGCAGCGACAGGCCGCGATCTCCCAGGTAGCCATTGATCACGCCCAAAATCCCTGCCGCCAGCTCGTGCTTTTCCAGCAGGCGACGGAAGTTGAGGATGGTGGTTTCGTCGGGAATGCGCTCCAGGCTCAGCCCAGCAAACTGGCGCAGAATGGTCGTTTCGTAGAGCGCTTCCTCCATTGCCGGATCGCTGTAGCCGAACCAGTTCTGCATCAGATGTATGCGCAGCATCGCCATAAACGGATAGGCCGGACGACCGCCTTCACCCTTCGGGTAGTGCGGCTCGATCAGGGTAATCAAACCCTTCCACGGCACCACCTGATCCATCTCGATAAGGAACAATTCCTTGCGGGTCTGCTTGCGCTTGCCGGCGTACTCGGCATCGGCGAAGGTCATCTGCTTCATCAGGCGTCTCGGCGGGTGAGATCAGGCATTCTGCCAAATCTGGAAGTCCTCTTCAGAGTTTCCTTAGGGTTGGTTTAAATGCGCTTTGTGCGCAGAGCTTTTGTATCACTTGTTTTTTTCTTAGTTCAAGAGCTGTCCGGGATTTACAGGGGGAGCTTGTTGTGGGGATTGTTTCCGGTGCTTGTAGTATTAATCCTCAAATTATTCGGGTTGACAGAAAAACCATCCGTTAATTAGTGGCTTGGCGCTTGCGAAGGGTTAATGGCTGTAAATAATTTGTGAAAATTTAAGGGTTACGACCCCTCGGCACAGAAGCAGGTGATGAGCCGTCCGGTCGGAAGCAGTTTTTCCTGGGGAATCTTCTGGGTCCTGGTGTTTTTCTAGATACGAGGCACCGCGAGCGCAGCGGCCAGAAGCCCAGCTCCAGCCACCGATATTTCCCATAGCTCCAATGGTCGCCCGCTCCACCAATCCCCACGAACCTAGTCGGATTTGGTCAAAATTTGTGCTATATTCCGCGCCCGCGATTTCCCTGCACACCAGAACCGGTCACTGACATGCAAGCAGCCAAACCACTCTACGACTATCCCAAGTACTGGGCCGAATGCTTCGGGCCAGCACCTTTCCTGCCGATGAGCAGGGAGGAGATGGATCTGCTCGGCTGGGATTCCTGCGACATCATCATCGTGACCGGTGACGCCTACGTCGACCATCCGTCGTTCGGCATGGCCATCATCGGCCGGCTGCTGGAGGCCCAGGGCTTCCGCGTGGGCATCATCGCCCAGCCGAACTGGCAGTCGAAGGACGACTTCATGAAGCTCGGCGAGCCGAACCTGTTCTTCGGCGTCGCAGCGGGCAACATGGACTCGATGATCAACCGCTACACCGCGGACAAGAAGGTCCGTTCCGACGACGCCTATACCCCTGGCGGCCTGGCCGGATCGCGCCCGGATCGCGCCAGCCTGGTGTACAGCCAGCGCTGCAAGGAAGCCTACAAGCACGTGCCGATCGTGCTGGGTGGCATCGAGGCTTCGCTGCGCCGTATCGCCCACTATGACTACTGGCAGGACAAGGTTCGTCATTCGATCCTGATCGATGCCAGCGCCGACATCCTGCTGTTCGGCAACGCCGAGCGTGCGGTGGTCGAGGTGGCTCAGCGCCTGTCCAATGGCGAGAAGATCGAGACCATCACCGACGTGCGCGGTACTGCCTTTGTGCGTCGCGACACCCCGCAAGGCTGGTACGAGATCGACTCCACCCGAATCGACCGCCCGGGCCGCGTCGACAAGATCATCAACCCTTACGTCAACACCCAGGATACCCAGGCCTGTGCCATCGAGCAGGCCAAGGGCGAGGTGGAAGACCCGAACGAAGCCAAGGTCGTGCAGATTCTCGACAGCCCGGCGGTGACCCGGGAAAAGTCGGTGATCCGCCTGCCGTCGTTCGAAAAGGTCCGCAACGACCCGGTGCTCTACGCCCACGCCAACCGCGTGCTGCACCTGGAGACCAACCCGGGTAACGCCCGCGCCCTGGTGCAGAAGCATGGCGAGGTGGATGTGTGGTTCAACCCGCCACCCATTCCGATGAGCACCGAGGAAATGGACTACGTGTTCGGCATGCCCTACGCCCGTGTGCCGCACCCGGCCTACGGCAAGGAGCGCATCCCGGCCTACGAGATGATCCGCTTCTCGGTGAACATCATGCGCGGCTGCTTCGGCGGCTGCACCTTCTGCTCGATCACCGAGCACGAAGGTCGCATCATCCAGAACCGCTCCCACGAGTCGATCCTGCACGAGATCGAGGAAATGCGCGACAAGGTACCGGGCTTCACCGGCGTGGTTTCCGACCTCGGTGGGCCGACTGCCAACATGTACCGCATCGCCTGCAAGAGCCCCGACATCGAGAAGCACTGCCGCAAGCCGTCCTGCGTGTTCCCGGGCATCTGCGAGAACCTCAACACCGATCACAGCTCGCTGATCGAGCTGTACCGCAAGGCCCGTGCCCTGCCGGGTGTGAAGAAGATCCTGATCGCCTCGGGTCTGCGTTACGACCTGGCGGTGGAGTCGCCGGAGTACGTCAAGGAGCTGGTCACCCACCACGTCGGTGGCTACCTGAAGATTGCCCCGGAGCACACCGAGCGTGGCCCGTTGGACAAGATGATGAAGCCGGGTATCGGCACCTACGACCGCTTCAAGCGCATGTTCGAGAAGTTCTCGAAAGAGGCGGGCAAGGAACAGTACCTGATCCCGTACTTCATCGCCGCGCACCCGGGCACCACCGACGAAGACATGATGAACCTGGCCCTGTGGCTCAAGGCCAACGGCTTCCGCGCCGACCAGGTGCAGGCTTTCTACCCGTCGCCTATGGCCTCGGCGACGGCCATGTACCACTCGGGCAAGAACCCGCTGCGCAAGGTGACCTACAAGAGCGAAGGGGTGGAGATCGTCAAGAGCGATGAGCAGCGCCGCTTGCACAAGGCGTTCTTGCGCTACCACGATCCGAAGGGCTGGCCGATGCTGCGTGAGGCCCTGCAGCGCATGGGCCGTGCCGACCTGATCGGTCCAGGCAAGCACCAGCTCATCCCGCTGCACCAGCCGCAGACCGATACCTATCAGAGTGCGCGTCGCAAGAACTCGACCCCGGCCGGTAGCCACAAGGTGGGCAAGGATCAGAAGATCCTGACCCAGCACACCGGTCTGCCGCCGCGCGCCAGTGATGGCAGCAAGCCGTGGGACAAGCGTGAGAAGGCCAAGGCCGAGGCGTTTGCGCGCAACCAGCAGGCAGCCAAGGAGCGCAAGGAAGCGGCCAAGGGTGGCAAGGGCCGCAAGCCGCGCCAGCCGGTGATTCCGCGCTGATCTTACCGGCAGCCTGGAAAACCTGTGGGAGCGGGCTTGTCCCGCGAATGCGAGGGTGAACGCACCGACGCATTCGCGGGCAAGCCCGCTCCTACAGGGAGGGCGGCGTCCGACCGATCAATCAGGCTTCTTGTCGACCCACTTGGGCAGCACCGGCGCCTCGAACCGTTCCATCCCGTCCAGCAGCGCATCGGCCTGCTGCTCGAGCAACAGCATCGCCCGATGCTGCGGCCGCACGAAGCCTTCCTCGACGATATGGTCGAGGAACCCGCCGAGCTTTTCATAGAAGCCGTTCACATCCAGCAGCCCCAGCGGCTTGGCGTGGTAGCCGAGCTGGCCCCAGGTCCATACCTCGAACAGCTCCTCCAGCGTGCCCAGGCCGCCAGGCAGGGCGATGAATGCATCGCTCAGTTCAGCCATGCGCGCCTTGCGTGCATGCATGCCATCGACGACTTCGAGGCGGGTCAGGCCCTTGTGGCCGATCTCGGCGTTCATCAGGCTCTGCGGGATGATCCCCACCACCTCGCCGCCAACGGCCATCGCTGCGTCGGCGACGGTGCCCATCAGGCCCACCGCGCCGCCGCCATAGACCAGGGTCAGGCCACGCCGGGCAATGGCCTGGCCAAGCGCTACGGCCGCGTCACGGTAGGCCGGGTTGGCGCCGATACTGGCGCCACAGAAGACACAAACGGAACATACAGGCATTGCTCATCTCCCTTCACACAGGGTGACAGGGTACGGCGCATGCCCGTCGCTTCCAAGGCCGGCGTCACTCCGGGCGGGTGAATTCGCAGGTTGCTCCTGTGCTCGCGTGGGCGTAGGTAGCGAGCAGAAATTGCATGAAATGTAGGTGGGACATGGGATTGGGCCTAAATGAGAGGTTGTCCCATCGTCCATTAAAAGGGCATGATGTGCTCTTAGATTGGTTGTATACAATCCATTGAACAATTCTACTGGCTGGCCGCTTGACACCCCTTTGATGCATATCAGCCAGCGGGTGCGCGGTTTCAGGCAGTCTTGCGATTGATAAAAACCCCTGCCAAGGAGATTCACGATGTTTGCGAAAGCTGTAGCGGTATCCCTGCTGACCCTCGCCAGCGCCTCCGTCTTCGCAGCCGAGTGTTCGGTAACTGTCGACTCGACCGACCAGATGTCCTACACCAGCAAGGAATTCACCGTCGACAAGAGCTGCAAGGAATTCACCGTCAAGCTGACCCACTCGGGCAACCTGCCGAAGAACGTCATGGGCCATAACCTGGTCATCAGCAAGACGGCCGACATGCAGGGCATCGCCACCGAGGGCATGGGCCAGGGTCTGGACAAGGATTACATCAAGGCCGACAACGCCGCGATCATCGCCCACACCAAGATGATCGGCGCGCCGGAGAAGGAAACCGAAGTGAAGTTCGACACTTCCAAGCTGGAAGCCGGTGGTGACTACAGCTTCTTCTGCACCTTCCCAGGCCACATCTCGATGATGAAGGGCAAGGTTGTAGTCAAGTAACGAAAGCTGGATCGGCCTCTCGGGCCAATTCGCGGGACAAGCCCGCTCCCACAGGTCCATTTATCAGAATCCTGTGGGAGCGGGCTTGTCCCGCGAAGCTTTTTACGGGGCGAACGGCAGTTCGCGCTTGTGCTGGGTCTTGCGGTAGGTGGCGACGATGATGTCGAACGCCTGCTGGTCGACCGGCTGCCCATGCAGGAAAGCGTCGATCTGCGCATAGGTGATGCCATGGGACGCTTCGTCCGGCTTGCCCGGCTCCAGGTCTTCGAGGTCTGCAGTCGGCACTTTCTCCACCAGTGATTCCGGCGCGCCGAAGCTGCGAGCGATCGCCCGGACCTGGTTCTTCACCAGCCCGCTCAGCGGTGCCAGGTCGCAGGCACCATCACCGAACTTGGTGAAGAAGCCCATCACCGCCTCGGCGGCGTGGTCGGTACCGATCACCAGGCCGGCACGGGCGCCGGCGATGGTGTACTGGGCGACCATGCGGGTGCGCGCCTTGACGTTGCCGACGACGAAGTCGACCAGGGTCGGCGAGCCGTTCTTCAACTCGACAACCTCGGCGGCCAGCGCCTTCACGGCTGGGGCGATATCGACAGTGTGCACTTCGTCGGCGTTGATCACGTCCAGGCAGGCCTGGGCGTCATGCTCGTCATGTTGCACGTGATAGGGCAGGCGCACGGCGATGAAGGTGTATGCCTGGTCGCCCGTCTCGGCGCGCAGCTCGTTGATGGCCCGCTGGGCGAGCAGGGCTGCGGTCAGCGAGTCGACGCCGCCGCTGATGCCCAGCACCAGGGTCTTGAGCCGGGCATTGCCCAGGCAATCCTTGATGAATGCCACGCGCCGGGCGACTTCGGCCTCGAGCGCAGCGGCATCGGCGAATGGCGGCTGCACCTTCAGCGCCTGGGCAATCTCTTGCTGAACCGCTTGCATGGGTTACTCCTTGCTGGGGACTTTGAAAACATGCCGCATGTAGGCGACGAAGTTGGGGTCGCGGCACTGGGTCTTGGCCGACTCGTCGGAGATTTTCGCAACCGGCGAGCTGTTGCAGTCGGTCATCTTCAGCACGATGTTCATCGGCGCGACGTTCGGGATGTCGCAGGTCAGGTTGGTGCCGATGCCAAAGCTGACGTTGATCCGACCGCGCAGGGCGCGGAATATCTCCAGCGAGCGGGTGAGGTTGAGGCCATCGGAGAACACCAGGGTCTTGGTCATCGGGTCGATGCCCAGCTTCTGGTAATGGGCGATGGCTTTCTCGCCCCAGGCCACCGGCTCGCCTGAATCGTGGCGCAGGCCGTCGAACAGCTTGGCGAAGTACAGGTCGAAATCGCCGAGGAAGGCATCCATGGTGATGCAGTCGGTCAGGGCGATACCGAGCAGGCCGCGGTATTCGCGCACCCAGCAGTCGAGTGCGGCGATCTGGCTGTCGATCAGGCGCGGGCCGAGCTGCTGATGGGCCATGAACCATTCATGGGCCATCGTGCCTAGCGGCTTTATATCCAGTTTCCATGCCAGGTCGACGTTGCTGGTGCCAACGAAACGGGCCGGGAAGTCGTCGCGCAGCACCCGCACCACCTCTTCCTGCACCCGGCTGGAGAAGCGCCGGCGGGTGCCGAAATCAGCCACCTGCAGCTCGGAGAGTTCTTCCTCGCTGGCGTGCGCGCGAAGCCAGTCGAACTTGCGGTACAGCTGGTCGCGGGCTTCGGCCAGGCGCATGTGCGGATGCAGTTGGCGGTTGCGCACTTCACTGATGATCGCCAGCAAGGGCACCTCGAACAGGATCACGTGCAGCCAGGGACCGCGCAGGCGCAGGCACAGCTGGTCATTCTCGATGCCCAGACGCACATAGCGCAGGTTGAAGCGGAACAGGCCGAGAAAGCGCAGGAAGTCGGGTTTGAGGAAGCTGATGCGTTCGAGGAAGGCCAACTGCCCCTCGTCCAGGGTCAGTTCGCCGAGCCGTTCGATCTGGTTGCGGATCTCGCCCAGATAGGGGCGCAAGTCCTCGCCGTTGCGGCAGCGGAATTCCCACTCGACATCGGCGTCCGGATAGTTGTGCAGCACGGCCTGCATCATGGTGAGCTTGTAGAAGTCGGTGTCGAGCAGGTTGTGCACGATGCGCTCGGCGAATGCGCTCTCGCTCATTGGTGGCCTCCAAGGCTGCGAATGCCGGCCATTGTGCCAGTGTTTTGCGTTGTGTTGGGTCTGTGCCGGCCCTTTGGCGGGTAAACCCGTTCCTACAGGTAGGGCGCTGAAGGATGGATCGGGTGTTTTTCCGTGCACCGGCTAGCCTTGAAAAGGTGCCGCCTGTAGCAGTCGCGCACCATCGGTGTGCACTTCGGTGACGTCGGCTGTTACAGGGCGGTTGCACGTTAACACTTGCCAGGGTTGCAATGATGGCACTCGACGGTTGCTCCTTGTCTGTACGTGTGGTGGCGCCCGCCCCATGGCAGACGGTTGCACGCTCAATAAAGAAAAGGCCGTCGGTCGCCTCAGGGCGATTCGGACAGTGTGTTTCTCCGGATGACAAAACCAATGGCACGGCCCTTGCTCGGAGCAAAGGGCTGAGAAGTTGTAGTGCCAACCAAAAAAAACTCTAGGAGCACCGCCTCATGTCGCAGACGTTTTACAAGAAAGGTTTCCTGGCCCTGGCCGTGGCTACGGCCCTGGGTGTTTCTTCGTATGTTCAGGCCGACATCAAGATCGGCGTCGCGGGCCCGATGACCGGGGCCAACGCAGCGTTTGGCGAGCAATACATGAAAGGTGCCCAGGCGGCGGCCGACAAGATCAACGCCGCCGGCGGGGTGAACGGCGAGAAGATCGTCCTGGTCAAGGGTGACGATGCTTGCGAGCCCAAGCAGGCCGTGGCCGTGGCCAACCGCCTGGTCGATCAGGACAAGGTCGCCGGCGTGGTCGGCCACTTCTGTTCCTCCAACACCATCCCCGCCTCCGAGGTTTACGACGAAGCGGGTGTGATCGCCATCACCCCCGGCTCCACCAACCCGCAGGTCACCGAGCGTGGCCTGAGTGCCATGTTCCGCATGTGCGGGCGTGACGACCAGCAGGGCATCGTCGCCGGCGACTATATCGTCGACGTGCTCAAGGGCAAGAAGGTCGCGGTGCTGCACGACAAGGACACCTACGGCCAGGGCCTGGCCGACGCGACCAAGGCTCAGCTGGAGAAACGCGGCGTCAAGCCGGTGCTGTACGAAGGCCTGACCCGTGGCGAGAAGGACTTCAGCGCCGTGGTGACCAAGATCCGCGCCGCCGGTGCCGACGTGGTCTACTTCGGTGGCCTGCACCCGGAGGCCGGCCCACTGGTTCGCCAGCTGCGCGAGCAGGGCCTGAAGGACGTCAAGTTCATGTCCGATGACGGTATCGTCACCGACGAGCTGGTGGCCACCGCAGGTGGTGCCCAGTACGTCGACGGCGTGTACATGACCTTCGGCGCCGACCCGCGTCTGCTGCCAGACAGCAAGGCGGTGGTAGAAGAGTTCCGAAAAGCCGGCACCGAACCCGAGGGCTACACCCTGTACGCCTACGCCTCGGTCCAGGCCCTGGCTGCCGCCTTCAACGGCGCCAAGTCGAACAAGGGCGAGGATGCCGCCAAGTGGCTCAAGGCCAACCCGGTGCAGACCGTCATGGGCGAGAAGAAGTGGGACAGCAAGGGTGACCTGACCGTCTCCGACTACGTGGTCTACCAGTGGGATGCCAGCGGCAAGTACCACCAGCTGGAAAAACAAAAATAACAACGGCCGCCAGCCCGGGTTCAGGCCCGGGCTCAAGCCCCTGCGGTACCTGTCCTTATTTGGAGACCTGCACGGTTCTGCGCTGCTAGGGCCGCTTCATCCGTGGCTTTGCGTGGTCGGCGCTCGTGCAGTCTCGCTCAGGTGAGATTGCGTTATGGATGGTATTTTCCTGCAGCAACTGGTCAACGGCCTGACCCTCGGGTCGGTCTATGGCCTGATCGCCATCGGCTACACAATGGTCTATGGCATCATCGGCATGATCAACTTCGCGCACGGCGAGGTGTACATGATTTCCGCGTACCTCGCGGCGATCAGCCTGGCATTGCTGGCCTACTTCGGTATCGAGTCCTTCCCGCTGCTGATGCTCGGCACGCTGTTGTTCACCGTGGTCGTCACGGGCGTCTACGGCTTCACCATCGAGCGCATCGCCTACAAACCCCTGCGCAACTCTACTCGCCTGGCGCCACTGATCAGCGCCATCGGTATCTCGCTGATCCTGCAGAACTACGCGCAGATCAGCCAGGGCGCCCGCCAGCAAGGCGTGCCGACCCTGCTCGAAGGCGCCATGCGCATCGAAGTCGGCACCGGCTTCGTGCAATTGACCTACACCAAGATCTTCATCCTGGTGGCGGCCTTCGTCGGCATGGGCCTGCTGACCTACGTGATCAAGTACACCAAGCTCGGCCGCATGTGCCGCGCCACCCAGCAAGACCGCAAGATGGCCTCGATCCTCGGTATCAACACCGACCGGGTGATTTCCTACGTGTTCGTCATCGGCGCGGTAATGGCCGCACTGGCTGGCGTGCTGATCACCATGAACTACGGCACCTTCGACTTCTATGCGGGCTTCATCATCGGCATCAAGGCGTTCACTGCCGCGGTGCTCGGCGGCATCGGCTCGCTGCCAGGGGCCATGCTCGGCGGCATCATCCTGGGCATCTCCGAGTCGTTGTTCTCCGGCTTGATCAACTCCGACTACAAGGATGTGTTCAGTTTCTCGCTGCTGGTGGCGATCCTTATCTTCCGCCCGCAAGGCCTGTTGGGTCGCCCGCTCGTGGCTAAGGTGTGAACATGTCCATTGCCAAAACTGCCTCCATTTCCGAAACCAAGGGTTTCGATCTCAAACGCAGCCTGCTGGAGACCCTCGTCGCCGGCCTGCTGGCGCTCATCGTGTTCGGGCCGGTCGTCGGCGTGGTGCTCGACGGCTACAGCTTCAACGCGCAACCGGCGCGGGTGGCCTGGTTGGTCGGCGGGGTGATGGTCGGGCGCTTCCTGCTCAGCCTGTTCCTGCAGACCGCCAGCGGCCAGCGCATGCTGCAGGGCTTCGACAGCGGCGGCTCCGGTGTGCACGTGCTGGCGCCGGGCTACAAGTCGCGGCTGCGCTATATCATCCCGGCGCTGATCGTCATCGCCATCGTGTTCCCGATCTTCGCCAACAAGTACCTGCTGACCGTGGTCATCCTCGGCCTGATCTACGTGTTGCTGGGCCTGGGCCTGAACATCGTGGTCGGCCTGGCGGGGCTGCTCGACCTGGGCTACGTGGCGTTCTACGCCATCGGTGCCTATGGCCTGGCGCTGGGCTACCAATACCTCGGGCTGGGTTTCTGGAGCGTGCTGCCACTGGCGGCCATCGCTGCGGCCCTGGCCGGGTGCATCCTCGGTTTCCCGGTGTTGCGCATGCATGGCGACTACCTGGCGATCGTGACCCTGGGCTTTGGTGAAATCATCCGCCTGGTGCTCAACAACTGGTTGTCGTTCACCGGTGGCCCGAACGGTATGCCGGCGCCTGCGCCAACCTTCATGGGCCTGGAGTTCGGCCGCCGGGCCAAGGACGGCGGGGTGCCGTTCCATGAGTTCTTCGGCATCGACTACAACCCCAACCTGAAATTCCTGTTCATCTACGCCGTGCTGTTCCTGGTAGTGCTGGCAGTGCTGTACATCAAGCATCGATTGACCCGGATGCCGGTCGGGCGCGCCTGGGAAGCGCTGCGCGAGGACGAGATCGCCTGCCGCTCGATGGGCCTGAACCACGTACTGGTCAAGCTCTCGGCATTCACCCTCGGCGCCTCCACCGCAGGTCTTGCCGGGGTGTTCTTCGCCACCTACCAGGGCTTCGTCAATCCGTCGTCGTTCACCTTCTTCGAGTCGGCGCTGATCTTGGCCATCGTCGTGCTCGGGGGCATGGGCTCGACGGTGGGCGTGGTGATCGCCGCCTTCGTGCTCACCGTGGCGCCGGAGCTGCTGCGCAGCTTCTCGGAATACCGGGTGCTGCTGTTCGGCGTGCTGATGGTGCTGATGATGATCTGGCGACCGCGAGGGTTGATCCGCATCAGCCGTACCGGTGTGGTTCCGCGTAAAGGAGTGGCGCCATGAGCGACGACATCATTCTCTCGGTCGACAACCTGATGATGCACTTCGGTGGCATCAAGGCGCTCAGCGACGTGAGCCTCAAGGTACGACGCAACCAGATCTTCGCCCTCATCGGCCCCAATGGCGCGGGCAAGACCACGGTCTTCAACTGCCTGACCGGTTTCTACAAGGCCAGTGGCGGGCGTATCGAGCTGAACCTGCGCGGCAGCCAGACCAACGTCATCCAGTTGCTCGGCGAACGCTTCCAGGCGGCCGACTTCGTTTCGCCAGCGCGCTTCGCCAAGCGCGTGTACTACAAGATGTTCGGCGGCACCCACCTGGTCAACCGCGCCGGGCTGGCGCGGACCTTCCAGAACATCCGTCTGTTCAAGGAAATGTCGGTCGTGGAAAACCTGCTGGTGGCCCAGCACATGTGGGTCAACCGCAACCTGCTGGCCGGTGTGCTCAACACCAAGGCCTACCGCAAGGCCGAAAGCGATGCCCTCGACCATGCCTTCTACTGGCTGGAGGTGGTCGACCTGGTCGACTGCGCCAACCGCCTGGCCGGCGAACTTTCCTACGGCCAGCAGCGCCGTCTGGAGATCGCCCGAGCCATGTGCACGCGGCCGAAGATCATCTGCCTCGACGAGCCCGCCGCCGGCCTCAACCCCCAGGAAACCGAGGCCCTGAGCCGCATGATCCGTGTGCTGCGCGACGAGCACGACATCACCGTGGTGCTGATCGAGCACGACATGGGCATGGTCATGAGTATTTCCGACCATATCGTGGTGCTCGACCATGGCAACGTGATTGCCGAGGGCGCGCCACAGGACATCCGCCACAACCCGACGGTGATCGCCGCCTACCTGGGTGCCGACGAAGAGGAGCTGGTATGAGTGCACCCATTCTCGAGCTACGCGAGCTGGACGTGTTCTACGGGCCGATCCAGGCCCTGAAGAAGGTCTCGATGCACATTGGCGAGGGCGAGACGGTGAGCCTGATCGGTGCCAATGGCGCCGGCAAGTCGACCCTGCTGATGTCGATCTTCGGCCAGCCGCGGGCGGCGTCCGGGCACATCTTGTACCGCGGCACCGACATCACCCGCAAATCGTCGCACTACATCGCTTCCAATGGCATTGCCCAGTCGCCGGAAGGGCGGCGGGTATTCCCCGACATGACCGTCGAGGAAAACCTGATGATGGGTACCATCCCCATCGGCGACAAGCATGCCGATGAGGACATGCAGCGCATGTACGAGCTGTTCCCGCGGCTCAAGGAGCGGCGTAACCAGCGAGCCATGACCATGTCCGGCGGCGAGCAGCAGATGCTGGCCATCGCCCGGGCGCTGATGAGCCGGCCCAAGCTGTTGTTGCTGGACGAGCCTTCGCTGGGGTTGGCGCCGATCGTGGTCAAGCAGATCTTCGCCACCCTGCGCGAACTGGCCAAGAGCGGCATGACCATCTTCCTCGTGGAGCAGAACGCCAACCATGCGCTGAAGCTGTCAGACCGCGCTTACGTGATGGTCAACGGGCAGATACGCATGACCGGCACGGGCCAGGAGTTGTTGGCCAACGAAGAGGTGCGTAACGCATACCTCGGCGGGCATTGAAGCCTTGTCGCCGGCTTGCCGGCGATAAGACCCGAAAAAGCCCTGCACGACCAATGTGGACAACTTGTCGCATAACCTTCTGCCGCCATCCCACATTTCCCTCGCAAGCCATTGTTTCCACAGGCTGATCTTTTCCACGGATAATGTGGAAGCGCCTGTGGAAAACATGGTGGCATCTCGCTGTATCCCTTATTGGCAAAGGCGCCCAGAGCATTGATCGTTTTTTGATCAACGGTTCCTTGTGGATGATTTCATTGAAGTTTCAAGGGCGCGAAGGGTCGCGAAAATGCCTTATCCTGCCTGTGGATAACTCTGTGCAAAAGCCTTGGACAGACCGCTGCAGCCAGCACCCTTGAAAGCCTTGAGCCATTATCGAGAAATGCCCTGCGGGACCCTCGATGGCTGAAAGGGTTCCGCCCCTCCGTCAAGTTGCCCCCAATCCGTGGGGAAAGGCTTGTGGATAACATGCGCATAGTTGCCGTGCGGCCCTCTGCTACAAGGGTTTGGCGGGTATGTACAAAAAATGATCAAGCACCTTTACGGCTTGCTGCGCGCGCCTGTGGCGGGCATGCTGCAATCCCCTGCCGATGACCTATCTACAAGCGAGGAACACAGCATGACGTCCACCGTATTCATCACTGGTGCCACTTCCGGGTTTGGCGAGGCCACTGCACGGCGTTTTGCCGATGCTGGCTGGAAGCTGGTCCTCACCGGCCGGCGCAAGGAGCGCCTGGACGCCCTCTGTGCAGAACTGTCGGGCAAGACCGAAGTGCACGGCCTGGTGCTCGACGTGCGCGACCGCAAGGCCGTGGAAGCGGCGATCGCCAGCCTGCCACCGGCTTTCGACAAGCTGCAGGCACTGGTCAACAACGCGGGCCTGGCGCTGGGCGTTGACGCTGCGCAGAACTGCAGCCTCGACGACTGGGAAACCATGGTCGACACCAACATCAAGGGCCTGATCTACACCACCCGCCTGTTGCTGCCGCGCCTGATCGCCCACGGCCGTGGGGCGTCGATCCTCAACGTAGGTTCCGTGGCGGGCAACTACCCGTATCCGGGCAGCAATGTGTACGGCGGCACCAAGGCCTTCGTCGGCCAGTTCTCGTTGAGCCTGCGCTGCGACCTGCGCGGCACTGGCGTGCGGGTGAGCAACATCGAGCCGGGGCTGTGCGAAAGCGAGTTCTCGCTGGTGCGCTTCGGCGGTGACCAAGCCAAGTACGACGCCACCTATGCTGGCGCCGAGCCGATCCAGCCGCAGGACATCGCCGAGACCATCTTCTGGATCCTCAACCAGCCTGCACACATCAACATCAACAGCCTCGAGTTGATGCCCGTGAGCCAGGATTGGGCGGGGTTCTCGATCGATCGGTCGAAAGGATGAGCTGGAAGCAGTGAGTGCTACTTGGAGATCATCTTCACGTAGGTTTCGTGCGTTTTAAGCACGCCCAGCTCCTGCAGTACATCGTTGACGGCATCATGCAGCCCATGGTCTTCCCAGGTTGCGGTGCCGTCGAGCACACGGCGGACGCTTTGCAGGAACACAAGCTGGCCTTTGGCAATGTCATGCAGGTCGCCCTCTGGCTTTTTCTTGAACTGGTTGGTGGCCGCTTCGATTTCATTGCTAATGAATTTATCGAACGTTTTTTGGCTCATGATGAAGGCTCCCGACTGTGGAGCCTTCAATCTAACAACCCGTCTACAGGATCGGAACTGGCAGAAATGCCAGGTCAGCCGGCGCCGATCAGCCCCTCAAGACAGGTCGCCAAGTGATAGGGCGTGGTCGAAGGCATGTCGTGCCGACTGACCGCTCCAGCACCATCGCGGCACTCATGCCAACCTCCCTCGTGCAGGAAGCGCGTTGCCAACGCCTCTAGCTGGGTGCGCAACTTCGCCTCGTTGCCAGGGCGCAGCGCCAGCGCCCGCAGGTACTCAGCCTGGGCCCAGATGCGCTGGGTGGCATCGAGCACGTTGCCTTCCACATCGAGCATTGCCAGCACCGCCGAATCCTTCACACCCCACTGTTCGGCAAAGGCGAAGGCGCGGTCGATGGAGCTGTGCAGGGCAGTGCCTCGCAGCAGGGGTGAGGTGTCCAGAAGGTAGAACCACTCGAACTGGTGGCCTGGCTCGAACCAGTTATCCACAGCCCCGCGAGGCTTCTCCAGCATCAGGCCGTGCTGGGGGTCGATGAAATGCGCCTGCAACGCTTCGCACAATTGCAACAACGCCTGGCGGACCGCTGGATCGTCGCGCACGGCGAGCACCTGCAGAAAGGCCTCGGCCAGATGCATTTGCGGGTTCTGCAGCGGGCCGCTGGCAAGATCGGCCCAGTCCTCGGCAAGGCTTGCCTCGTAGAGGCCGTCGTCGCGGGCGAACTGCTGGGCAATCACTTCGAGGGCCGCATTGAGCGTGGATTCCACCAGGCTGTCACCACTCTTGCCCCAGTAGTGCGCGCAGGCGAAGACGATGAACGCGTGGGTGTAGAGGTCCTTGCGCCGATCCAGCGGTTTGCCGGCGGCATCGATGCTGTAGAACCAGCCACCGTGCTCGGCGTCGTGGAAGTGCTTTTGCAGCGAGCGGAACAGCGCGGCTGCCCGCTGCGCTGCGCCCGGTTGCTCGATGCGGCTGCTGAACAGGTACAGCTGGCGGGCGCAGGCCATGGCCCGGTAGCGCTGCACGGGCAGTGGCCGGTGCTCGGCGTCCAGTGCCTCGTAGGGCAGGGCTATTTCGGCGTTCCAGCCTGGGCCTTGCCACAGCGGCACGATGCGTTGGGCAAAGTGCTGGTTGAAGCGAGCCAGTTCGGGCAGGGTAAGGCGGGGGTCGGACATGAAGGCGCTCGTCGCAATCGGGCAGTGCGCCATGGTAGCAGAACGTGATTGTGGGGTGTCTGTGCGGACCCTGTCGCCGGCAAGCCGGCTCCTACCGAGGCGGGTTGTATGTGCAGGCGTCGGCTTACCGGCGATAGGGCCGATTGGTGCGACAGATCAACCGGGGCTGCCCAGCCCTTGCCAATACCGCGCCCCGACGAAAATGAAGCGCAGCTGCTGGGTGATCTTTTCCTGCGCGCTCAAGGCCTGTGGATAACCTGGTCCGGAGCTGTCGATCAGCTCGGGCAAGGTGGCGAACACGGTCTTCACCACCAGGTCGGCCATCACCGCCAGTGCCGCGCCGTCGAGGTGCTGCCAGCGCTGCATCCGCGCAAGATCGGTGGCCAGGTCGTCACTGATGTCCTGGCGCAGGCGGGCGATCGCCTGGCGCACCGCCTGCGAGCCGCCGTACTGCTCGCGGGCCAGGAACAGGAACTGGGCATGGTGGGCGGCTACCACGTCGAGGAAGATCCGCACCGAGGCATCGGTGATGCCGCCCATTTCGAGTTCGTTGTGGCGGACCAGGCGGATGGTCTGGCGGAAAGTGGTGTCGACCTCGGCCACCAAGGCCAGGCCCAGGGCGTCCATATCGGGAAAGTGGCGGTAGAATCCGGTCGGCACGATGCCTGCAGCCTTGGCCACTTCACGCAGGCTGATGCTGCCGAACCCGCGGCCGCTCTCCATCAGCTGGCAGGCAGCATCGAGCAGGGCCTGGCGGGTCTGTAGCTTCTGTTCGGCACGCGGCAGCATGGGGCACGCTTCTTTGGCGGTTGAGGCTCGGCACTCTAGATAAAAAAACGAAGCCCGGTCAATGGACCGGGCTTGGAGGGGAGCAGGCGCGATTGGGTGGGTTGTTCTTCTCGGCCATGGCGATCAGCTCATGTGGCTGAGTTCGACCAGGCGATCGGAGCCACCCTCGGCGACGCGGCCAGAGCGTTCGATGAGGCGATCGGAGCCACCTTCGGCGACGCGACCGGAACGTTCGATGAGGCGATCGGAGCCACCCTCGGCGACGCGACCGGAACGTTCGATGAGGCGATCGGAGCCACCCTCGGCGACGCGGCCAGAGCGCTCGATCAGGCGATCGGAGCCACCTTCGGCGACGCGACCAGAGCGTTCGATCAGGCGATCGGAGCCACCCTCTGCTACTCGACTCGAACGCTCGATCAGACGATCAGAACCGCCTTCGGCAACGGTTTTCAGCGGTTGGGCAACGGCGGCGGCGCTCGAACGCGCTTCGGAAGTCAGTGCTTGGTCATCGGCCGGCATGGCGAATGCGTTGGCGGCGAGGATGGACAGGGTAAGGGTCAGCAGATGGCGTTTCATGTCTCGGTGCTCCTCTGGGGGGCAGGAAAGTGGGTACGAAGCCAATGCTACGCGCGCCCCCGCCAGAGAAAAGTTCATCCGGGTAATGGTAACAATCGACGCGATTGATAGCGTCTCGCGAAGGCTCTGGGTAGGGCCTTGCAGGGGTGATAGTGGCCATGTGCTGGTAGGCGGGCCAAGCCTGGATGCTACCTTTGTCCAGAAGCAAAGCTGAGCAAAAAGGCAAAAAACATTGGCTATCATGGCGCCGCGATAAAACCCTCGGGGCTTTCATCAGTCCCATTTATCAAGAGCCATCTAGGTCACCGCCGCACCCGTTTCGTGCCGTGTCGAAAGGAGAACAACGCAATGACGCGTCCCGCCAGAATCCTCGTCTGGACCCTCGCCAGCCTATTGACCCTGCTGGCCATCCTGGTGGTGCTGATCGCTACCTTCGACTGGAACCGCGTCAAGCCGATGTTGAACGACAAGGTCTCCGAGGCCCTGCACCGGCCCTTCGCGATCAACGGCAACCTCGCCGTGAAGTGGCGCACCGAACCCGAGGAAGGCGGCTGGCGCGCCTGGGTGCCATGGCCGCACTTCATCGCCGAGGACATCACCCTGGGCAACCCAGACTGGCTCAAGGAGCCGCAGATGGCGGGCCTTGAGCGCGTCGAATTCCGCCTGGCGCCGCTGCCGCTGGTGTTCCAGCAGATCGTCATCCCACGTGTCGACCTGACCAAGCCCACCGCCAGCCTGACCCGCCTGGCCGATGGCCGGGCCAACTGGACCTTCGACTTCGGCCCCAAGGACGAAAACGAAGAACCCTCGAAGTGGCAGCTGGACATCGGCGCCATCGGCTTCGACCAAGGCAATGTCAGCTTCGACGACCAGACCCTGAAAACCCGCATGAAGGTGCAGATCGACCCGCTCGGCAAGCCGATCCCGTTCAGCGAGATCGTCGGCAAGGCCAGTGCGGAGAAGGCCGGCGGCGCCCAGGACTATGCGTTCGGGCTCAAGGCCGAGGGCCGCTACAAGAACCAGCCGGTGTCCGGTACCGGCAAGATCGGTGGCCTGCTGGCGCTGCAGGACGCCAAGCAGCCGTTCCCGCTGCAGGCCGACGTGCGCATCGCCGATACCCACGTGGTCCTGGCCGGCACCCTGACCGACCCGCGCAACCTTGGCGCGCTGGACCTGCGCCTGCGGCTGTCGGGCGCGAGCCTGGGCAACCTCTACCCATTGACCGGCGTGACCCTGCCGGACACCCCGGCCTATTCCACCGATGGCCATCTGCGCGCCAACCTGCATGCAGCGCAAGGCGCCACCTTCGATTACCAAGGTTTCAACGGCAAGATCGGCGACAGCGACATCCATGGTGACCTGTCCTTCGTCGCCAGCCAGCCGCGCCCCAAACTGTCGGGTAACCTGGTGTCCAACCAGTTGCTGTTCAAGGACCTGGCGCCGCTGATCGGCGCCGATTCCAATGCCGAGCAGAAGGCCCGGGCGGTGCCAGCAAGCAGCCGACCGGCAAGGTACTGCCGGTGGAAGAGTTCCGTACCGAACGCTGGCGCGCCATGGACGCCGACGTCACCTTCGCCGGCAAGCGCATCGTGCACAGCGAGAAGCTGCCGTTCAACGACCTGTCGGCCCATGTGATTCTCGACGACGGCCTGCTGCGCTTGCAGCCCCTGCGCTTTGGCGTGGCAGGAGGCAACCTCGCTTCGATGATTCGCCTGGATGGCCGCAGCGTACCGCTGCAAGGCCATGCCAAGCTGACCGCGCGGGGGTTCAAGCTCAAGGAGCTGTTCCCAGGGTTCGCGCCCATGCAGACCAGCTTCGGTCAGCTCAACGGCGATGCCGACATCCGCGGTCGGGGCAACTCGGTGGCGGCCTTGCTCGGCACGGCCAATGGTGACCTGCGCATGTTGATCAACGATGGTGCCATCAGCCGCAGCCTGATGGAGATTGCCGGGCTCAACGTGGGCAACTATGTGGTCGGCAAACTGTTCGGCGACGAAGACGTGAAGATCAACTGCGCGGCGGCGGACGTGGGCATCAAGGATGGCCTTGCCACTACCCGGCTGTTCATCTTCGATACCGAGAACGCGATCATCCACATCGACGGCACCGCCAACTTCGCCAGCGAACAGTTGGACCTGAAGATCACACCCGAATCCAAGGGCCTGCGGCTGTTCTCGCTGCGTTCGCCGCTTTACGTTCGCGGGCCGTTCGCCAAGCCGGGCGCGGGGGTCCAGGCCGTGCCTTTGGCACTGCGAGGCGCGGGAATGGTGGCCTTGGGTGTGGCGGTGGGGCCGGCGGCAGGGCTGCTGGCGTTGATTGCGCCGAGCAGCGGCGACGAGCCCAACCAGTGCACGCCGTTGCTCGAGCAGATGAAAGCCGGCAAGGCGCCGGCTGCAGTGAAGGGCAAGAAGTAAAGGACGCTGGCGTTGCCGGCAAACGGGTAAAAAAAAGGCCGCGAAAGCGGCCCTTGGTGATCACAGCCCTTGCAGCAAGTCCGACATATCGTCGGCGTGCTCCTCTTCCTGGGCCAGGATGTCCTCGAAAATACGCCGCGTGGTCGGATCCTTGTCGCCGATGTACTGGATGATCTCGCGGTAGCTGTCGATGGCGATACGCTCGGCCACCAGGTCCTCGAGGACCATTTCCTTCAGCGAGCTGCCCGCGACGTACTGGGCATGGGAGTTCTTGCTCAGGTTGTCCGGGTTGAAGTCTGGCTCGCCGCCAAGCTGCACGATGCGTTCGGCCAGTTTGTCGGCGTGTTCGCTTTCCTGGTTGGCATGCTCGAGAAATTCCGCTGCCGCCACGCTCGCCTTGATGCCGCTGGCCATGAAGTAATGACGCTTGTAGCGCAGCACGCAGACCAGCTCGGTGGCCAGGGATTCGTTGAGCAGGGTGATGATGCGCTCGCGGTCGGCATGGTAACCCTCGGTCACGGCGCCGTTTTCCACATGCTGGCGGGCACGCTGGCGCAGGGTCTGCACATCGGTCAGTTCAGTGGCGTTCATGTTCATCTCCGAAAGAATCAGGGTGGTCATGGGATGTCTCGAGACTTACGCGCCGTGGGCGGCGTCGCTGTCTTCTTGGCGTTGTTTACAGGTCTTGAAACCCTTGGCGTCGACATGCCCGGTAGCGTCGAAGCGCACGTAGTAGGGCTGCTGGTGGCCGTCACGGTTGAGGATGTAGTCGTTGCAGATGCCGCCGTGGGGCAGATCGATGGCGTTGGACGGACTGCCGCCGATGGCGATGACCTTCTGCATGGTCATGCCGTTCTCGACCTGCTTGACCAGCGGCTCGTCGCGGTAGGTGACGTAGTCCACCGGGTTTTCCGGGCGGCTGCCGCAGGCGGCGAGGGTGGCGCTAGCCAGAAGGACTGCCAGGGTCTGCTTGTACATGGTCCCGCTCCTTGCTCAAGGGTCTGTTCAGGTTTGGAACCTCACGCGGCGCCGGGAGTTCGATTGCGATAGCCATTGGCCGCAAGCTAAGGTGATGCCTGCATCCATTGGAAGGGGCTGGGGCATGAGTCGGGAACTGGCTACGCGATACCCGTTGGTGCTGGTGCCGGGCATGCTCGGCTTCGTTCGCGTGCTGCTCTACCCGTACTGGTTCGGCATCGTGCCGGCGCTGCGCAAGGGTGGGGCGCAGGTGTTTCCGGTACAGGTCTCGCCGCTGCATTCCAACGAGGTGCGGGGTGAGCAACTGCTGGCGATCATCGAAGACATCTGCCAGCGCACTGGCGCTGCCAAGGTCAACCTGATCGGCCACAGCCAGGGCGCCCTCAATGCCCGCTACGCCGCGGCCAAGCGCCCCTGGCGAGTCGCCTCGGTGACCTCGGTGGCCGGCCCCAACCATGGCTCGGAACTGGCCGACCACCTCTCGCGCTCGGCACCGGGAGACTCACCGCGGGGGCGCTTGCTCAGGGCGGTGCTGTACGCCTGGGCACGGCTGCAGATGTGGCTGGAGACCGGTTGGCGCCGCGAGTCGCTACCCCTCGATGTGCATGCCTCGCACCAGTCCTTGACCAGCGCCGGGGTAGCACTGTTCAACCAGGCTTATCCACAGGGTCTGCCCGAGACCTGGGGCGGCCAGGGGCCGGCCGAGGTCGACGGCGTACGCTATTACTCCTGGTCGGGCACCGTGCAGCCAGGTCGTACCGACCGGGGCCGCAACCGTTTCGATGGCAGCAGCTATTTCTGCCGGCTGTTCGCGCGCAGCTTCGTCAAGGAAAAGGGCCAGTGCGATGGCATGGTCGGGCGCTTCAGCTCTCACCTGGGGCAGGTGATCGGCGACGATTACCCGCTCGACCACCTGGATATCGTCAACCAGTCCCTTGGCGCCGTGGGCAAGGGCGCCGAGCCGCTGCGCCTGTTCACCGAACACGCCGCCCGGCTCAAGGCCGCCGGCCTCTAGCGGCGCACGGGTGTGGTCCAGCGCTCGGCCAGCACCACACCGGCCAGGGTCAGCAGGCCGCCGGTGAGGTGGTAACTGGCCAGGCGTTCGTCCAGCACCCCTGCGGCGATCACCGCCGTCACTACCGGCAGCAGGTTGAAGAACAGGGTCGTGCGGCTTGGCCCCAGGCGATGCACGGCCTGCATCCAGACCAGTGGGGCGATCATCGAGGCGAGCATGCAGGCATACAGCACCAGGCCGATGTTGCGGCTGTTCAGGCCGGTCTTGTCCGAGAGCAAGAACAGCGGCAGCAATACCACGATAGCCACCAGCACCTGCAGGTACAGCACCTGCATCGGCGGCAGGCGCAGCTGCCATTTTTTCAGCAGGAAGCTGTACAAGGCGTAGGCCACGGTGGCAAGCAGCATCAGCAGGTCGCCGCCGTTGAGCCCCTGGGCCAGCAGGTTGCTGGGGTGGCCGGCGGACACCACGGTGACCACCCCGATCAGCGATACCAAGGCGCCGACCAGGGCGCCATAGCTCAGACGCTGGCCCAGCCAGGCAATGGAGAGGGCCAGCGACATCAGCGGCATCAGCGACAGGATGATGCCCATGTTGGTGGCGCTGGTGATGCCGGCGGCGAAGTAGGCCAGGCTCTGGTACATGGCCATCCCCAGCACGCTGAGGATGGCGATCTTGCCCAGGTGCGGGCGGATCGCCGCGCGGTTGCGCCAGGTGGCGGGCAGCAGGAACGGGGTGAACAGCAGGCCCGCCAGCAGCCAGCGATAGAAGCCGATCTCGGCGGGAAAGATGGCGCCGGCGGACATCTTGGTGACCACGGTATTGCCGGCCCAGATGAGGATGGCGATCAGGGGAAACGCGTAGTTCATGCAGCAGGGGGCTCGTCGTGCTGGCGCAGGCGCCTTGGCCGCACAGTATGCAGGTTGATGCCCCGATGGAATGTAAAAAAATTTGTCTACACTTCAGGCGCATCCCGTGCATCGGGCGCGGAGACAAGGAGATCACTCCATGAAGATGTTGCACGCTCCATTGCTGGTCCTGGCCGTGCTGTTCAGTGCACAAGGATTCGCAGCGACTGCCCAGCAAGAGAAGATGAAAACCTGCAACGCCGATGCCACCGCCAAGGCGCTCAAGGGCGATGAGCGCAAGGCGTTCATGAGCACCTGCCTGAAAAAGGACGTCCCACAGACCCAGCAGGAGAAGATGAAAACCTGCAACGCCGATGCCAACACCAAGGCGCTCAAGGGTGACGAGCGCAAGGCCTTCATGAGTGACTGCCTGAAGAAGAAGTGAGCTGCGCCTATGCCTGCAGGACTAAGGCTGGCAGACTGCGGATCTGTCCTGTTGTCTGCCGTTGAGGCTGTATGACCTTTACCCCCCGCCAGATCACCCTGGCCAGTTGGATCATCGTGTTTGCCGGCCTGTTGCTGGCGCTGCCCCTGAAATTGCTCCCCAGCCTGTTGGCCGGGCTGCTGGTGTTCGAGCTGGTGAACATGCTCACCCCGCGCCTGCAGCCGCTGATCGCCGGGCAGCGCGCGCGCTGGCTGGCGGTGGCGCTGCTCGGCACCCTGGTGGTCACCACCCTGACCTTGCTGATCGCTGGCGCGTTCAGTTTCCTGCTGCACGAAGCGGAAAACCCTGGAGCCTCGCTGGACAAGTTCATGGCCCTGGTGGAGCGCGCCCGTGGCCAGTTGCCGCCGTTCATCGAGGGTTACCTGCCAGCCAGCGCTGCCGAGTTCAAGGTTGCCATCGGCGACTGGTTGAAGAGCCACCTGGGCGAACTGCAGCTGGTCGGCAAGGGCATGGCACACATGTTCGTCACCTTGCTGATCGGCATGATCCTCGGCGCCATCGTCGCCTTGCAGCGCATTCCCGACATTTCCCGGCGCAAGCCGCTGGCCGCGGCGTTGTTCGAGCGCTTGAACCTGCTGGTGCAGGCGTTTCGCAACATCGTCTTCGCGCAGATCAAGATCTCGCTGCTCAACACCACCTTCACCGGCATCTTCCTGGCGGTGGTGCTGCCGCTGTTCGGCGTGCACCTGCCGTTGACCAAGACCTTGATCGTGCTGACGTTCCTGCTGGGCCTGCTGCCGGTGATCGGCAACCTGATGTCCAACACGCTGATCACCATCGTCGGGCTGTCGCTGTCGATCTGGGTGGCGATGGCGGCGTTGGGGTATTTGATCGTCATCCACAAGGTCGAGTATTTCCTCAACGCGCGGATCGTTGGTGGGCAGATCAGTGCCAAGTCGTGGGAGCTGTTGCTGGCGATGCTGGTATTCGAGGCGGCGTTCGGGTTGCCTGGGGTGGTGGCGGGGCCGGTGTACTACGCGTATCTGAAGAGTGAGTTGAAGCGGGCCGAGCTGGTCTGAGTCTGTCTGTACCGGCCCTTTCGCGGGCAAGCCCGCTCCTACACGGGTAGCACCGCCCACGAAACCGGCGCAGATCCTGTAGGCGCGGGTTTACCCGCAACGAGGCCAGTGCAGTCAGTCGCACACTATCAGACCGCCCCGTACCGCTTGCGCGCCTCGATCGCCAACCCGCTGCCGATGCTGCCGAAGATGTTGCCTTCGACATGCCGCGCATTCGGCAGCATCGCCGCCACGCTGTTGCGCAGCGCCGGGATCCCGCTCGAACCACCGGTGAAGAACACCGTGTCGACCTGGGTCTGGCTCACGCCGGCCTTGGCCAGCAGCTCGCTCACGCTGCCGCGCACACGCTGCAGCAGCCCCTCGATGGCTTCCTCGAACAGCACCCGGGTCAGTTCCGCGGCCAGGGCCGGCTCGACCCGGCCCAGGTCGATGTTGCGGCTCGGCTGTTCGGTCAGCTCGATCTTGCTGGCTTCCACTTCCATCGCCAGCCAGTGCCCTGCGCGCTGTTCGATCAACTTGAACAGACGGTCGATACCCTGGGTGTCCTCGATGTCGTAGCGCATGCTGCCCAGGGCCAACTGCGATTTCTGCCCGTACAGGGCGTTGATGGTGTGCCAGGTAGCCAGGTTCAGGTGGTAGCTGGTGGGCATCAACGCACCGCTCTTCATCCGGCTGCCATAGCCGAACAGCGGCATCACGCCCTGCAGGCTCAGCTGCTTGTCGAAGTCGGTACCACCAATGTGCACGCCGCCAGTGGCGAGGATGTCGCTCTGGCGCTCGGCCACTTGATGGCGCTCGGGCGAAAGGCGGATCAGGGTAAAGTCCGAGGTACCCCCGCCGATATCGACGATGAGCACCAGTTCTTCACGGCTGATGCCCGACTCGTAGTCGAACGCCGCGGCAATCGGCTCGTACTGGAACGACACGTCCTTGAAGCCGATCTTGCGCGCCACGTCTGCCAGGGTGTCCTCGGCCTCCTGGTCGGCGGCCGGGTCTTCGTCGACGAAGAACACCGGGCGACCCAGCACGACCTGGTCGAAGCTGCGCTCGGCGGCGGCCTCGGCGCGCTTTTTCAGCTCGCCGATGAACATCCCCAGCAGGTCCTTGAATGGCAAGGCGCTGCCCAGCACGCTGGTGTCGTGCTTGATCAGCTTGGACCCCAGCAGGCTCTTGAGCGAGCGCATCAGGCGGCCTTCGTAGCCCTCGAGGTATTCATGCAGGGCCAGGCGGCCATAGACCGGACGACGCTCCTCGATGTTGAAGAAGACCACCGAGGGCAGGGTGATCTTGCCGTCTTCCAGGGCAATCAGCGACTCGCTGCCAGGGCGGTGCCAGCCGACCGTGGAGTTGGAGGTGCCGAAGTCGATGCCCAGGGCGCGGGCCGGGGATACGTCAGACATGGGAAAAAGCTTCCGAAGGCAAAACGGCCGCGCAGTGTATGCCAGTTGGCTACAGAATCAAGACCGGTCGTCTGCCCCAAGACAAAGCCAAGCGAACCTTGAAAGGCTATGCTTGGCCCTTATCTTCAGATGCAACATGCAAATTCACACGGGTGTTCCGTAGATGGACTTCAAAGACTATTACAAGATACTTGGCGTAGAGCCCACGGCGGACGAGAAGGCGATCAAGACCGCCTACCGCAAGCTTGCGCGCAAGTATCACCCCGACGTCAGCAAAGAGCGTGACGCCGAGGAGAAATTCAAGGAGGCCAACGAGGCCTACGAAGTGCTGAGCGATGCCGAAAAGCGCGCTGAGTTCGACGAGATCCGCAAGTACGGCGGCCAGCACGGTCGGCCCTTCCAGGCCCCGCCGGGCTGGGAGAGCCGAGGCGGCGCGGGCGGCGGCTTCGAAGGCGGCGACTTTTCGGATTTCTTCAGCTCGATCTTCGGCGCACGTGGCGGCAATCCGTTCGGCGGTGGGCGTGGTCAACAACGCAGTGCCGGCAGGCGGGGGCAGGACGTGGAACTGGAACTGGCGATTTTCCTCGAGGAAACCCTCAACAAGGAATCCAAGCAGATTAGCTTCCAGGTGCCGCAGACCAACGCCGCTGGCCAGCGTACCGGTTTCACCACCAAGACCCTGAACGTGAAGATCCCCGCCGGGGTTACCGATGGCGAGCGTATTCGCCTCAAGGGCCAGGGCGCTCCGGGCGTTGGCGGCGGGGCCAATGGCGACCTGTTCCTGACCATCCGCATGGCACCGCATCCGCTGTTCGATGTCGAAGGTCATGACCTGATCATCACGGTACCGCTGGCACCGTGGGAGGCCGCGTTGGGCACCAAGGTGGCCGTGCCGACCCTGACCGGCAAGATCAACCTGACCATCCGCCCCGACAGCCAGAGCGGCCAGCGCCTGCGGGTGCCAGGCATGGGCCTGGCCAACAAGAAAGGCGAACGTGGCAACCTCTACGCGCAGTTGAAGGTGGTGATGCCGCCGACTTCAGACGAGTCTGCCCGCGAACTGTGGACCAAGCTTTCGGAGAAGGCTGCGTTCGATCCGAGGACACAATGGAGTAAGTGACCATGAGCAGCACCCTGATCGTTCAACTGGACATGCGTACCCTTTGTCAGGAAGCCGATATCACGGCTGACTACGTGATCGAGATCGTCGAGCACGGGATCGTCGAACCGTTGGGGCGAACGCCGGAAGACTGGCTGTTCGACGATCAGGCGCCGCTCGTGGCCAAGCGCGCGGCGAAGTTGCACCAGGAGCTGGAGCTCGAATGGGAAGGTGTGGCGCTGGCCCTCGAGTTGCTGCAGGAGGTGCAGCAGTTGCGTCACGAGAACAGCATGTTGCGCCAGCGCCTGGGGCGGTTCACCCAGATGTAAATTTGTTTGCCTGCACCGGCCTCTTCGCGGGACAAGCCCGCTCCCACAGGTACCCCACTATTTTCAGATTCAGTGGGGTACTTGTGGGAGCGGGCTTGTCCCGCGAAGAGGCCGGTGCAGGCAGTGAGAATTCAAGCGGGCTCCCACAGGTACCCCACTATTTTCAGATTCAGAGGGGTACTTGTGGGAGCGGGCTTGTCCCGCGAAGAGGCCGGTGCAGGCAGTGAGAATTCAAGCGGGCTCCCACAGGTACCCCACTATTTTCAGATTCAGTGGGGTACTTGTGAGCGGGCTTGTCCCGCGAAGAGGCCGGTGCAGGCAGTGAGAATTCAAGCGGGCTCCCACAGGTACCCCACTATTTTCAGATTCAGTGGGGTACTTGTGGGAGCGGGCGTGTCCCGCGAAGAGGCCGGTGCAGGCAGTGAGAATTTAAGCGGGCTCCCACAGGTACCCCACTATTTTCAGATTCAGTGGGGTACTTGTGGGAGCGGGCGTGTCCCGCGAAGAGGCCGGTGCAGGCAGTGAGAATTCAAGCGGGCTCCCACAGGTACCCCACTATTTTCAGATTCAGAGGGGTACTTGTGGGAGATTCTATGGTTTTCAGCAAACCAATTTCCCGCCTTTTGTGACGTATTCGTCCTGATTTTTCATCAGGGCGAATGCTACCCGCGCAAGCTTTCTTGCCAGGATTACTAAAGCTTGGGTTGTGGCTTTACCTGTGCTCCGATGCTGTTCGTAAAACCCTCTCCAGGCAGCCGATCTGCTGGCAGCCATCGCAGCGTTATGCAATAAGCGACGAATTTCTGAACAACCTCGCTTGGTGAGGCGGCGGCGTCCATTCTTTTGTCCGGAATCACTCACTCGCAGATCCATTCCCAAGAATGCAATGTACGAGTCACTGCTTTTGAATTCGCCCCTCATAAAAGCCATCACCAACGCGGTGGCGGTGAGAAAACCAATACCCTCTACCGCCTGGCAGCGAGCGACTTGCTCGTGCAGCCCAGCCTCTCGGAGTACTTCTTTAATCTTCTTTTGGATCAATTGATCCAGTCGATCTATCGACTTTAAGAAGGTCTCGAAGGCGGTTTTCAAAAGGCTTTCATTCGCCCAGCTTTGAGTCATAGCCGTGCGAGCAGTCACCAATCTGGCTCTGCGCCGAAGGAGACTCTGAAGCTTGCTGTAGACAGCAGGAGGCGGGCTCCAAGGGCGGAGGTCCTCACCTTCGTTTTTCAGAAAACGGGACAGCAACCGAGCATCAGACGGATCGGTTTTTACCCGCCCACCGACACTTTTTCTGTAGTTGCTGAGTTGAAAGCCATCAATGACATAAACCTCAAAACCCAGGTGATGGGCCAGCTCGACCAAGTCCAGGTGATAGACATTGGTTGCTTCAACTGCGATAGCAGTATTGAGAGGCTGCTGCTTCAGCCACCTTTTGATTTCGAGTTTGGAATTTTTCAGCCTGATGATCTCATCACGATCATCGTGATGGATAACCAGTTCTACTTTCGCGACATCCACCCCCCATGATCAACTTGCTTACCTGCATTGCCATGGGCGGCTCCTCACGTTATGGTTTTTCGGCTTGAAGGGGTTTCACCCAGAGGCGCTGGCTTGCTTCTATCGTCGCTTGCAAACGATGCATTCTTTATCGGCGCTTTGGTGGAAGGGGTGGGGCGATGTCTCCCACGGTCTGTACTGCTGCGAACAGTCAGAATCGGGTATTTAGTCCCACCACCCCTTCAAGTCTAACCATACAAGCGGGCTTGTCCCGCGAAGAGGCCGATGCAGGCAGTGAGAATTCAAGCGGGCTCCCACAGGTACCCCACTATTTTCAGATTCAGTGGGGTACTTGTGGGAGCGGGCTTGTCCCGCGAAGAGGCCGATGCAGGCAGTGCAGCATTCAAGCGGGCTCCCACAGGTACCCCACTATTTTCAGATTCAGTGGGGTACTTGTGGGAGCGGGCTTGTCCCGCGAAGAGGCCGATGCAGGCAGTGCAGCATTCAAGCGGGCTCCCACAGGTACCCCACTATTTTCAGATTCAGTGGGGTACTTGTGGGAGCGGGCTTGTCCCGCGAAGAGGCCGATGCAGGCAGTGCAGCATTCAAGCGGGCTCCCACAGGTACCCCACTATTTTCAGATTCAGTGGGGTACTTGTGGGAGCGGGCTTGTCCCGCGAAGAGGCCGGTGCAGGCAGTGAGAATTCAAGCGGGCTCCCACAGGTACCCCACTATTTTCAGATTCAGTGGGGTACTTGTGGGAGCGGGCTTGTCCCGCGAAGAGGCCGATGCAGGCAGTGAGAATTCAAGCGGGCTCCCACAGGTACCCCACTATTTTCAGATTCAGTGGGGTACTTGTGGGAGCGGGCTTGTCCCGCGAAGAGGCCGATGCAGGCAGTGAGAATTCAAGCGGGCTCCCACAGGTACCCCACTATTTTCAGATTCAGTGGGGTACTTGTGGGAGCGGGCTTGTCCCGCGAAGAGGCCGATGCAGGCAGTGAGAATTCAAGCGGGCTCCCACAGGTACCCCACTATTTTCAGATTCAGTGGGGTACTTGTGGGAGCGGGCTTGTCCCGCGAAGAGGCCGATGCAGGCAGTGAGAATTCAAGCGGGCTCCCACAGGTACCCCACTATTTTCAGATTCAGAGGGGTACTTGTGGGAGCGGGCTTGTCCCGCGAAGAGGCCGATGCAGGCAGTGAGAATTCAAGCGGGCTCCCACAGGTACCCCACTATTTTCAGATTCAGTGGGGTACTTGTGGGAGCGGGCTTGTCCCGCGAAGAGGCCGATGCAGGCAGTGAGAATTCAAGCGGGCTCCCACAGGTACCCCACTATTTTCAGATTCAGTGGGGTACTTGTGGGAGCGGGCTTGTCCCGCGAAGAGGCCGATGCAGGCAGTGCAGCATTCAAGCGGGCTCGGCCCCCGGATTCAACACCAACTGCATGAGCGTCAAATCCAGCCAGCGCCCGAACTTCACCCCCACCTGCGGCATCTGCCCGGTGATCACGAACCCCAGCCGTTCATGCAGGCGCACCGACGCCGCATTGCCACTTTCGATGGCCGCGACCATCACATGCTTGCCGCAGCCCCGCGCCCGCTCGATCAACGCAGCCATCAACAGCGGCCCCAGGCCCTTGCCGCGCTGGTCGTCACGCACGTACACCGAGTGCTCCACGGTCAGGCGAAAGCCCTCGAAGGGCCGCCAGTCGCCGAACGAGGCATAGCCCAGTACGCCGCTGTCATCGACCGCCACCAGGATCGGATAGCCCTGTTCGGCGCGGGCGGCGAACCACGCCTGGCGGTTGGCCAGGTCCACCGGCGTTTCGTTCCAGATCGCGGTGGTATTGCGCACCGCGTCGTTGTAGATGTCGAGGATGCCCGGCACGTCGGTGGGCTGGGCGTCGCGGATGTCGTGGCTCATTGCAGGGTCTCACAGGGTCGATCGGTGCAGATTAAATGGTTACCAGCCCGCGCACACCTTCGGCCTGCATGTTTTCACCGCGCCCACGCTGGACGATCTCGCCGCGGGCCATGACCAGGTACTGGTCGGCCAGCTCTTCGGCGAAGTCGTAGAACTGCTCGACCAGCAGGATGGCCATGTCGCCACGCTCGGCCAGGCGCCGGATGACCGCGCCGATCTCCTTGATCACCGATGGCTGGATGCCTTCGGTGGGTTCGTCGAGGATCAGCAGGCGGGGGCGGCTGGCCAGGGCGCGGCCGATCGCCAGCTGTTGCTGCTGACCGCCGGAGAGGTCGCCACCACGGCGCTGTTTCATCTGTTCCAGTACCGGGAACAGCTCGTAGATGAAGGCCGGGACTTCACGGGCCTCGCGGGCGCTGAAGCGCGAAAGGCCCATCAGCAGGTTCTCTTCCACGGTCAGGCGCGGGAAGATCTCGCGGCCCTGGGGCACGTAGGCGATGCCGGCATGGACCCGTTGTTGCGGCTTGAGCGAGGTGATCGGCTTGCCTTCCCATTCGACGCTGCCTTCGCGGGCCGCCACCAGGCCCATCAGGCAGCGCAGCAGGGTGGTCTTGCCGACGCCGTTGCGTCCGAGCAGGCAGGTCACTTCGCCGACCTTGGCCTCGAAGGACAGGCCGCGCAGGATATGGCTGCCGCCGTAGTATTGGTGCAGGCTGTCGATTTTCAGCATATTTTGTCCTTGGTATTGATCAGCGACCCAGGTAAACCTCGACCACCCGCTCATCGGCCTGCACCTGATCCAGCGATCCTTCGGCCAGCACGCTGCCCTGGTGCAACACGGTGACATGGTCGGCAATGCTGCCGACGAAGCCCATGTCGTGCTCCACCACCATCAGCGAATGGGTGCCGGCCAGGCCCTTGAACAATTCAGCGGTGAACTCGGTCTCGGCATCGGTCATGCCCGCCACCGGCTCGTCGAGCAACAGCAACCGCGGCTCCTGCACCAGCAGCATGCCGATCTCAAGGAACTGCTTCTGCCCGTGCGAAAGCAGGCCCGCCTGGCGCTGGGCCAGGGGCAGCAGGCGCAGGGTGGTCAGCACCTCTTCGATGCGGGTGCTCTGCTCACCGCTCAAGCGCGCGGCCAGGCTGGCCCACACCGACTTGTCGGCCTTGAGCGCAAGCTCCAGGTTCTCGAACACCGTCAGCGCCTCGAACACCGTGGGCTTCTGGAATTTGCGGCCAATGCCTGCCTGGGCGATCTGGTACTCGCTCATGCGGGTCAGGTCGAGGGTGTCGCCGAAATATGCGCTGCCGGTGTCCGGGCGGGTCTTGCCGGTTATCACGTCCATCATCGTGGTCTTGCCGGCGCCGTTGGGGCCGATGATGCAGCGCAGCTCGCCCACGCCGATGTACAGGTTCAGGGCGTTCAGCGCCTTGAAACCATCGAAGCTGACGCTGATGTCCTCGAGGCTCAGCACCGTGCCGTGGCGGGTGTCCAGGCCGGCCTTGCGGGCGTGGCCGAGGCCGATCGCCTCGCGGCCAGAGCCCAGTTGGTCGAACACCGGTTCGAGCATGAATTCCGGGTGTACCGGTGGCAGGCCTTTCATGGCTGGCTCCTTTTCTTCAGCAAGCCGACAACGCCCTTGGGCAGGTACAGCGTGACGAGGATGAACAGGGCCCCGAGGAAGAACAGCCAGAATTCCGGGAAGGCCACGGTGAACCAGCTCTTCATGCCATTGACCAGGCCTGCGCCCAGCAGTGGACCGATCAGCGTGCCGCGCCCGCCGAGGGCCACCCACACGGCGGCCTCGATGGAGTTGGTCGGCGACATCTCGCTGGGGTTGATGATGCCCACCTGGGGCACGTACAAGGCACCGGCCAGGCCGCACAGCACGGCGCTCAGCACCCATACCAGCAGCTTGAAGCCACGAGGGTCGTAGCCACAGAACATCAGGCGGTTCTCGGCGTCGCGCACAGCGGTGAGCAGGCGCCCGAACTTGCTGGTGGTCAGGCGCCAGCACAGGTACAGGCTGGCCAGCAGCAGGCCGACGGTGAGCGTGAACAGCACCGCCCGGGTGCCCGGCGCGGCAATCTCGAAGCCAAGGATGCTGCGGAAACTGGTGAAGCCATTGTTGCCGCCGAAGCCGGTCTCATTGCGGAAGAACAGCAGCATGCCGGCGAAGGTCAGGGCCTGGGTCATGATCGAGAAATACACGCCCTTGATCCGTGAGCGGAAGGCGAACCAGCCGAACACCAGGGCCAGCAATCCAGGGGCCAGGACCGCCAGGCACAGGGCCCAGGCGAAGTGCTGGGTGCCGGCCCAGTACCAGGGCAATTCGGTCCACGACAGGAAGGTCATGAAGCCAGGCAGGCCATCGCCTGCGGCCTGGCGCATCAGGTACATGCCCATGGCATAGCCGCCCAGGGCGAAGAACAGGCCATGGCCGAGCGAGAGCAGCCCGGCATAACCCCAGACCAGATCCAGGGCCAGGGCCACGATGGCGTAGCACAGAACCTTGCCGATCAGGGTCAGCGTATAGGCCGAGACCTGCAGGGCATGGTCCGCCGGCAGCAGTGACAGCAGCGGCAAGGCCAACAGCAGCAGGACGACGACGGCGCCGACGGCCAGCGACAGGCGCGGCCCGGCTTTTTGCGCAGCGGTGACAAGCAGTGGCTGGTTCATCAGTCGATTACCCGTCCCTTGAGGGCGAACAGGCCTTGCGGTCGCTTCTGGATGAACAGAATGATCAATGCAAGGATGAGGATCTTGCCAAGCACCGCACCGATCTGCGGCTCCAGCAGCTTGTTGGCGATGCCCAGGCCGAACGCTGCCCACAGGCTGCCGGCCAGTTGCCCGACGCCGCCCAGCACCACCACCAGGAACGAGTCGATGATGTAGCTCTGGCCCAGGTCCGGGCCGACGTTGCCGACCTGGCTCAGGGCCACGCCGCCGAGTCCGGCGATGCCTGAGCCGAGGCCGAAGGCGAGCATGTCGACGCGGCCGGTGGACACGCCGCAGCAGGCGGCCATGTTGCGGTTTTGGGTCACCGCGCGCACGTTCAGGCCCAGTCGTGTGCGGTTGAGCAGCAGCCAGGTCAGCACCACCACGGCCAGGGCGAAGCCGATGATCACCAGGCGGCTGTAGGGCAGCACCAGGTTGGGCAACAGCTGGATACCGCCGGACAGCCAGGCCGGGTTGCTGACCTCGACGTTCTGCGCGCCGAACAGCAAGCGGATGGCCTGGATCAGGATCAGGCTGATGCCCCAGGTCGCCAGCAGGGTTTCCAGCGGGCGGCCATACAGGTGGCGAATGATGGTGCGCTCCAGCGCCATGCCGACCCCGGCGCTGACGGTGAAGGCCACCGGCAGGGCGATCAGTGGGTAGAACTCGATGGCGCCGGGGGCGTAGCGCTGCACCAGCACCTGGACCATGTAGGTGCTGTAGGCGCCGAGCATGAGCATCTCGCCATGGGCCATGTTGATCACCCCGAGCAGGCCGAAGGTGATGGCCAGGCCCAATGCCGCCAGCAGCAGGATCGAACCCAGCGACAGGCCGCTGAAGGCCTGCCCGAGCAGTTCGCCGAACAGCAGCTTGCGTTTGACCTGGGCGAGGCTGGTCTCGGCGGCGCTTCGCACGTTGGCGTCGGTTTCGGCACCGTCCTGCAGCAACGCTTCGAGGCGGGTACGTGCCAACGGATCGCCGGTTTCCCCGAGCAGGCGCACGGCGGCCAGACGCACCGCAGGTTCGCTGGCACCCAGTTGCAGGTTGGCCAGGGCCAGGCTCAGGGCGGCGTGCACGGCGGGATCGGTTTCAGTGGCAAAGCGCCGGTCGAGGTAGGCCATCTGCGCGGGTTTTGCACTTTTTTGCAGTTGCTGGGCAGCCGCGAGGCGCACGGCGCTGTCGTCGCTGAGCAATTGATGGCTGGCCAGGGCGTTGTCGATCAGGCCGCGCAGGCGGTTGTTCAGGCGCACCTTGCGGGAGTCGTCCGCGGCGATGCGGCCCTGGCGCAGGTTTTCAAGCAGCGCCAGGCGTCCGGCATCGGGTTGCGCCGCCCAGCCTTCGAGCAGGCGGGCTTGCTCGGCGGGCTTGGCGGTGAGGAAGAATTCGCCCTCGCTGGCCTGGGTTGCCAGGGGCAGCAGGAGCAGGAGGGTGAGCAGGAATCTGAGCATTAGGTATTCCTGTGAAGTCAGAATAAGGCGAGGGCTTTGCCCTCGATCGCGACACAAGGCCGCTCCCACAGACAGGACGCGTACCCATGTGGGAGCGGCCTTGCGTCGCGAAAGGGCCGCGAAGCGGCCCCAATCACTTAATTGGCTTTCACCGCGTAGTCAGGCCGCTTGTCGTTGCCCGGGATGAACGGGCTCCAAGGCTGGGCGCGCAGCGGTTGCTCGGTCTCCCACACCACGCTGAACTGACCGTCGTCCTGGATCTCGCCGATCATCACCGGCTTGTGCAGGTGATGGTTGGTCTTGTCCATGGTCAGGGTGAAGCCCGACGGCGCCTTGAAGGTCTGCCCGGCGAGGGCCTCGCGGACCTTGTCGACATCGGTCGACTTGGCCTGCTCGGCTGCCTGTGCCCACATGTGGATGCCGACATAGGTGGCTTCCATCGGATCGTTGGTCACGGCCTTGTCGGCACCCGGCAGGTTCTTGGCCTTGGCGTAGGCCTTCCAGTCGGCGACGAACTTCTGGTTGACCGGGTTATCCACCGACTCGAAGTAGTTCCACGCTGCCAGGTGACCGACCAGTGGCTTGGTGTCGATGCCGCGCAGTTCCTCTTCACCCACCGAGAACGCTACCACCGGGACGTCGGTGGCCTTCAGGCCCTGGTTGGCCAGTTCCTTGTAGA
The DNA here is from genome assembly GCF_005080685.1 of Pseudomonas putida. Lineage (NCBI taxonomy): Bacteria > Pseudomonadati > Pseudomonadota > Gammaproteobacteria > Pseudomonadales > Pseudomonadaceae > Pseudomonas > Pseudomonas putida. The sequence continues at coordinate 5,866,508 of NZ_CP039371.1, read as the reverse complement.
ACGGCACGTTGGAGTCGCCGTTGACGGTGGAGATCACAGCGGTCTTGCCACCGGCGGAGAACTTCTTGATGTTGGCGACGATGGTCTGGTAGTCGCTGTGGCCGAACGGGGTGTACACCTCTTCGATGTCCTTGTCGGCCACGCCTTTGCTGTGCAGGAAGGCACGCAGGATCTTGTTGGTGGTGCGCGGGTAGACGTAGTCGGTACCCAGCAGGAAGAAGCGCTTGGCGCCGCCGCCGTCTTCGCTCATCAGGTATTCCACTGCGGGAATGGCCTGCTGGTTCGGCGCGGCGCCGGTGTAGAACACGTTGGGCGACATTTCTTCGCCTTCATACTGCACCGGATAGAACAGCAGCCCGTTGAGCTCCTCGAACACCGGCAGCACCGACTTGCGCGACACCGAGGTCCAGCAGCCGAACACCACCGCGACCTTGTCCTGGGTCAGCAGCTGGCGGCTCTTTTCGGCGAACAGGGGCCAGTTGGAGGCCGGGTCGACCACCACCGGTTCGAGCATCTTGCCGTTTACACCGCCCTTGGCGTTGATCTCGTCGATGGTCATCAGCGCCATATCCTTGAGCGACGTCTCGGAAATGGCCATGGTCCCCGACAGCGAATGCAGGATGCCGACCTTGATGGTCTCGGCGGCCTGGATGCTCCAGCTCAGCCCCATCGCCGCGATCGATGCGCTGAGGGTAAAGGCCTTGATCAGACTGCGACGCTTCATGTGCTCTCTCCGATGCGTGTTTTTTTGGTTTTGGCCAAGCGGAGATAGGCATTGCAAGGGGTGTGCCGGGTGGCAAAAGGGGCAAGATAGAGCGGTTGTGCGAGGTATTGGGGCGTTGCTGCGGTCCAGGTTGGTGCCTGGCGAATTTGCGTGCACAGCATTGGGGCTGCAAAGCAGCCCCGATTTCAATCAGCCGTTACGCACCGCGGTGCGGGGATGGCGCTTGCTGCGCACGAACTGGTAGGTGATCGCCAGCACCACGAACCAGATCGGCGTTACGACGAGCGCCGCGCGGGTGTCCGACTCCAGGCTCAGCAGCACCAGGATGAAGGCGAAGAACGCCAGGCACACGTAGCACATGAAGCGCCCGCCCGGCATCTTGTAGCGCGATGCCTGGTGCAGCGCCGCACGTTGCTTGCGGTAGCTCAGGTACGACAGCAGGATCAGTGTCCAGACGAACATGAACAGCACCGCCGACACCGTGGTGACCAGGGTGAAGGCTTCGACCACATCGGGTACCAGGTAGATCAGCACCGCGCCCAGCAGCAGGCAGGCGCAGGAGAAGTACAGGCCGTTGGCCGGCACGGCGCGCCGCGACAGGCGCTCGAACGCTTGCGGTGCATCGCCTTCCTGGGCCAGGCCGTAGAGCATCCGGCTGGTGGAGAATACGCCGCTGTTGGCCGACGACGCCGCCGACGTCAGCACCACGAAGTTGATGATGCTGGCCGCCGCTGGCAGGCCGGCCAGCACGAACAGTTCGACGAACGGGCTCTTGCCCGGTACCACGTCGCGCCATGGGGTGACCGCCATGATGGCGATCAAGGCTAGCACGTAGAACACGATGATGCGGATGGGGATCGAGTTGATCGCTCGCGGCAAGGTGCGCTCGGGGTTCTTCGCCTCGGCGGCGGTGGTGCCGACCAGCTCGATGCCGACGAAGGCGAACACGGCGATCTGGAAGCCGGCGAAGAAGCCCATCAAGCCGTTGGGGAACATGCCGCCATCGTTCCACAGGTTGGCCAGTTGCGCGGTGCTGCCGCTGGGCGAGGTGAAGCCGGTGACGACCATGTACAGGCCGGTGGCAACCAGGCCGAGGATGGCGACGATCTTGATCAGGGCGAACCAGAATTCCATCTCGCCGAACAGTTTCACCGTGACCAGGTTCAGCGACAGCAGCACGGCCACGCAGGCCAGCGCCGGTTTCCACTGCGGCAGGTCGGGGAACCAGAACTGCGTGTAGGCGGCGATCGCCACTACGTCGGCGATCCCGGTGACCACCCAGCAGAACCAATAGGTCCAGCCGGTGAAATAGCCGGCCCAGGGGCCGAGCAGGTCCGCCGAGAAATCGATGAACGACTTGTAGTTGAGGTTCGACAGCAGCAACTCGCCCATCGCACGCATGACGAAGAACAGCATGAAGCCGATGATCATGTAGACGAACAGGATCGACGGCCCGGCCAGGCTGATGGTCTTGCCCGAGCCCATGAACAGGCCGGTGCCGATGGCGCCGCCGATGGCGATCAACTGGATGTGGCGGTTGGTCAGGTTGCGCTGCAGATGTTGTTCATCTGGCGCTGTGGGTGAAGTTTGCGTCATTAAGCTGCATTCCCTTGAGAGTCAGTCTTCTTGTGTGAAATAGCCGGGTAGGCTAACACGCGCGTCCCAATTCGGGGCGCGACAGATCGACTCGACTTTTGGGTAACAGTATTCCTCCTGCACTGGCCTCTTCGCGGGTAAACCCGCTCCTATAGGCACGGCACAGGCTTCGAAACCGGTGCTGTACCTGTGGGAGCGGGTTTACCCGCGAAGAGGCCGGTGCAGGCTAGGACTCAGGCGCTGGCCAGCAGCCGACGGCGCCTCACCACCAGGCTATCGACCACCCACATGACCACCATCGACACCCCCACCAGCGGGAACAACACCCCGAGCACCAGCATCACCCCCACGGCGGTCTTCCAGCGCGGCAGGTCATGGCGCAGCGGCGGCACGCCCAGCCCGCCCTGGGGCCGGCGCTTCCACCACATCACCAGGCCGCTCACCGAACCCAGCAGAATCATCAGGCACACCAGCAGGATGACGATCTGGTTCAGCGCCCCGAACATCTTGCCCTCGTGCAGCATCACCCCCAGCTCGGTGGCCCGTGCCACCGGGTTGTAGTGGGCCCAGCGCACGTCGGCCAGCACTTCCCCGGTGTACTGGTCGACATGCAAGGTGGCATCGTTGCGCGGGTCGTCGGCGAACACCGAAACGGTGAACACACCGTCGGCGGTGGTCGGCAGGGTGATGCTGTAGCCAGGTTCGACCTTGCGCGCGCTGGCGATGTCCTCGACCTGTTGCAGGCTGACCTGCGGCGCGGCCGGCATGTCGGACATCATGTGATGCCCGGCATGTTCGGCATGCGCCCCGGACTGGGGCATCGGCGTGTTCTCCATCGCCCAAGGCACGGTCTGGCGGTGGGCGTTGTTCAGTTCGCCTGCCTGGCGGTCCGACTTGGGCACATCGTTCCACATGGCTGCCGGGAAGCGGTTCCACACATCGGCGTACTGCTTGCCCCACATGCCGGTCCAGGTCATGCCGCTGAGCAGCATCAACAGCAGCAGCGCCGAGCCCCAGAACCCGCTCACCGCGTGCAGGTCGCGCCAGAGCACGCGCCCCTTGGCGCCGACCCGCGGCCATAGCACGCCCTTGGCGTTGCGCCCGCGCGGCCACCACAGGTACAGGCCGGACACCACCAGCACGATGCCCCAGCCGGCCGCCAGCTCCACCAGGCGGTCGCCGACCGTGCCGACCATCAGCTCGCCATGCAGGGCGCGGGCGATGGCTTGCAGGTTCTGCTTGGCGTCCTGCTCGCCAAGCACCTTGGCGCTGTATGGGTCGACGAACACATTCAGTTCGCGGCCAGCGTCATGCACCACGAACTGCGCGCTGCGCTCGGCGTCGACCGGCGGCAGGTACTGGCCGACATGGCCTTGTGGGTAGGCCTTGCGCACCTCGGCCAGGAGCGTGTCGGCGCCCTGTCGGTGGTGGCCGGCCTCGACGACCATCAGGTCGCGGTACATCCACGGGTCCAGCTGTGGCTTGAACAGGTAGATGATCCCGGTGATCGCCAGCAGGATCATGAAAGGGGCGACGAACAGCCCGGCATAGAAGTGCCAACGCCAGGCCAGGTTGTAGAAGGAAACGCGTGTTCCGCTCATGGGAACCTCCTGTGTGACCAGCTGAAGGCGCGCCCGTGGACGCGCCCGTTGTTGTTGTCAGAAGCTGAAATCGACCTTGGTCCAGAAGGTCCTGCCTGGCTCGTTCACCGGCTGTGGATCGGTGGCCGGGTAGCCGAACCCGGCATTCCCGGCCAGGTTCAGGTGCTCGGCGTAGGTCTTGTCGAACAGGTTGTCGACCCCCGCGCTGAGCTTGAGGTTGTTGTTCACCTTGTAGGCGCCGTTGAGCGAGAACACGCCGAAGCCGGCACTCTTGTCGTAGTCCTTGCCGACCACGTTGCCCTGGTTTTCGGAGATGCGGTTCTGCGCCGCCACCAGTCGCCACAGGGCACCGGCACTCCAGGTGTCGCGGCTATAGGTCAGGCCCAGGCGGCTTTCCAGAGGTGGCATCTGCGGCAGGGCCTTGCCGTCACTGCTGTTCTTGCCCCAGGCGTAGGCCAGGGTGGCGTCGGCCTTCCACTGCTCGGTGAGCTTGTACGCCGCGCCCAGTTCACCGCCCATGATGCGGGCGTCGATGTTCTGTGCCTGGGTGCTGCTCATGCCCATCATGGCGCTGCGATAGTCGAACAGGATGTAGTCGCGGACCTGCCCGACATAACCCGAGGCCCAGGCCTCCAGGCGCGCGTCGCGGTACTGGATGCCGAAGTCGAGCTGGGTGGTCTTCTCCGGCTTGATGCTGTCGAAGGCGTTGAGCGAGCCGGCAGGGCCCTGGTCCGGGGAAAACAGCTCCCAGTAGTCAGGGAAGCGTTGGGCATGGCCGAGCCCGACGTAGGTGGTGGCTGGCAGTGCAGTCAGGTCATGTTCGTAGCGTACGAAGCCGCTGGGCAGGGTGTCGGCGCGGGTGTTGCCGTTGGTGGCGCTGTCGTCGCGAAAATCCCGCGCCGAGGCGCGGTCCAGGCGCAGGCCGGTGATCAACCGATCCTCGCCGGTGGCGTACCAGGTGAGTTCGCCGAAGGCACCGTAGTTGTGGAAGTCGGCGTCCTTGGTCCAGGGCTCGTTCTTGTAGGTGTCGACACCCATGGCGCTGCGGGCGCGGTGCTCGTTGGTCTGTGCGTCGATGCCGCTGATCAGTTGCACATCGGCCCAGCGCCAGGTCGCCTTGATGCGCGCGCCCAGGGTGCGGCGGTCCACGGCCGCGGCCATGGGGCCGGCCATCATGCCGGTGCCCGACGGCGTGCGCAGGCTGTAGTTGTCCATCACATGGTCGGCGTAGTTGTAGTAGACCTGTGCCTCGACCTTGTCGAGCACCTCGCCCAGGTTGGACTTTTCAAAGCGCAGGCCGAGGCTTTCGCGCTTGAACTGCGCGCCGTCCATGCCACGCCCGGCATAGCGCGCCTCGCCATCGCCCTTGCCGGCGGTGAGTTCGAGCAGGGTGTCCTGGTCGGGGGTCCAACCCAGGGTCACGTCGCCGTTCCACTTCTCCCAGCGCGACGGCACGGTATCACCGTTGCCATCCTGGTAGTCGTCGGAGCGTGACTGGTTGCCGACGAAGCGTGCATACGCCTGGCTGTTACCGGCGGCGGCATCGAGCACCTTGTCGAAGCGGCCGTTGGAGCCGGCCAGCAGGCTGGCGTTGACGCGGCTGCCGAGACTGCCGAATCGTTCCGGTTCGCGTTCGAAGAGGATGGTACCGGCCGAGCCGCCTGGGCCCCAGATCACGCTTTGCGGACCTTTGATCACGGTGAGGCGGTCGTAGGTTTCCGGTGAAATGTACGAGGTCGGCGCGTCCATGCGGTTGGGGCAGGCGCCGAGCATCACGCCACCGTTGGTGAGGATGTTCAGGCGCGAGCCGAACATGCCGCGCAGCACCGGGTCGCCGTTGGTGCCGCCGGCACGGATGGCGGAGAACCCCGGGATGGTCTTGAGGTAGTCGGCGCCATCGCTGGCCGGCACCGGCTGGCGTGGGTCCTTGGGGTTGGTGACCACGGTCAGCGGCGAGCTCGGCGCCAGCGCGGTGATCACCGTCGGGCTCAGTTCGGGCGATGTTTGCTCATGGCCTTCATGGCCTGGCTCGGCAGCCAGGGCCAGGGGCGCGATCAGCGAGCCGCACAGGGCAGCGAAGGTCCCTCGCAGGGACAGGGCGGATACAGGGGTGCAGCCGGACATAGTGATTCCAGTCGATCAGTCATGAGTGTGCGCGGGGCCAGTGGGCTCCGTGCTGCAAATAGGTGATTCAGACGACGATCGAAAGGGGCGGGGCGCGGCTGCGGGCGCCGGGGAACACTGCCTGTCGGGCATGGCCGTCAAGCGTTGGCGCGGGTAAGTGGGCGCTGGGCGCGACAGCGCCAGCGGTGAGCGGGCTGAGGGTCTGGGGCAATGCGGGGCAGTTGAACAGCAGGCTGCAATAGCCGCACTTTTCCCACATCACATGCAGTTGGCCATCACCCCCGTGACCATGATGATTGTCCGCCCCGTGCTCGTCGGCCATGGCCATGCTCATCGGCATGCTCATGTCCATCGGCATGTTCATGCCGGCGTGGTGCTCCATCGGCATCGACTGGGAAACCAGCGGTCCGATGAAGATCATCCACATGGCGAACAGGCTCAGCCAGCTGCCCCTGGTGCGTGCGCGTTCAGGGCGTGCGGTGTGGCGTGAGCGATAGCGCGGCAGGCTCATGGCCGGTGCCTGTCAGTGGCTCAGTGCGCGTGTTCGTGCGCCGCTGGCTGATCGCCAGGCGGCTGCTTCTGCACGGCCACCTCGACGGTGACGTCGCCGGCCTTCTCGAAGTGCAGGGTCAGCGGGAAGCGCTTGCCGTCGCTGAGCAGGCTGCGGTCCTTCGGTTGCATGAGCATCACATGGTAGGCGCTGGGGGCGAAGGTCACGTCCTTGCCAGCAGGCACCGCGACGTCGGCGACCTGACGCATCTGCATGGCGCCGCTGGCGGCCTGGGCGTGCTCGTGCAGTTGGACGTCGTCGCTGATCGGGCTGTCGACCGAAAGCAGGCGATCATCGGCCTTGCCGTTGTTGTGCACGACGAAATAGGCCGCGACGTTGGGGGCGTTCGGTGGCAGCTGCAGCGACCATGGATGGGCGATATGCAGGTCGCCGACGGTGTATTCGTGAGCATTGGCGTAGGCGCCAGGCAGCAGCAGGGCAGCCAGTACGAGGGCATGCTTGAGCATGGGGTGATTCTCCGTTGCGTTCAGGTTCAGGCGGTCAGCGTGATGAACTCAGGTCAGCGGAGAGGCACGGGGATTGAGCGCAGGCCATAGCTGGCGCGGCGTCGGTTGGTAGTTGGCAAGCGTTAGCAGGTGCCCGGCCAGCAGCGTGGGCGGGTTGTGCAGTTGTGGCGGATAACCGGGCAAGGCCAGCAGCGGCGCGCCGCCGGAGCAGCACCAGCAGTGCTGCATGTTGGAATGGTCGTCGCTTTGCGTGCCCAGGTCGATCTTGGCCAGGGCCTGGACGTCGGCCTTGGCCTTGCCGGCCATGCTGGAACAGAAAGCCCCCCACAGCAGCTGTTCGGCCGGCCCCTTGGGCGCGGCAGAAGACAGCGGCATGGCCAGCAGGTTGAACAGCACTGCTAGGCAGGCTATCCAGGCTATGTGCCGACGTGGGGGCATGGAGAGATCCGGTCAGGAATCGTGGGCGGTATTGTAAGTCGGAGTATAGGTAAAAAGATCGGGTGCGGTGAAGTGACGCAGTTGGACGGCAAGATGCAGCGGAAGCGGTGCCGTCCACTTCGCGGGCAAGCCAATGTCAGACCTTGCTGCGGCCCATCAGCCCGCGCACGGTCTCCTGCAGGTCGGCCGGCAGCACCACGACCTTGGCGTTGTCGCTGCCCGCCAGGTTCTCCATGGCGCCGATGTAGCGTTCGCCCAGCAAGTACATGGCCGGCACCGTCTCGCTGCCCACGGCTTCCTTGACCAGCGAGATTGCCCGCGCCGAAGCCTCGGCCAGGTTGATCTGCGCTTCGGCGTCGAGCTTGGCCGATTGCAGCCGCGCCTCGGCCTCGAGGATAGCCGCCTGCTTGGCACCTTCGGCACGGGTCACGTCGGCTTTACGTTCACGCTCGGCGGCCGCCTGGCGTTCCATGGCCATCTGCATGTTCTCGGAGGGTTTGATGTCCTGGATTTCCACCGAGCGCACGGTCACGCCCCAGTCTTCGGTTTGCTCGGACATCGCTTCGCGCAGGCGTGCCTTGATCTGCTCGCGGCTCGACAGCGCTTCGTCGAGGTCCATGGCGCCGACGATGGCGCGCAGCGAGGTCATGGTCAGGCTGGTGACGGCGAACGAGAAGTTCTGCACGCCATAGGAGGCCTTCTGCGGGTCGACCACCTTGGCGAAGCACAGGGCATTGGCGACGATCACGGCGTTGTCGCGGGTGATGATTTCCTGCTGCTGGACGTCGAGGATGATGTCCTTGGTCGGCAGGCGGTAGGCGACCACATCCATGTAGGGGATGACGATGTTCAGGCCGGGCTTGAGCGTGCTGTGGTAACGGCCCAGGCGCTCGACGATCCACTCTTCGCCCTGGGGCACGATGCGCACGCCCTTGAACACGGTGATCAGTACGAACACGGCGAGGGCGCCGACGACGATGAGGCTGGTCATGTTGCTAAGTTCCTTTTAGTGCGGGCGTTCGGGGTAGCGTCAGGCGCGAACGACCCGGGCGATGTTGCCTTCGATGGCGACGAGGCGCACGCGCTCGCCGGCGGGGATGTCGCTGTCGGCGACGCAACTCCACTCCTCGTTGCCGAGGATCGGTTTCTGGAAGCGCACGCGGCCTTTCTGGAATTGCGAAACGCTACCGGTCAGCAGGCCGACCTCACCGATGACGCTGTCGGCGGTCCAGCGCACGTCCGGCTTCTTGCGCCGGAACAGCTTGAACCACAGCACGGTGGTCAACGACGAGAACAGCACCCACAGCAGCACCTGCATGTCGAGTTGCAAGCTGGGTACGGCGAGGGCGATGAGCGAGACCAGTACGGCGCCGATGCCAAACCAGATGATGAAGAACGTTGGCAGGACCAGTTCGAGCAGGGTCAGGCCGATGCCGAAGACCAGCCAGATCCACCATTGCATTTCCATATGGGTGACGCCTTCCGAGGGGAAGACCTGAGTGTACGGCAGCGGAGCGGCAGAGGGCCACTTGTGAGGAGGTTGGAATATCTGAAAGAGTTGTGGGAACGATGCCTTACGGTGCCTGTTCAGGCATCTTCGCCGCATTCGCCAACGCCGCTGTCAGCTCCGCCGCCGAGGCGAACACCCGGTCCACTGCCGGCAACAGCGGGCGCTTGAGGATCAGCACCGGTACGCCGCGTTCGCGTGCCACCTCGAGCTTCGGCTCGGTGGCCACGCTGCCGCTGTTCTTGCTCACCAGCACATCGATGGCGCGTCGCTCGAACAGCCCCCGTTCGTCTTCGATACGAAACGGGCCGCGCGCACCGATCACTTCGCAGCGTTCGTTGCCCGGGCAGGCATCCAGTGCTCGCAGGGTCCAGAACTGCCGGGGCGGAATCTCATCGAGGTGCTGCAGTGGCTCGCGGCCAAGGGTGAACAGCGGCCGTTCGAACGGCGCGAGTGCCTTCATCAGGGCGGCCCAGTCGTCCACCTCCCGCCAGTCGTCACCGGGCTGGGCCTGCCAGGCCGGACGGTGCAGGGCCCAGCAGGGAATGCCGGCCATGCGTGCGGCGCAGGCGGCGTTGCGGCTGATCTGCGCGGCATAGGGGTGGGTGGCGTCAACCAGCAAGGAGATGCCTGCCTCGTGCAGGTAGGCGGCCAGACCTTCTGCGCCGCCGTAGCCACCGACCCGTACCTGGCAGGCGAGGTCCTGCGGCACACGGCCGATGCCGGCCAGGCTGTACACGTGCTCGGGGCCCAGCTGGCGGGCGATGGCCAGGGCTTCGGTAACGCCGCCGAGCAGCAGGATGCGCCGGCTCATTGCACGCCTGCCTTGCCAACGATGCCGCCCTGGCGGTCGATGGCGAACACCTCGACCTGGACCTGGGCCGGCACCACGCTGCGCGCGAAGGCCAGGGCGTGCGCGCACACCGCGTCGCCCAGGGCGATGCCGGCGGCGTGGGCCAGCGCCAGAGCCTGCTGGCTGGTATTGGCCGCGACGATCGCTGCCTGCAGCTCGGTGTCGGCGCCGATGTCGGCGGCCCAGCCGGCCAATTGCGGCAGGTCGATGCTCGAGTGGCGGCTGTGCAGGTCCATGTGCCCGGCGGCCAGCTTGCTGATCTTGCCGAAGCCGCCGCACAGGGTCAGCCGCGCCACCGGCACCTTGCGCAGGTGCTTGAGCACCGCGCCGACGAAGTCGCCCATCTCGATCAGGGCGATTTCCGGCAACCCATAGACCCGGCGCATGCAGTCTTCGCTGGCGTTGCCGGTGCAGGCGGCGATGTGCGTGTAGCCATTGGTGTGGGCGACATCGATGCCCTGGTGGATCGAGGCGATGTATGCCGAGCAGGAAAACGGCCGGACGATGCCGCTGGTGCCGAGAATCGACAACCCGCCGAGAATGCCCAGGCGCGGGTTCATGGTCTTCAACGCCAGTTGCTCGCCGTCCTGCACGTTCACCGTGACTTCGAAGCCGCCGGCATAGCTGCAGGCGTCGGCCAATTGCTGCAGGTGCTCGCTGATCATGCGCCGTGGCACCGGGTTGATCGCAGGCTCACCCACCGCGAGTACCAGCCCGGGGCGGGTGACGGTACCGACGCCCACGCCGGCGACGAAGCGGATGCCGGGGGCGTCCAGCAGTCGCACCTGGCTATAGAGCAAGGCGCCGTGGGTGACGTCGGGGTCGTCGCCGGCATCCTTGAGCGTACCGGCCTCGGCGCGCTCGCCATCGCGTCGACAGAACTCCAGGCGCATCTGTACCACTTTGCCTTTGGGCAGGGTAATGCTGACCGCGTCGCTGCCTTCGCCGGTGAGCAGCAGGCGTGCCGCGGCCAGGCTGGTGGCGGTGGCGCAGCTGCCGGTGGTCAGGCCGCTGCGCAGGGGCGCCGGTTGTTCGTGGGTTTCTTCACGCATCGGCAGGCTTCACCACGTCGAGCAAGGTGATCGGCAGGGCCTGGCGCCAGGTATCGAAGGCGCCCAGCGGCTGGGCCTGGGCGACATGGAGGCGGGTCAGCTCGCCGCCGTGGCGCTCGCGGAAATGCGCCAGGGCCAGCTCGCTTTGCAAGGTCACCGCGTTGGCCACCAGGCGTCCGCCGGGGCGCAGGCGGTCCCAGCACAGCGCCAGTACGCCATCGCGAGTGACGCCGCCGCCGATGAAGATCGCGTCGGGCCGCTCGAGCTCGGCCAGCGCCTCCGGCGCCTTGCCGCGCACCAGTTGCAGGCCGGGCACGCCGAGCGCGTCGCGATTGTGCTCGATGAAGCCCTGGCGGCCCTCATCGGCTTCGATGGCCAGCGTGCGACAGGCTGGATGCGCGCGCATCCACTCGATGCCGATCGAGCCGCAGCCTGCACCGACGTCCCACAGCAACTGGCCCGGTTGTGGCGCCAGGCGGGCCAGGGTGATGGCGCGCACGTCGCGTTTGGTCAGTTGGCCGTCATGGCGAAATGCGTCATCGGGAAGGCCGGCTATCCGTGACAGGCGAGGCGCATCGGCGCTGGCCTGGCACTCGATGGCGAGCAGGTTGAGGTCGGCAACCTGAGGGTGCGGCCAATCATCGGCGCAGCCCGATAGCTGGCGCTCGGCGTTGCCACCGAGGTGCTCGAGCACATGCAGGCGGCTGGGCCCGAAGCCGCGCTCGCGCAACAGCGCAGCGACGGCGGCGGGGCTGTGGCCATCGTTGCTCAGCACCAACAGGCGCAGGCCGCTGTATAAATGGGCATTGAGCGCCGCCAGTGGCCGTGCCACCAGCGACACCACCTGCAGGTCCTGCAACGGCCAGCCCAGGCGGGCGGCGGCGAGGGCGCAGGACGACGGCATCGACAGCACCTGCATCTCCTCGGCCGCGACCTGGCGCGCAAGGCTGGCACCGACGCCATAGAACATCGGATCGCCACTGGCCAGCACGCACACCGGCTCGCCGCGCAGCGCCAGCACCGGGTCCAGGGAGAATGGGCTGGGCCAGTTCTGGCGGGTGGCGCTCACGCAGCGCGGCAGCAGTGCCAGTTGCCGTGGGCTGCCGATGATTCGCGTGGCGCCGAGCAGGGCCCGACGGGATTGCTTGCCGAGGCCGCTGAAGCCGTCTTCGCCGATGCCTACTACTGTCAGCCAGGGTGCCATGGGTACTTTTCCGTTATTGCGTTGGGCTGCGTCGTCCTTTTCGCGGGCAAGCCCGCGAAAAGGGCGACGCCGTCCTGAATTTTTTCGCACGATCGCGACGATGCTCGACCACCGGCTTTTCATGCCGCAGGCCAAAGCAGGCATAATACCGCGCCTTCTACACTCAAGCGCATTTTCAGCGATTGCCGGACGCCCCTTTGAAGCAGGTTCATCCCCCTACCGTTTCGCCCCGCCCCTCGGCCTGCCCGGGGTTGTGGCGCATCGTCGCGGCGCGCGACGGTGGGATCTGCCGCATCAAGCTGCCCGGCGGCCTGCTGCGGGTCGACCAGGCCGACGCGCTGGCCAGCGCGGCCGAGCGCTTCGCCGCTGGCGTGATCGAGGCGACCAACCGCGGCAACCTGCAGATTCGCGGCATCGGCACCGACCATGCGGGTTTGATCGAAAGCCTCCTGGGCGCCGGCCTCGGCCCGCGCGAGGCGGCCAGCGATGACGTGCGCAACCTCATGCTCAGCCCCTTGGCCGGGCTCGACCCTTCGATGTTGACGGACGTGCGGCCGTTGGCCGGGCAGATCCTCGACCTGCTCCAGGGCACCCCAAGGTTTCATGAGCTGTCGGCCAAGTTCGCCATCCAACTCGATGGCGGTGAAGGCCTGGCAATGCTCGAACACCCCCACGACCTGTGGCTTTCGGTGCTGCGCCTGGAGCAGCGAACCTGGCTGGCCTTCGGCCTGGCCGGATGCCCCAGCGACGCGCCGCTCGGTGCGGTGCCGCTGGAGCAAGGCCTGGCCCTGGTGCGGGCTGTGCTGGAGCGCTTCCTCGACCTGGCCACTCCCCAGCAGGCGCGCATGCGTCAGCTACTCGAGCAGGTTCCGGCCCTGGCCTTCGTCGATGGGTTGGGGCTGGCTATCCGACGCGATGCCGCCGTGCTCCAGTGGCGGCGTGCGAGCACTTGCACTGCGTGGCTGGGACCGGTGTTGCAACATCAGGGCCTGGCCCTGGGCGTCGCGCCGCCGCTGGGTCGGTTGACACCTGCCATGCTGCGCGGTGCGGCGGGCATCGCCCGGCAGTGGGGCGATGGCAGCTTGCGGATCAGCCCCTGGCAAAGCCTGCTGTTGCCCAATCTGCTGCCAGCGCGCCTCGACCAGGCTCAGGCCGAGCTGGCCGCCCTCGGCCTGTTGTGCCATGTCCATGAGCCCTTGGCCCGCATGGTCGCCTGCACCGGCAGCCACGGCTGCGCCAAGGCCAATGCCGAGACCAAGACCGACGCCGTTACCCTGGCCGCCTTGCTGCATCGCGGCGGGCCAGCCAGCGTGCACTTGTCCGGTTGCGCCCGGTCCTGCGCCGTGGCCCATGTTGCCCCGGCCACCTTGCTGGCCCGTGCACCTGGGCGCTACGACCTCTATCAGCGTGACGCGCACCTGCCGGGCCTGGGTGCCCTGCGCGGCACCGACCTCACCTTGAACGAAGCAGGCGCCATGCTCGACCTGCCGACGGAGCACCTTGATGATTGATTACATCCGCGATGGTCAGGAGATCTATCGCAATTCCTTCCGGATCATCCGCGAGGAAGCCCGGCTCGAGCGGATTCCCGCAGACCTCGAAAAACTCGCCGTGCGCGTGATCCACGCCTGCGGGATGGTCGAGGCGATCGATGGCCTGCAGTTCTCCGAAGGCGCCGGTCAAGCCGGTCGCGACGCCCTGGCCAAAGGCGCACCGATCCTCTGCGACGCGCACATGGTCGCCGAAGGCATCACCCGGGCGCGCCTGCCGGCGGACAACGCGGTCATCTGCACCCTGCGCGATCCGAGCGTGCCAGGCATGGCCAAGGAAGCGGGCAACACCCGTTCGGCACTGGCCCTGGAGCTTTGGCGCCCACACCTGGAAGGCAGTGTAGTGGTCATCGGCAATGCGCCGACCGCGCTGTTCTACCTGCTGGAAATGCTCGACGCCGGTGCACCCAAACCCGCGCTGATCCTCGGCTTCCCGGTAGGCTTCGTCGGCGCTGCCGAGTCCAAGGCGATGCTTGCTGCCGACAGCCGTGGTGTGCCGTTCGTGATCATGCAGGGCCGCCTGGGCGGTAGCGCGATGGCGGCCGCCGCCGTCAATGCCCTGGCCACGGAGGTGGAATGATGGCGCCCCGTGGACAATTGCTGGGCCTGGGCGTGGGCCCGGGTGACCCCGAATTGATTACCCTCAAGGCCCTGCGCCTGCTGCGCGAGGCCCCGGTGGTGGCGTACTTCGTGGCCAAGGGCAAGCGCGGCAACGCTTTCGGCATCATCGAAGCGCACCTGCAGGCCGAGCAGACCCTGCTGCCGCTGGTGTACCCGGTGACCACCGAGGCGCTGCCCGCGCCGTTGTCCTACGAGCAGGTGATCAGCGACTTCTACGACGAAGCCAGCGTGCAGGTCGCCGAGCACCTGGATGCCGGGCGTGACGTGGCGGTCATCTGCGAGGGCGACCCGTTCTTCTACGGCTCGTACATGTACCTGCACGACCGCCTGGCGCAGCGCTACCAGGCCCAGGTGATCCCCGGTGTCTGCTCGATGCTCGGTGGCGCCTCGGTGCTGGGCGCACCGCTGGTATACCGCAATCAGAGCCTGTCGGTGCTCTCGGGCGTATTGCCGGCCGACGAACTCAAGCGCCGCCTGGCCGATGCCGATGCCGCAGTGGTCATGAAGCTGGGACGCAACTTCCCCAAGGTGCGCCAGGTGCTCGGCGAGCTGGGCTTGGACAAGCGCGCCTTGTATGTCGAGCGAGCGACCATGGCCAATCAGAAGATCGTTGCCCTGGATGACGTCGACCCGCAGTCGTCGCCGTACTTCTCGCTGATCATCGTGCCGGGTGAAAAATGGCAGGGATGAACATGCAGGCACCGGCAATCGTCATCCTTGGCCAAGGCAGCCTGGAAACCGCACGGCGTATTCAGCAGCGCTACCCCGAGGCTTCGATCCATGGCCTCAAGGGGCGGGTCGAAGGCGCCGATCAGGACTACACCTCGTTCGGCGAGACCTTGCGTGCGCTATACCGGCAGGCCACGCCGATCATCGCCCTGTGCGCGGCGGGCATCGTCATTCGCAGCCTGGCCAGCCTGCTCGATGAAAAGGGCGCCGAGCCGCCGGTATTGGCGGTGGCCGAGGATGCCAGTGCGGTAGTGCCGCTGCTCGGAGGCCTGGCTGGGGTCAACGTCATGGCCCGCGCCATCGGCGAGGCGCTAGGCGTGGCAGCGGCCATCACCACCAGCGGCGAACTGCGTTTCGGCACCTGCCTGCTGAACCCGCCTGAGGGTTATGCACTGGCCGACCTGGAGCAGGGCAAGCGCTTCGTCTCCGACTTGCTGGCCGGTGAATCGGTACGCATCGAGGGCGACGCACCCTGGTTGCAGCAGGCGAACCTGCCGGCCAGCGAGTCGGCCCAGCGCACCATTCATGTGGGTTGCGTGGCGCGGCCGACCAGCCCCGATGAGTTGCTGATCCATGCCCGTGCCGTGGTCGTGGCGGTGGCGCCGGGCACCCCGGCGCTTGCCGACAGCGTGCGCCAGGCCTTGCACGAAGCGGGTATCGCCCAAGCCTCGCTGGCCTGCCTGCTGGCCGCCGAGCAGGCCATGGCCGACCCGGCGCTGCATGATGCGGCGCAGGCGTTGGGTGTAGCGCTGCGCTTCGCGCCCGCAGCCAGCGGTCTTGCCGACATGGCCGGCAAGACCCTGCCGCAGGCGCGTCTGCATGAACAGGGCAGTTGCGTGATCGCAGTCGCACCGGCACCGGTCGAGGTCGAGCTGGTCGGTCAGCGCCGTGGTCGTCTGGCGGTGATCGGCCTAGGCCCTGGCGCTGCCGAGCTGATGGTGCCGGCGGTCAGGGCCGAGCTTGCGCAAGCCCAGGACATCCTCGGCTACGAAACCTACGTGCGCATGGCCGGGCCGTTTCGCGACGATCAGGTCCAGCATTGCACCGACAACCGCGAAGAGATGCAGCGCGCCCGCCACGCGTTCGGGTTGGCCGCCCAAGGCCGCTCGGTGGTGGTGGTGTCCTCCGGCGACCCAGGCGTGTTCGCCATGGCCTCGGCCGTGCTCGAGGCCTTGCACGGCTCCAGTGACGAGGCCTGGCACCGGGTCGAGCTGGAGATCCTGCCGGGTGTCTCCGCCTCGTTGGCCACCGCAGCCCAGGCCGGTGCACCACTGGGGCATGACTTCTGCGTGATGTCGCTGTCGGACAACCTCAAGCCTTGGGCAGTCATCGAGCAGCGGCTGGACCTTGCCGCCCAAGCCGACCTGGTGCTGGCCTTCTACAACCCGATCTCACGTTCCCGGCCTTGGCAGTTGGGCGTGGCGCTGGACATCGTCCGTCGCCATCGGGAGGGGCAAACGCCCGTAGTCCTTGGTCGAGATATCGGTAGGCCAGGGCAGACGCTGAAGGTAGTCTCGCTGGCTGAGCTGCAGCCAGAAATGGTCGACATGCGCACCATGGTCTTGGTCGGATCGTCCACTACCTGCACCTTCGACCGCGCCGATGGCGGTCTGTGGGTGTACACGCCGCGCTGGTATCCGCAGGCACGCTGAGTCATTCGGGAAGGGCTTCCTGCCTGGCAGACCTGCGTTCGGGCAGTAGGGTGAAACCACCTCGACGGCTCGCGTCGAGGTTCACTCCCGAGGAAGTCCAGCATGACCACTGATATCACTCAGAGAAGCGACCGACCATCTGCAGCTGTCATCGAGCAAATTCTACTGGGGTTCGGCGTTGGCATAGAGCTGGCAGCCGTATCCGACATCAAGTTCGCCATTCACTTCGCATCGCTAGCCGCGAGTAAGAAATTTCCAGGCAGAGGCCAGACCGAGCAATGGTTGGGCGTGTTCGTCGCAGTGATGCGCGACGTCGGCTGGGTGCCGCTCCAGCGATCCTATGACCACGAAGCTTCGTCCTCACAATCGTTGAAGCTCGGCGCGGTAGCCTACAAGGGCATTAAAGTGGTGGGTGAGGCCATCCTCAGCAATCCTGCATCCGATGCGCTGATGCAGATGGCCGCCAAGGCGCTCGAAGGCCTGGGCAATGTTACCGAAGCCCAGAAAGTGCTCGAACGAAATCTCAAGGAAAAGGATGCCGGAACCGTTGGCCTGGCTTCCTGCATCCAGAACGAGGCGGGAGAAATCATCCTGGCCATGAGCGCGGTTGATGCCACGCCGTTCGACGATCATCAACTGGACACCGTGGTGTTCGAGTGGGAGAGCAAGGCGAAGAGAATCTACTCCGGCACCGCTGTGTTCGTCTTCAATCGCGATTTGTACTCTGCCGTCCGAGAGATCATCAAAGACAGGCTCAAAGACTATACCGTCCGTCGCACCCTGGATTGGCAAATCGCGTAAATCGCAGATGCCCTTCGGGGCATCCTCGCCTTCAGGAGGGGTGATGATGAATGACGAAAAATACACGCTATGGCTGGTGTGTGGAGCGGCCTTGCTAATCGACACCACGCTGACGCTGGAGCAGCGCCAGGATGTACTCGACAGTGTGCTCTACGCGCAACTGCGCGCCAACACCCGTTCCCAAGGGCGCTCCAGTGATTATGCCGGTTGGTGGAAACTGCATGTGGGCAGTTTCGATGACCTGGGCTGGTTCCAGCTACAACGCCACCGAAATCAGCCAGAGGCGCAATCGGCCTTGACCTCGCCCTTCCAGCCAATGCGCGATTGGCTGTTGGGGCACGATCAATCGTTGATCGGCGAACTCGATGCCACTGCCCACGCCTTGGGCGCATCGACGGCGCAGAAACACCTCGCTCGCTTCATTGATGATCAGCAAGGGCCGGTGCATGAGCTTGGGGTGGTGTCGAGCGGTAATGTTCTTGCGTTGTGCAGCCTGCACCGCGGGAGCCTGGCGTCGAGCGAGGAAGGCACACTCTCGACTCGGCGACTGCAACTGTGCGCCTGGGTGGGCAGCCCCATCGAGGAGCTCTTCGCGTTGCGCCGCACAGAGTTGCGAGCACTGATCGAAAGCAAGAGTAGCGGCGACTACATCACGTACATCGGGAAGCTTTCGGCAGGTGGTGTGCATGGACAGGCATGAAGCTGCGGTAGTGGGCGGCAGCTTGATATCGTTCCTGCCAGGTTTGACTGTCCAGCAGCGTGAGGCCGTTGAGTTGGCGATCCTGTTCACCGACCGGGTGACTGAAACCGACCGTGCCGGCGGTCTCGTCGACGACTGGTACAGCTACTTCCGCCGGCGCTTGCAGTTTCTGGGATGGGATGCGATCAACCCAGAGCAGGTCCATTGGCCGCAGCGCCGGCGCCAGGCGATTGTCGACAAAGCCTTGTCGATAGTCGAACACGTCGGCGGTGAAAAGTATGCGAGCGGCCTGTCCCTGGCATTGCCGGCACTGCTGCGTAGCGACCAGGCCTTGTTGCACTTGGAACAGCGAAGCCGGGATCGTGGGCTATTTCAGCTGCTACCCTGCGCGCCAGCAAAAAACGGCTATGTCGAAATGGTCCTCTATCATGAGGCGGGTGATCGCCAGGCGTTCACCTCTGGGTTCTTCACCCGCGTGCTCGACTCGACCACGATCAAGGCCGAACTCGTGCGTTTCAATGTTCGCCTGTTCCAGCAGGAATTCCAGGCCGACGTACGCAGGAATGTGGACCGTCTCAGACTAAGAGAGATACGGGCAGTCCAACTCTATGGGACCAGGTAGCCTTTGATGCCAGTGAAGATGATCTGCGCCGCCAGGGCACAGACGAACAACCCCATCAACCGGCTGACGATCTGCAGGCCCTGCTCGCCGAGGATCCGTTCGATGCGGTGGGACAGATAAAGCACCAGACCCACCGTGAAACTGGCCAGCGCGATACTGACGATGGCCAGTAGCTTTTCGTCCCAATGCGGCTGGCTCACCCCCATCACCAGCAAGGCACCGATGGTGCCGGGGCCGACGGTCAGCGGAATGGTCAGTGGCACGATGGTCACGTCCTGCTGCACGTTGTCGGCCTGCACCGCCGATTTGCCCTGGGCCATGCCCAGCGCCGAGATGAACAGCACGCTGCCAGCACCGATGCGGAAGGCGTCGGCGGTGATGCCGAAGACCCCGAAGATCAAGCGCCCGAACAGATACAGCAGCACGCTGGCGACGAACGCGGCGAAGGCGACGCGCCAGGCCAGTTGCTTGCGCTCCTTGCTGGAGTGACCGCGGGTCAGGCCGATGAAGCACGACAGCACGAAGAACGGGCTGTAGAGCACGAGCATCTTCAGGTAGACGCTGGACAGGTCGTGCAGCATGGGGCGGTTGTCCATGGCAGGTAAGGTGAGGGCAAGTGTATCAGCAGCTTCGGGGTTGTCTTCAGCGGTCCTGTCACACCTCAAGAGGTAGGCGCCGGATCCACCTTGGTTTCGCGCTTGTTGGCCCAGAACTGCACCAACTCCCGCAACTGCGACAACTCCACCGGCTTGGCCATATGCCCGTCCATGCCGGCAATGCGCGCGCGTTCCTTGTGCTCGGCCAGTATGTGGGCGGTCAATGCCACCACCGGCGTGCGTTGGCGCTGGGTTGCCGTTTCCCAGGCACGTAATTGTTCGGTGGCCGAGAAGCCATCGAGGATCGGCATCTCGCAGTCCATCAACACCAGGTCATAATGCTGGGCTTTCATGGCCTGCAGCGCTTCCTCGCCATTGCTGGCGGTGTCTGGCTCGAGGTTGAGCTTGCCCAGCATGCCGCGGATCACCTTGGTGGAAATGCTGTTGTCCTCTGCCACCAACACGCGGAAGTCGCTCGGCAGATCGACCGCCACGGCAGTGCCTGGCGGGGCAGGCGGCGGGGCTTGGTCACGGCCGCGCTGGGCCAGTTCCTCGGCCAGGGTAGTCTTGAGGGTATAACCCGCCACCGGCTTGGCCAGGATCCGCTTGACCCCGGCATTGCGCGCAATGATCTTGCTCGGGGCGTTGCTGATGCCGGTAAGCATGACCACCAGGATGTCGTGGTTCAGGCTCGGGTCTTCCTTGATCTTCGCCGCCAGTTGCATGCCGGTCATGCCGGGCATGTTCTGGTCCAGCAGGACCACGTCGAAATAGTCGCGCAGGTGCGCCTTGGTGCGCAGCAGCGCCAGCGCTTCCTTGCCCGAAGGCACTGCACTGACGTTCATGCCCCAGGCGCTGCATTGCTGCACCAGGACCTTGCGGCAGGTGTCGTTGTCGTCCACCACCAGCACACGGGCATCGCGCAGCGGCACGTCGAGGTCGGTCGGTGGTTGTTCCAGGCGCGAAGGGTCGAGCGGCAGGGTCAGCCACAAGGTATTGCCCATGCTGGTGCTGCTCTTGATGCCGAACTCGCCCTGCATCAGGCCGATCAGCTGCTTGGCGATGACCAGGCCGAGGTGGCCGCCAAGCTTGTTGCTGGAAAGAAATTGATGGCTGTGCAGTTCGGCTTGCAGCAGTGCCTCGCGTTCGGCCACCGGCAACGGCGCGCCGCTGTCTTGCACGGCGATGCGCAGGCGCGGGGTTTCGCCGCGCTGGTCGAGGGCCACCACCAGCAGGATTTCGCCCTGGTCGGTGTTCTTCAGAGCGTTGTCCAGCAAACTGGAAAGCGCCTGGCGCAGGCGCGTCGGGTCGCCGCTGATGACCCGCGGCACCTGAGGCTGGGTGAAGCTGATCAGCTCGATGTTCTGCTGCTCGGCCTTGGCGCGGAAGATGTTCAGGCAATCCTCGATCAACGCGTTGAGGTCGAACTGCACGTCATCGAGCTCGATCTGCCGCGACTCGAGCTTGGAGATGTCGAGAATCTCGTTGATCAGGGTCAGCAGCTCGTTGCCGGCGCTGTGGATGGTCTGGACGTAGTCGCGTTGCTTGACCGACAAGGGCGTGCCCAGCAGCAGCTCGGTCATGCCCAGCACGCCATTCATCGGGGTGCGGATCTCGTGGCTGATCTTGGCCAGGAACTCGGCCTTGGCGTTGATCTCGGCGTCACTGGCCGCCAGCGCCCGGCTGACGCTGTAGCGCTCTTCGCTGAGGCGCCGCAGGCGTTCGCTGACCGCAAGGTTGAGCAACAGGCCACTGGCTACCGTGAGGCCGAGCAGTATGCACAACAACCAGGGCGTGGACGTGCGGGTGAGCCCCAGCAGTGCCGGTAGCAGCACCAGGCCGCCGAGGTTGAACACCACCATGGCGACGCTGAACAGGCGCGCCGGCGCATAGCCCCGATACCAGTGATAGCTGCTGACCAGCAGCATGGTCACGCTGCCCAGGGCGAGCAGGGCGTAGGTCATCAGGTTCAGTGGCAGGGTGTCGACGAACAGCAGGATCAGGCCACTGACGCCCACCACCAGCATCTCGCCCTGGAGCAGGCGGTTGATCTGTGGCGAGTTGCAGGACTGGAAGAACTGCTGGGTGAAGTACAGGCCGGCAAGGCCCGCCAGCACCAGGGTCAGATAGGCGGCTGGCGTTTGCGCGGCATGCCAGAGGTGCCACCACGGGCCGCTGAGGTTGAGCAGGATCAGCCCGCTGAGCAGCATGAGGCCGTGGTACAGCGCCAGGTACAACGAGGCGCCGGAGCGGGTGTAGATGAAGCGGATCAGGTTGTGCACCATCAGCATCACCAGGCCGCCCAGCAGCATGCCGAACAGCAGCTCGCGGCTGTGGTCGGAGGCTGCCTCGGCTGCAGGCTCCAGGCTGATGGCCGGGCGCAGCTGGTGTTCCGAGACCAGGCGCAGATAAACGTCTACCGGTTGGCTGCTACGCGGCAGCGGCAGGATATGGTCGCTGCCGCGCAAGGTCGGGCTGCCATTGCTGGCCTGGCGGCCGTGGTGCAGCTGGCGCAGCAGTTTGTCGCCATCGAGGGCGTAGAGGTCGAGGCGAGAAAGATCGGGGCAAACACCCTCAGCAGTTGCTCCTGGTCGCCCGGTTCCAGGCGGTAGTGCAACCACAGCGCCTGTTCGGCGGGGGCGGCGTCCAGTTCGTTGAGGGTCAGGGGGCTGAACTGGTTGCGGTAGCGCTCGGAGCGCACGTCGCTGAGCTGCAGGTTGGCCTGTTCGTCGAGCAGAACGGACCAGCCGGCGCCCTGGTCGGCCGAAGCCGGGAGCAGGCAGAGCAGGGTCAGCAAGCTGACGATCAGAGCTATGGCAATCCGAAGCCGACGCACGACGAGATCCCTTCTAGGCTGATGTGCCGGATACCTACTATGCGCGGGGCCCCAAGCCGAAGGCAAGGCCCCGGCCGGGCCCCGTCGGCGAGCCAATTGCCGCGTCGCCTGGGCGACGCGACAATTGGCAGGGGTTTACTGCTGGTGCTCACCGCGCTCACGGGCGATGGCCCGGTAGCCGATGTCGGTACGGTAGAAGCTGCCGTCCCATTTGACCTGCTCGGCCAGGCGGTAGGCCTGCTGCTGGGCAGCCTCGACCGTTTCGCCCAGGGCGGTGGCGCACAGCACGCGGCCACCGGCGGTGACCACCTGGCCATCCTTCAGTGCAGTACCGGCATGGAACACCTTGCCTTCGAGCTTGGCGGCGGCGTCCAGGCCCTGGATGGCCGCACCCTTGGCGTAGTCACCCGGGTAGCCACCGGCAGCCAGCACCACGCCCAGGCTCGGACGCGGGTTCCACTGCGCCTCGACCTTGTCCAGGGCCTTGGCGAAGGCGGCTTCGATCAGCAGCACCAGGCTCGACTCCAGGCGCAGCATGACCGGTTGGGTTTCCGGATCGCCGAAGCGGCAGTTGAACTCGATGACCTTGGGGTTGCCTGCCTTGTCGATCATCAGGCCTGCGTACAGGAAGCCGGTGTAGACATTACCTTCTTCGGCCATGCCGCGCACGGTCGGCCAGATCACCTGGTCCATCACGCGCTGGTGCACGTCGGCGGTGACCACCGGCGCCGGGGAGTAGGCGCCCATGCCGCCGGTGTTCGGGCCGGTGTCCTTGTCGCCGACACGCTTGTGGTCCTGGCTGGTGGCCATTGGCAGCACGTTGTGGCCGTCGACCATGACGATGAAGCTGGCTTCCTCGCCGTCGAGGAACTCCTCGATCACCACACGCGAACCGGCATCGCCGAAAGCGTTGCCGGCGAGCATGTCACGCACGGCGGCTTCGGCTTCCTCGAGGGTCATGGCGACGATCACACCCTTGCCCGCGGCCAGGCCGTCGGCCTTGATCACGATCGGTGCGCCTTTTTCGCGCAGGTAGGCCAGCGCCGGCTCGATCTCGGTGAAGTTCTGGTAGTCGGCGGTCGGGATCTTGTGACGTGCCAGGAAGTCCTTGGTGAATGCCTTCGAGCCTTCCAGCTGGGCCGCGCCCTTGGTCGGGCCGAAGCAATCCAGGCCGCGGCTGCGGAACAGGTCGACGACACCGATCACCAGTGGCGCCTCGGGGCCGACGATGGTCAGGTCGACGTTCTGCTCGGCGAAGTCCGCCAGTTGCTCCAGGGCGCAGACGTCGATGGCGACGTTCTCGCACTTGGCCTCGATGGCGGTGCCGGCGTTGCCTGGGGCAACGAAGACCTTCTCGACGCGTGGGTCCTGGGCGACTTTCCAGGCCAGGGCGTGCTCACGGCCGCCGCTGCCGATGATCAAAACTTTCATGTCAAAACCTCGAATACTGTCTGGCGCCGATCCCGCGTCTTGTGGGAGCGGCCTTGTGTCGCGAAAGGGGCGCGTAGCGCCCCCAGGTTTTCAGCTTCGCAGCAAAAATTGCCGGGGCCGCGTTGCGGCCCTTTCGCGACACAAGGCCGCTCCTACAAGGGCCGGGGATCGGCCCAGCATCTGTTTAGTGGCGGAAGTGGCGCATGCCGGTGAACACCATCGCGATGCCGGCTTCGTCGGCAGCAGCGATGACTTCTGCGTCACGCATCGAGCCACCCGGCTGGATCACGGCGCTGATACCCACTTTGGCCGCGTTGTCGATGCCATCACGGAACGGGAAGAACGCGTCAGAGGCCATGACCGCACCTTGAACCTGCAAACCTGCGTGCTCGGCCTTGATGGCGGCGATGCGCGCGGAGTTGACGCGGCTCATCTGGCCAGCGCCGACACCGATGGTCTGGCGCTGCTTGGCGTAGACGATGGCATTGGATTTGACGAACTTGGCCACTTTCCAGGCGAATACCAGGTCGTGGATCTCTTGCTCGGTCGGGGCACGCTTGGTAACGATCTTCAGGTCATCGGCGGTGATCATGCCGATATCGCGGCTCTGCACCAGCAGGCCACCGTTGACGCGCTTGAAGTCCCAACCGGCGGCACGCTCGGCTGGCCACTCGCCGCATTCCAGCAGACGCACGTTCTGCTTGGCGGCAACCACTTCACGGGCGGCCTGGGAAATTTTCGGCGCGATGATCACTTCGACGAACTGGCGCTCGACGATGGCCTTGGCGGTTTCGCCGTCCAGCTCGCGGTTGAAGGCGATGATGCCGCCGAACGCCGACTCGGTGTCGGTGGCATAGGCCAGGTCGTAGGCCTTGCGGATGCCGCCTTCGTCTTCAGGTACCACGGCCACGCCGCACGGGTTGGCGTGCTTGACGATGACGCAGGCCGGCTTGACGAAGCTCTTCACGCACTCCAGCGCGGCGTCGGTGTCGGCCACGTTGTTGAACGACAGTTCCTTGCCCTGCAGCTGGATGGCGGTGGAAATGCTGGCTTCGCCTTTCTTGGCCTCGACGTAGAACGCCGCGCTCTGGTGCGGGTTCTCGCCGTAGCGCATTTCCTGGGCCTTGACGAACTGGCTGTTGAAGGTGCGCGGGAACTCGCTGCGCGCTTCGGTGGACAGGGTGTCCTTGGCCTGGTCGATGGTGCCCATGTAGTTGGCGATCATGCCGTCGTAGGCAGCGGTGTGCTCGAACGCCTTGAGCATCAGGTCGAAGCGCTGGGCGTAGGTCAGGCCGCCGGCCTTGAGGCCTTCGAGGACGCCGGCGTAGTCGCTGGCGTTGACTACGATAGCCACGTCTTTGTGGTTCTTGGCTGCCGAACGGACCATGGTCGGGCCGCCGATGTCGATGTTCTCGATGGCGGTCGGCAGGTCACAGCCAGGCTTGGAGATGGTGGCTTCGAAGGGGTACAGGTTGACGGCGACCAGATCGATCGGCTTGATCCCGTGCTCGTTCATGATGGCATCGTCGGTGCCGCGACGGCCAAGGATGCCGCCGTGGATCTTCGGGTGCAGGGTCTTGACCCGGCCGTCCATCATTTCGGCGAAGCCGGTGTAGTCGGCCACTTCCACCGCGTTCACGCCGTTGTCCTTGAGCAGCTTGTAGGTGCCGCCGGTGGACAGGATCTCGACACCGAGCTGTTGCAGCTCACGAGCGAATTCGAGGATACCGGTCTTGTCGGAGACGCTGATCAGGGCGCGGCGGACTGGCAGGCGGGTAGTCTGGTCGGTCATTTCGGGTTCCAATAACGCGGTGGAGTCAGCAAAAAAGGCGTCTCCGTGCAAGGAGCCGCCTTTTTTGATTGGGATTCTGGCTTTACAACAAGTCGTACTGCTTGAGCTTCTTGCGCAGGGTGCCTCGGTTGAGCCCGAGCATCTCGCTGGCCTTGGTCTGGTTGCCCTTGACGTAGTTCATCACGCTTTCGAGCAGGGGCGCCTCGACTTCAGAGAGCACCAGGTTGTACACGTCCGTGACGGTTGCGCCTTCCAGGTGCGCGAAGTAGTTGTGCAGCGCCTTCTCGACGCTGTCGCGAAGGGTCTGGCCCTCTTCGCTCGGCGTGTTGAGGTGCTGTTTGAGGTTGGCGTTGTCGCTCACGGGCGTTGTTCCACTCACTAATGTCTCGGTCATCATCGTCATGCGGCCACCCCTTGTTCGTCCTCTGTCTCAAGGCTCTGTCGACGCTCGCTGAAATAGGCGCGAACGTTGGCGCACTGCGCTTGTGTTTCTTCCAAAGCGTTGAACCGGGCGCGAAACTCCTTGCCCCCGGGTCGGGTTGCCAGGTACCAGCCGACGTGCTTGCGGGCGATACGTACGCCCATCACATCGCCATAGAAGGCATGCAGCGCGGCCAGGTGCTCTAGCAGAATGCGTTCCACTTCGTCCAACTGCGGGGCCGGCAAACGTTGGCCGGTCTCCAGGTAATGCTCGATCTCGCGGAAGATCCATGGCCGCCCCTGGGCGGCCCGGCCGATCAGCAGGCCGTCGACCCCGGTGGCATCCAGCACCGCCCGGGCCTTTTCTGGCGAAGTGATATCGCCGTTGGCGAAAACCGGGATCGACACCGCCTGCTTGATTGCCGCGATGGTGTCGTATTCGGCAACGCCGGTGTACAGGTCGGCGCGTGTGCGGCCATGCACCGCTAGCGCCTGGATGCCGGCCTCTTCGGCAATTCTTGCGACGTTCAGGCCGTTCTTGTTTGCCCGGTCCCAGCCGGTGCGGATTTTCAGGGTCACCGGGACGTCCACAGCGCCGACAACGGCGTGGAGAATCTCGCTGACCAGAACTTCATCTTTCAATAAAGCAGAGCCTGCGGCTTTGTTGCAGACTTTTTTTGCGGGGCAGCCCATATTGATATCGATGATCTGCGCGCCCGCGGCGACGTTCGCCTGGGCGGCCGCCGCCATCATCTGCGCATCGCCACCGGCGATCTGTACCGAGCGTGGCTCGGGATCACCTTCGTGGATGCGGCGCAGGCTCGACTTGCGGCTGTTCCACAGGCTCATGTCGCTGCTGACCATTTCCGACACCACCATGCCCGCGCCCAGGCGCTGGCAAAGTGTACGAAAAGGCTGGTCCGTGACCCCGGCCATGGGCGCTAGGATCAGGTTGTTGCGTAGTGTGTAAGGGCCGATGCGTACCGCCGACATAGGTGTTCCCTGTTGTGGGGCCGAATCATTGGAGTTCGAAAAAGGGTTGGCATAATACCCGCTCTCGATGACCGGATAAAGATGGATTTGGATAAATTCTGAACAGTTGTCGGCTTATGCCGTTTGGTATGTCCGAGGATTTGGGGCTGCACTGCAGCCCCGGCAATCGTGCCCGTTATTCCGGCGAGCGGAAGCTCAGGCTGTAGTTCACGGCCTTGGGGCCTGGGTCGAGGATGTCCAGGGCGATGTGGATCGGCGTCTGGCTGGGCATTTCGCCACGTCCTGCCAGTTCGCCAGACAGATACTCGCTGGGCTTGAAGCGACGGCTGGCGATCAGTTGGCCGTTGAGGTCGGCGAAACGCAACTCGAGCAGCGGGAATGGCTGGGCGAAGGGCGCGCGGTTGTAGATGATCGCGTCGACGATCAGCGCCCCCTTGAAGTCGGGATGGCTACGGACCACCAGGTTGCTGCTCTTGATCCGGGCGATATCGACGCGGGTCGGCACCTGACAGCCGAACATCGGGCACACCTGCTGGAAGATCGGCCGGTACTGGTCCTGACGGGCCAGTTCGTCGAAGTGGAACCACACGTACTGGAACGCCAGCAAGCCGGCGGCCAGCAGGGTCAGCAGGCCCCACAGCAGGCGCCGCCCCCAGTTGGCCTGGGGTTTTTCCCAGTCCAGTTGCAGCGGGTCGTCGACCACGTCGACCAGCGGCTCCTTGCGCGAGGGCCGCTCGGCCTTGGCCGCCAGGCCAGGTTCCAGGCGCTCCATGGGCAGTGGCGCGATGACATCGACATCGTCGTCATCCCGGGCTGACACATGCAGCTCGGGTTCGTCATCGTCCCGGGCACTCAGACCGGTTTCGTGGATTGGCTCGTCATCGTCATGCGTGTCGACGTCGCGTTCGAGGGCGTGAGGCGCGTGGACGTCGTCGATATCGAGGTCGACAGCGGTCCCCAGGGTCGGCTCGGTCCGATCACCGGGGGCCGACTCGAGGTCCAGGTCTTGCGCGGGCTCCACCAGCATCGGTTCGTCGCCGTGGTCTTTCCGGGCTTCGACGGGGGCCTCGGTGGCGGTGCCGAATGGTTTGTCGGCCGCTTCGCTGCGGCGTTCCAGGCGCGCCAGTTCCTCATCCAGGTCGAGTTCGTCGAGTGCCTGGGCGGTCAGGGCCCAGTCCTCACGTGGCTCGGCGACTGGCTCGCTGGCCGGCGCGGCTGGGGGGATGGCCGCTACCGGTGCGGGCGCCGTCGGCGCGCTGGCAGGCAGCGCGCGGTTTTGCTCCAGCAACTGCTTCGCCGCGTTGAACACCTGCAGGCACTGCCCGCAACGCACGACACCACGCGCCACGCTCAGTTGGTGATGGGTGACGCGAAAGCTGGTCTGGCAATGCGGGCACTGGGTGACGAAACTGTCGGTCATGCGGCGATCCGGGAGCTGTGCAGAGGGTTAGTCTAGGCCCGCTTAGCGGCGCCGACCACTGATGCGCACCCAGCCGTCGCGTACGACGATCGGGTCGAGCGCGAAGTCGGCGGCGTAGGCCGCGGCCACTTCTTCACCCTGTTCGGCGAGGATGCCGGACAATGCCAGCAGGCCGCCAGGGCGGACCAGGCCGGACAATTGCGGCGCCAGCGAGACCAGCGGGCCAGCCAGGATATTGGCGACCAGCACGTCGGCCTGCATGGCCGGCATGTGCTCGGGCAGGTACAGGGCGAGCTTTTCGTCGGCAATGCCGTTGCGCCCGGCATTGTCGCGCGAGGCTTCGAGGGCCTGCACGTCGATGTCGGTACCGACCGCCTCGCGGGCGCCCAAGAGCAACGCGGCGATGGCCAGGATGCCCGAGCCGCAGCCGAAGTCCAGCACCTGGGTACCGTCGAGCTGCTGGCCGTCGAGCCACTCCAGACACAGCGCGGTGGTGGGATGGGTGCCGGTGCCGAACGCCAGGCCTGGGTCGAGCAGCAGGTTGACCGCATCCTTCTCCGGCGCGTCATGCCAGCTTGGCACGATCCACAGGCGCTGGCCGAAACGCATGGGCTGGAAGTTGTCCATCCAGCTGCGTTCCCAATCCTGGTCCTCGATCACCTCGGCCTGGTGCTCGGGCAGCGCGTCGGCGGTTAGCAGGCGCAGGTGGGCGAATACCTGCTCTGGGTCGGCATCGGCTTCGAACAGCGCCAGCAGGTGGGTGTGCGACCACAGCGGGGTGGTGTTGAGGTCGGGTTCGAAGATCGGCTGGTCTTCGGCGTCCATGAACGTGACCGAGACGGCACCTACTTCGAGCAGGGCGTCTTCATAGGTTTCGGCTTGTTCCGGGCTGATGGCCAGGCGTACTTGCAGCCAGGGCATGGCGGGCACCTTTGGTAAATCGACAGGGGCAGCCCGAGGCTGCGCGAAGGCTGGCAGTTTACGCGAGTGCAGGGGGTTTGTAGAGGAGGGGCTCAGACCGCGTGGGCTTCTTCGCGGGCAAGCCCGCTCCCACAGGATGAGCGGCGACTTCCTGTAGGCGTGGGCCTGCCCGCGAATTGGCCAGGACGGATCAATGCGCTCGCAGGAATTCCAGCAGTTTCTGGTTCACCTGCTCCGCGGCCTCCATCTGCACCATGTGGCCAACCCCCGGCACCACCAGCACCTCGGCCTCCAGCCCCTGCGCATGCGCCGCCGGGATGATCGCGTCCTCGGCGCCCCAGATCACCAGGGACGGATGCTGGCCCAGCACGTCACGCAGGTCATACCGCTGGCGGTCGCCTTCGGCGAGCGCCGCGCCAAGCTGGCGCAATGCTTGATCGACTCCCTCCAGACGCTTGAACTTGAGCATGTCTTCGAGCATCTGCCGGGTCACCAAACCAGGGTCGGCGAACAATTGCAGCATCGCCGGCTTCAGGGCGTTGCGGTTGGCGGCCGCGACGAAGCCTTGCAGGTAACTGCCATTGATCGCCTCGCCGAGCCCCGCGCTGGCCACCAGGCCCAGGCTGGCCACCCGTTGCGGGGCCAGGCGTGCCACGTTCAGGCACACCGCCCCGCCCATGGAGTGCCCGGCGAAGTGGGCGCGAGGAATGTCCAGGTGATCGAGCAATGCCAGCACGGCTTCACTCAGCTCATCCAGCGTGCCCTGCTGCAACGCCTTGGCCGACTCGCCATGCCCTGGCAGGTCCACGGCGATGACCCGGCGCTCGGCCGCCAGCGCCGGGTGGTTGAACAGCCAGTTATTGAGATCGCCACCAAAGCCGTGCACCAGCACCAGCGGCGTACCGCCCTCGCCAAGCTCGAACCAGCGCAGCAGGCGACCGGCCACCTCGGCCTTCTGCGGCTCGGGACCTTGGGCCTGGTCGGCGCCGCCCTGGGCGACGAACTCGGCCTGGAAGCGTTGCACCACCGCGTCGATTTCAACCTCTTCCACTTCGCCTTCCACGACCACCGCCAACAGGGCGCCGACCGGCAGGGTTTCGTCTGGCTTTGCCACCTGGCGCCGCAGTACGCCAGCGAACGGCGCCTCGACACTGCTGCTGATCTTGTCGGTCTCGACGTCCAGCACTTCGTCACCCTTGGTGATTTCGTCGCCTTCCTGCTTCAGCCACGTATCGACCCGGCCCTCGGTCATCGAGAGCCCCCATTTGGGCATGGTCAAGGTATGGATCTGGCTCATGCGGCGCTCCTTGCAGCTTCGATCACCTTGCGTACCGCTGCCTCGATCTTCGCAGCGTCGGGGATGTACAGGTCTTCCAGGGCATCGGAGAACGGCACCGGCGTGTGCGGCGCAGTGACCATCTCGATCGGGCCCTTGAGCGCCGCGAAGGCTTTCTGGGCGACCAGGGCGCTGATGTCGGTGGCCATCGAGCAGCGTGGGTTGGCTTCGTCGATGACCACCAGGCGGCCGGTCTTTTCCACGCTTTCCAGGATGCTGTCCTCGTCCAGCGGGCTGGTGGTGCGCAGGTCCAGCACTTCGCAGTCGATACCCTGACGGGCCAGGTTGTTGGCCGCCTCCAGTGCCACGTGGACCATGCGCCCGTAGGTCACCAGGGTCACGTCCTCGCCGTCGCGCAAGAAATTGGCTTCGCCAAAGGGCACGGTGTACACCTCTTCGGGCACTTCGCCTTGCATGCCGTAGAGCAGCTTGTGCTCGCAGAAGATCACCGGGTCGTTGTCGCGGATCGCCTGGATCAACAAGCCCTTGGCGTCGTAGGGCGAGGATGGGCACACCACCTTCAGGCCGGGGATGTGCGTCCACAGCGAGGTGAGCATTTGCGAATGCTGGGCGGCAGCACGCAGGCCGGCGCCGTACATGGTGCGCATCACCAGGGGGGTGATTGCCTTGCCGCCGAACATGTAGCGAAACTTCGCCGCCTGGTTGAGGATCTGGTCCAGGCAGCAACCGGCGAAGTCGACGAACATCAGTTCGCAGACCGGGCGCAGGCCTTGGGTAGCGGCGCCGACGGCAGCCCCGACATAGCCGATCTCGGAGAGCGGTGCATCCAGCACGCGGCCGGGAAACTGCGGGTAGAGGCCCTTGGTCACGCCGAGCACGCCGCCCCAGGCGTCTTCCTCGCCAGGGGCACCGGCGCCACCGGCCACGTCTTCGCCGATGATGAACACCGTGTTGTCACGGCGCATCTCCTGGGCCAGGGCCTCGTTGATGGCCTGCTGGTAGCTGATCTTTCTAGCCATGGTGATTCTCCTGTCGTTCTTGTTCTTCGGGCTCAGGGATAGGTGACGTAGACGTCGTTGAGCAGGTCGGCGGGTTGCGGCTTGGGATCGGACTTGGCGCGGCGCACGGCGTCTTCGATCAGGTCGTCGACGCGTGCGTCGATGGCATCGAGTTGCGCGGCCTGTAGCAGGCCGGCGCGGGTGGTCTTGTTGCGGAACTGCATCAGGCAGTCGCGGCTTTCGCGCAGGTTCTTCACCTCGTCCGCTGCGCGATAGGTCTGCGCATCGCCTTCGAAGTGGCCGTAGTAGCGGCTGAGCTTGACTTCGATCAGCGACGGGCCTTGGCCTGCGCGGGCGCGGTCGATGGCGGCGCCTGCGGCCTCGTGCACGGCGAAGAAGTCGAAACCGTCGATGGTCACGCCAGGCATGCCGAAGCCGGCGGCGCGGTCGGCGATATGGTCGCAGGCCACCGACCAGTTCGAGGCGGTGGCTTCGGCGTAGCCATTGTTCTCGGCGACGAAGATGCAGGGCAGGTTCATGATCGAGGCCAGGTTCATAGCCTCGAACACCGCGCCTTCGTTGGAGGCGCCGTCCCCGAAGAAGGCCACGGCCACATCGTCGTTGCCCTTGATCTTGGCCGCCAGCGCGGCACCGGCCACCAGGGGGGCTCCGGCGCCGACGATGCCGTTGGCGCCGAGCATGCCCTTTTCCAGGTCGGCGATGTGCATCGAGCCGCCCTTGCCACCGCACACGCCGGTCTTCTTGCCGTAGATCTCGGCCATCATGCCGTACACGTCGACGCCCTTGGCGATGCAGTGACCGTGGCCACGGTGGGTCGAGGCGATGCAGTCGCTGTCGCGCAGGTGCGCCATCACGCCGGCGGCCGAGGCCTCTTCACCGGCATAGAGGTGGACGAAGCCGGGGATCTCGCCCGTGGCGAACTCCACGTGCAGGCGTTCCTCGAAGGCGCGGATGGTGCGCATCACTTCATAGGCATGCAGCAATTGGTCTGAACTGAGCTGAGTGGACATCTTGTTGTTCTCCAGGGTTTGTCTCAACAGAGGGTTGCGGGGTGCAGCCGATGGCCGTGCGCGACGGCCAGCAAGTGATGGCGAGCGGCATGTGCCAGCACGGCCTCGACGTCGACGCTCAAGGGCCCGTGCAAGTCGAGGGTGACGGTGGGCGTGTCGCCTTCGGCGAACTCGATCTCGCGCTCGCCGTCCAGGGCCAGGGTGCCGGCCGCAAGGCTTAGGCGGTGAGGTACGCCAGGCGGCAGCGTGCCGCTGGCGGTAACGCCACAACCGTGCAGCAGGCCCGGCGCCAATGGCGCGATCAGG
This sequence comes from Pseudomonas putida, assembly GCF_005080685.1. NCBI lineage: Bacteria > Pseudomonadati > Pseudomonadota > Gammaproteobacteria > Pseudomonadales > Pseudomonadaceae > Pseudomonas > Pseudomonas putida. Next base: position 5,833,676 of record NZ_CP039371.1, on the reverse strand, counting down.
GCGTGCTCTGCACCCGGATTGAGGCGCACCCAGGCGCCATGCGTGGCCTGGCGGCTCACAGGGCACCACAGGCCGCACAGCGCTGACAGGCCGATGGCGTGGGGTTCGGCGAAGCAGGCGAAGACTTCGCTGATGTCTTCGCTGCGGCTGAGGGCGCGGGCGCCGATGAAGCGTTGCGGCGAGACGGCTACCTCGACCAGCGCCCATTCGCGCACGGCCTGTTGCGCTACCTCCACCAGCAGGCGCTTGTTGCGGCGCAGGGCGATGCTGGCAGGAATGCGGCCACAGGCGACCAGCCCGCCAGCCAGGCCCGCACTGGTGGCCTCGCGCAGTTCCGGAAAGGCATTGTTGGTGCCGGTGGACAGGGTCAGTAGCGGCGTGTCGCCGGCTTCGGCGGCGACCGCCTTGTGCGTGCCGTCGCCGCCGAGCACGGCGATCAGGACGACGCCGTGCTCGACCATCTGTCGGGTGGCCAGGCGGGTATCGCTGACAGTCTGGGTCAAGGGCAGTTCGAGGATTTGCAGGGGCGGCCAGTGCTGGTCGCGGGCCAGCGGGCCCTCACTGGCTTTGAGTACCGCGGCAGCGATGCCGGTCATGTCGCTTGGCAGCAGCACCTTGGTCACACCCGTGGCACCGAAGGCGGCGAGCAGGCGCTGGATGGCCGAGGCCTTGTCGGTGCTGGAGTAGAGCCCGGCGTTGGCGGTCAGGCGGCGCAGGTCGCGGCCCGAGGCAGGGTTGGCAATGATCCCGACGGTAATGGCGGGTTGCGGCATGGCGCACCTCGTATTCTTGTGTGTCTGGGCTTGAGCAAGCGCGGTGCCAGCTTTTCTCGGGTTGCCTGAAAGCACCGTTGCAGAGCGTTCGAGGCGATACCGCACAGGGCGAGGTCGCATGCCCGGGGAGACGCTGCGTGCCAGCGGCGGCCGGGCCTGGGCGAGACGCTGAGACGCAGCGTCTCAAGCCCACCGGTAATCACGCGGCGCTTGTCGGGGCTCGGCGGCAGGCGCTTAATGGCCGGACAACGACAAGAACAACAGGAACCGGAGGCCTCATGCTTGCCGCGAACTCCCGAGCCCATGTCGATTGCATCAGCCGGGTGCTGAAAAACGCCGAGCGCCTGCCCCAGGCACCGGTGCCGCCGCTGATCCTCGATTCATGGCGCCGTTCCATGGAGCTGTACCGACTCGACCCCGGGTCCCAGCAGGGGCCGCGCATCCTTTCCCAGACCCTGCTCAACGAATGCCGCGAGCGCGCCGAACTGTTCCTGCGCATCGCCAGCGATGCCGTGGCGCGCCTGCACCAGCGTGTACGCGGTGCCGACTACTGCGTGCTGCTGACCGATGCCCAGGGGCGCACCATCGACTACCGGGTCGAGTCGGCCATTCGCAACGACTGCCGCAAGGCCGGGCTGTACCTGGGCACCTGTTGGTCGGAAGGCGAAGAGGGCACCTGCGGAGTGGCGGCGGTGCTGACCAGCAAGGCGCCTGCCACGGTGCACAAGCGCGACCATTTTCGCGCCGCGTTCATTGGCCTGACCTGCACCGCGGCGCCGGTGTTCGACCCTTGTGGTGAACTGTTGGGTGTTGTGGATGTGTCGGCCTTGCAATCGCCGGATGACCGGCGCAGCCAACACCTGATCTTGCAACTGGTCGAGCAGACCGCTCGGGAGATCGAAAACGCCTTCTTCATGCACAGCGTCCAGGGGCACTGGGTGATGCGTGCCCATGGCACCCCTGGCTACGTGGAGAGCCAGCCCGACTATCTGCTGGCCTGGGATGGCGAAGGCCGCTTGCAGGCGATCAACAGCCTGGCCCGCGAACGCCTGCTGGCGCGCCACGGGCGTTTGCCCGAGCACATCGGCGAGCTGTTCGACATGGACCAGTTGCACCGCGCCAGCGACGCTTCGGCCCAGCGACTGCCGGGTTGGGGCGGACTCTACGGGCGCATCAGCGCGCCGCAGCGACGAGGGCGGGTGCAGCCTTTGCAACAACCGCAGGATCCGCGCATCGAACAGCATCTGAGGCTGGCCACGCGGGTCAAGGACTGCAACCTGGCAGTGCTGGTGCAGGGCGAGACTGGGGTCGGCAAGGAAGTCTTCGCCCGCCAGTTGCACCAGCAGAGCCAGCGCAGCGCGGGGCCCTTCGTGCCCCTCAATTGCGCGGCCATCCCCGAAAACCTGATCGAGAGCGAGCTGTTCGGCTATGTCGCCGGGGCGTTCACTGGCGCGTCGAGCAAGGGCATGCAAGGGCTGTTGCAGCAGGCCGATGGCGGCACTTTGTTCCTCGATGAGATCGGCGACATGCCACTGGGCTTGCAAACCCGTTTGCTGCGGGTGCTGGCCGAAGGCGAGGTGGCGCCGCTTGGCGCGGCGCGGCGCGAGCGGGTGGACATCCAGGTGATCTGCGCCACCCACCGCGACCTGGGGGCGATGGTCGGCGAAGGGCGCTTTCGTGAAGACCTGTATTACCGCCTGGCCAATGCCCGTTTCGAGCTCCCGGCCCTGCGCGAGCGCGAGGATCGCCTGGGGTTGATTCATCGTTTGCTGGTTGAAGAGGCGGATGCTTGTGGCGTGGATGTGACGCTGGCCGACGATGCGTTGCAGGCGCTGCTGGTCTATCGCTGGCCCGGAAACCTGCGCCAGCTGCGTCAGGTTTTGCGCTATGCCTGCGCGGTCAGCGAGGGTGGGCAGGTGGGTTTGGAGAACCTTCCACAGGAGCTGCGCGGCGATGCCGTGCCTTCGGCGCAGGTCGGGACCTCCAGCCCTGCTCGGCAACTGTTGCTCGATGCCTTGATCCGCCATCGCTGGAAGCCGGCGGAAGCGGCGCGGGCGTTGGGGATTTCGCGGGCGACCTTGTATCGACGGGTGCATGAGCATCGGATCGAGATGCCGCGGATGAAAGGGTGACAGCCTGCTTTGTAGGTGACGTGAGACATATGTATCTGATGGCGTGCAAGAGACGACTTTAAGGTGGAGGCCTCTTCAATCATTCGAGTGCTCTCCCATGAACGATATCGATGTCCTGCAGCAGCGGTTAACTCAGTGGTGTGTTTGTCGGGGAGCTTGGCTTGGCATTTAGATCGTGAGCTGATCCATTGTGTGTAGCGGCGCTACTGGCCCCTTCCGCCTTTACGGCGGGTCCCTTTTGTCTTGGCAAAAGGGACGCAAAACCGCTCGCTCCTGCATCCGGCCCTCCGCTTCGCTACGGGTCCCCTCGCTACGGCGCCTTCCGGGCCCGCGCGGCCTACGACTTGCTGCGCAAGTCTACATCTCGCGCCTTCGGCTACGCCGAAGGGTGCTGCGCACCTGGCCCTACAGGCGCCTACGCTCGGCCTCCTGACGTCGCGAAGTTAGGGGCGGCGCCTGCACTGGCGTTATCTTCGAAAGAGACACCGCGCTATCCGCTGCAACACAAAGCGATAGGTAAACAGCGAGAGCGCAGCGATTCGCCTGCCATTGCTCTGGCTTTTGATCTGGCTGTTGATCTTGATCTACCCGCGACCTCAGGAGGCCGAGCGTAGGCGGCTGGAGGGCCAGGTGCGCAGCACCCTTCGGCGTAGCCGAAGGCGCGAGATGTAGACTTGCGGAGCAAGTCGTAGGCCGCGCGGGCCCGCAAGCCGCCGAAGCGAGGGAACCCCGAAGCGCAGCGTAGGGGCCGTATGTGGGAGCAAGCGGTTTTGCGCTCCTTTGTCCAAGAACAAAGGAGCCCGCCGTAAAGGCGGAAGGGGCCAGTAGCGCCGCTACACACAATGGATCAGCTCACGATCTAAATGCCAAGCCAAGCCAAGCCAAGCCAAGCCAAGCCAAGCCAAGCCAAGCCAAGCCAAGCCAAGCCAAGCCAAGCTCCCCGACAATCCGTGAAAAACCATAAAAAAACCCCGGCACCAGGCCGGGGTTTTTCGTGCATGACATCACGCTAGCGCGATCACTCCTGGTTGGCCAGTTTGTGCTCGAGGTAGTGGATGTTCACGCCGCCTTTGCAGAAACCTTCATCACGCACCAGGTCGCGGTGCAGCGGGATGTTGGTCTTGATGCCGTCGACGACGATCTCGTCCAGGGCATTGCGCATGCGCGCCATGGCTTCGTCGCGGTCCTTGCCGTAGGTGATCAGCTTGCCGATCAGCGAGTCGTAGTTCGGCGGAACCGAGTAACCGCTGTACAGGTGCGAATCGACGCGTACGCCATTGCCGCCCGGCGCGTGGAAGTGCTTGACCTTGCCTGGGCTCGGAATGAACTTCTTCGGGTCTTCGGCGTTGATCCGGCACTCCAGCGAGTGACCACGGATGACCACGTCTTCCTGGCGGATCGACAGCTTGTTGCCAGCGGCGATGCTGAGCATCTCCTTGACGATGTCGATACCGGTGACCATTTCCGACACCGGGTGCTCAACCTGCACACGGGTGTTCATCTCGATGAAGTAGAAACGGCCGTTCTCGTACAGGAATTCGAAGGTGCCGGCACCGCGATAGCCGATCTCGATGCACGCGTCCACGCAACGCTTGAAGACTTCCTGGCGGGCCTTCTCGTCGATGCCGGGTGCCGGTGCTTCTTCCAGGACCTTCTGGTGACGACGCTGCAGCGAGCAGTCGCGGTCGCCCAGATGGATGGCGTTGCCTTGGCCGTCGGACAGCACCTGCACTTCCACGTGACGTGGGTTGGTCAGGAACTTCTCCAGGTAGACCATCGGGTTGCCGAAGGCAGCGCCGGCTTCGGTGCGGGTGAGCTTGGCCGAGGCGATCAGGTCCTCTTCCTTGTGCACCACGCGCATGCCGCGACCACCACCGCCACCGGCGGCCTTGATGATCACCGGGTAGCCGACGTCACGGGCGATCGCCAGGGCGACCTCTTCGTCTTCCGGCAGCGGGCCATCGGAGCCTGGTACGGTCGGTACGCCCGACTTGATCATGGCGTCCTTGGCCGAAACCTTGTCGCCCATCAGGCGAATGGTGTCGGCTTTCGGGCCGATGAAGGCGAAACCGGATTTTTCCACCTGTTCGGCGAAGTCGGCGTTTTCCGCGAGGAAACCGTAACCCGGGTGGATGGCGGTGGCACCTGTCACTTCGGCGGCGGCGATGATCGCCGGGATGTGCAGGTAGGAATCCTTGGACGATGCAGGGCCGATGCAGACCGACTCGTCTGCCAGGCCCAGGTGCATCAGTTCACGGTCGGCCGTGGAGTGCACGGCGACGGTCTTGATACCCAGTTCTTTGCAGGCACGCAGGATCCGCAGGGCAATTTCCCCGCGGTTGGCGATCAGGACTTTTTCGAGCTTCCCAGACATCGTTGGCTCTCCGCGATTCAAACGATGGTGAACAGCGGCTGGTCGAACTCAACCGGCTGACCGTCTTCGACCAGGATGGCGTCGATGACACCGCCGACATCGGCTTCGATGTGGTTCATCATCTTCATCGCTTCGACGATGCAGAGGGTGTCGCCTTTCTTCACGCTCTGGCCAACTTCAGCGAAGTTCGGCGAGGTCGGCGAAGGCTTGCGATAGAAGGTACCGACCATTGGCGAACGGATCACGGTGCCTTTCAGGGCCGGGGCGGCGGCAGCGGCTTCGGCGACTGGCGCAGCGGCGACTGGAGCGGCAACAGGCGCGGCGGCTACCGGAGCCGGGGCGAAGTACTGCTGGGCGGCTGGGGTCTTGCTGTGGCGGCTGATACGGACCGACTCTTCGCCTTCCTTGATCTCCAGCTCGTCGATGCCAGACTCTTCCAGCAGTTCGATCAGTTTCTTGACTTTACGGATATCCATTAATCATCAACTCCCAAGGTTCGGTCAGGGGGCGTAATTGAAAACGTGTTCAGAACGTTTCGCTCGAACCTCGGCCCACCTGGGCCAAGGTCTCTAAATCATCAGGGCTGTGCGTTGGCAGCCAGTTGTTCCAGCGCGGATTCCAGGGCCAGGCGATAACCGCTGGCGCCCAGACCGCAGATCACCCCTACGGCAACATCGGAAAAGTAGGAGTGATGACGGAACGGTTCGCGTTTGTGCACGTTGGACAGGTGCACTTCGATGAATGGGATGCTCACCGCAAGCAATGCGTCACGTAATGCGACGCTTGTGTGGGTGAAAGCAGCCGGATTGATCAGGATGAAGTCCACACCCTCGTTGCGTGCTGCGTGGATACGGTCGATCAGCTCGTACTCGGCATTGCTCTGCAAATACTGCAGGTGGTGGCCGGCGGCGCGGGCGCGCTGCTCCAGGTCCTGGTTGATCTGGGCCAGGGTCACGGCGCCGTAGTGGCCCGGTTCGCGGGTACCGAGCAGGTTGAGATTGGGGCCGTGAAGCACCAGTAGGGTTGCCATCTGCGGATTCCTTGGATTTGTAGGGCAATTCGACACAGCGCGGCGAGTGTGCCGTAAAGCGACGGCAAGTGTCCAGTTCCCGGCAATAGCCGGCACGATGACCGAGGTTCGCGCGAAGTATGTGACCAAATGTTTAAATCTGGTCACTCATCTCGCCGTTTCTCCCGGCCCGCGGGAAGTTATAGACCGAGTTTGTCGTGCACGCGCGTGAGAATCTCTGCGAATTCGGCGGCGTTTATCTCGCCAATCACCCGATCGGCGGTCATTTCGCTGCCGTTCGCGGCAAAGAACAACAGCGCGGGCGGCCCGAACAGCTGATAGCGGTCGAGCAGGGCGCGCTGCTCGGCATTGCTCTCGGTGATGTCGAAGCGCAGCAGCTTGAACGCGGTCAACTGTGGTTGCACCTCGGCGGCATTGAGCACTTCGTGTTCGATGACCTTGCAACTGATGCACCAGTCGGCGTACCAGTCGAGCAACACCGGTTGGCCGGCGGCCTTTGCCTCGGCCAGTGCAGCATCGAGGGCGGCAGGGGTGGTGATGGTCTGCCAGGCTCCGGCCTGGGTGGCAGGGCTGGCGACGTTGCTGGCCACGACGGGCGCGGGCAGTGGCGCAGTGGATCGCCTTGGCCGCTGAGGGCCCCGTACCAGCAGGCCAGTGCATACACCAGCAGGGCCAGGCCAAGCAGTTGCGCCAGGCGCTGGCGCGGCGCCTTGGGCACGAACTCCAGCGCCCCGAGGAACAGCGCCACGCCGGCGGCCAGCAGGCCGACCAGCAACAATGTCAGCGGCCCCGGCAGCACGCGGCTGAGCAGGCCGATGGCCAGGCCCAGCAGCAGCACGCCGATGGCGTTTTTCACCGTGTTCAGCCAAGGCCCGCTCTTGGGCAGCCAGGCAGCGCCGCCGGTGGCCACCAGCAGTAGCGGGGCACCCATGCCCAGGCCCAGGGCGAACAGCTTGAGCGCACCGCCCAGGGCATCGCCACTGGCGCTGATGTACAGCAGTGCCCCTGCCAGCGGTGCCGAGACGCACGGCGAAACCAGCAGGCTGGAGAGCACGCCGAGCACTGCCGCGCCCAGCAACGAGCCGCCCTGTGTGCGGTTGGCTACGCGGTCCAGGCGGTTGCTCAGGGCTTGCGGCAACTTGAGTTCGAACAGGCCGAACATCGCCAGTGCGAACACTGCGAAGAACAGCGCGAAGGGCACCAGCACCCAGGCCGACTGCAGTCGCGCCTGCAGGTTGAGGCTGGCGCCGAACATGCCCATCAGCGCGCCGAGCACTGCGAACGAGGCGGCCATTGGCAGCACGTAGGCCAGCGATAGACTCAGCCCGCGCAGGCCTCCGACGGCGCCGCGCAGCACCACGCCGGAGAGAATCGGCAGCATGGGCAGCACGCAAGGGGTGAAGGTCAGGCCGACCCCGGCGAGGAAGAACAGCAGCAGCGATTGCCAGTTCCATACCGCACCCGCGGCGCTCTTGCTGCCACCACCGGTGCCGGGGATGTCCAGTCGCTCGGTCTCCGGGGGGTAGCACAGGCCTTTGTCGGCGCAGCCCTGGTAGCCCACCAGCAGGGTGAAGGCACGGCTGTCGTCGGGTTTGCGCGGTAGCTCGATGTCGACCACGCCGTGGTACACCTCGACGTCGCCGAAGAACTCGTCGTGCTTGGCTTCACCTTTGGGGATGACGGGTGCGCCGAGCGCGATGTCGGCAGGTTCGGTGCGCAAGTTGAAGCGGTGGCGGTACAGGTAATAGCCATCGGTGGCGACGAAGCGCAGCTTGATGGTCTGGGCATCGGCCTGCACCAGGCTCAGCTTGAAGGCCTCGTGGACGGGCAGAAAGTCGGCATCGTTGGCCAGCGATGCCGCGCCGAGGGTGGCACTTGGGCGGTTGTCGAGCAGGCCCGTGGCGAAGGCGGGGCTGGCCAGCAGCAGGAACAGCAGGAAAAACAGGCGGCGCATGGCGAACTCGCGAGGTGGAACGTGCCGGGCATGATAACGGAGTTGACGGTGCTTGGCAGGGGGCCGGAGCGCGGGGCGACACATGGCCGCTGGCGGGAGGTTGCCTGTGCCGGCCCTTTCGCGGGACAAGCCCGCTCCCACAGGTACACCGCCAACTTCAGCAACGATGGAAGTCCTGTGGGAGCGGGCTTGTCCCGCGAAAGGGCCGGCTCAGACAAACGTTCAAACCCTGAAAGCCCGCACTGCCCGACTCAGTTCACCCCCAAGGCTCAGCAGTTGCTCCCCTTGCTCACGCCCCTCGCCTATGCGCTGCAGGTTGTCCTCCCCCAGCACATGAATCCGCTCACTGTGCCCGTGGATCTCGCTCACCGCCCCGGATTGCTGGGCCGTGACATCGGCGATGCGCACGGCGGTGTCGGAAATCGTGCGGATCGCACTGACGATTTCATCCAACGCGCCATCGGCCGCCTGGGCCTGGCCGGCGGTGGCCTCGGCATGTTCGAGCTGGGCGCGCATGCCGGTCACCGATTCCCGCGCGGCCTGCTGCAGGCGATCGATCAGCGCCTGGATCTCGCCCGTGGCGCCCGTGGTGCGCTGGGCCAGCGAGCGCACTTCGTCGGCCACCACGGCGAAGCCCCGGCCCATCTCGCCGGCGCGCGCCGCCTCGATGGCGGCATTCAACGCCAGCAGGTTGGTCTGCTCGGCAATCGAGCGGATCACGGTCAGCACGCCTCCGATGGTCGCCGATTCCTCGGCCAGTTGCTCGATCATGCGGGCGTTGCCCTGCACCTCATCGACCAGTTCGCGCAATCCGGACAGGCTCTGGCCGATCACTGTCTGCCCCTGTTCCACGGCGCGCCCGGCATCGCGGCTGGCATCCGCGGCGGCGCTGGCGTCGCCGGCCACCTGCTGGATGGTCGCCTCGAGTTCACCCAGGGCATCGCGGATCTGCCCGGTGTCGCCAGCCTGGCGTTCGGCGCCGTCGTGCAGCGCTGCGCTCATGCCGGCCAGGGCATGGCTGCTGCCCGCGACCTGCTCGGCGTTGTGGCGGATGGTGCCGACCAGTTCCACCAGGTACTGGCGCAGGCGGTTGAGCGAGTCCTGGATGTCATGCAATTCGCGGTTGGTCCGGCCCAGGGCGATGGGGGCGGCGAAGTCGCCTTCGGCCCAACGCGACAGGGCTGGCGCCAGGCTGGTGAGGGTCCGCGCCAGGCGGCGTTGGAGGGTGTCGACGAGCAGGGCGATGAGCAGGATCAGGCCGATCATCAGCCCCTGCATGAGGCGCACTTCGCTCGCGATCTGCGCATGCTGGGCGCGGACCTCCGGCTCAAGGGCGGCGATGGCCTGGCGCACGGCTTCGAGCCGCTGGTTGGTGCTGGCAGCCAGCACGGTACGGCGCTCGATCTGTTCGCGAGTGCGCTGCAGTTCGGCGGGGTAGCGCGTGAGCAGGCTCTGCAATTCGCGCTTGAGGCCCACCGCCACGTCTTCCTGCTGGGCGCTGGCTTCGGTCTGCAGGCCCATCATCGATGCGAAATCGTCGGCGTTGGACTCGGTGGCGCGGGTCACCCCCAGTAGCGGCAGGCCCTCGATGACCATGGCCTGGGCGCGGATCAGCTGCAGTTCGCGCTCGACTTCCTCGGCCAGCTCGGCGCGGCCGCTGCTGACCAGCTTGTCGCGTGCCAGCGACAGGCGGCCCAGATGGGCCGTGGCATCGAGCAGCGGCGGCAGGTAGCGGTTGGCCTCGGGGCCGCCACTGTCGCGGGCGTAGCCGGCCAGTTGCTCGAAGTTCGCCCCCAGCTCGCGTTCGGCCTGCAGCAGCAGTGCTTGCGGGTCACCGGCCAGCTTGCCGGCTGCCAGCAATTCGTTGGCAGTGAATGCCTGCAGGCTGTCCAGGCTTGGCTTGAGCTTGCTCGCCAACGCCTCGGGCCACTCGGTCAGCGAAGCCTTGAGTTGCTGGTTGGCGTCGACTGCCGCGGCATGGCGCAGGGCATCGCCACTGCCCAGGTAGGCCTGGATGTTGTGCGCCGAGCCGTTCTGGAACTGCTGCGAAAGGCCCAGGTAGCGCTCCATCAACTGGTAGGGACGCTCCAGTGCCCGCTGCGACCACCACAGCGTCATGCCCAGGGCGATACACACGGTCACAAGCAATAGGGTATTGAGGTTGGTCAGCCACTTCAGGCGCATAGCCACGCACTTCCTGCCAGGGGATGGAGGTAGGTGCCTGAAGTTATTGCGGTTTTGTGACCAGGTGATGACGACCCGGGGCTGGCGCCCTAAAAAAGTAGCAATGTGCCTCTATCGCTGCGCGACACCGCGTCGCTGCGATATTGCACGCTGTAGCAGTTGGTCGCTTATACCTATGGCGGTGTCTGCTTTATAGTGCTGCGCTACGGGCATGCCATGGCACCCTGGCACAGGCCTGTGGTCCAAGCCCCTGAACCGTCGTGACTGAAATTAAGGACAAAGCCATGCTGGACTGGAAAAACCGCGAGGCCAAAGCCGAGCCGCGCGAGCGCGTCGATGGCCGTGGCGCAGCCGCCCGTAGCTATCTTGGTGGTCTCTGGAGCCGTGCGCTGGGCACCCTCATCGGCCTGTACCTGCTGGTGTGCATCGGCCTGGGCTGGTACTGGAGCGAAGAGCCCGACCTGTTCCCGGTGCAGCAGAATGCCCAGGCCGCAGCCGAGCGCAACGGCCAGCAGATGGTGGTGGGCTATACCACCATCGAGACCCTCAAGACAGTCGCCGACACCCTGCTGACCAAGCCGGGCGGCTACATCTCCAACGACCGATTCCCGCCAGGCATCTGGATGGACAACATGCCAAGCTGGGAGTACGGCGTGCTGGTGCAGGTACGCGACCTGTCGCGAGCCCTGCGCAAGGACTTCGCCCGTTCCCAGTCGCAGTCCACCGAGGATGCCGACCTGGCCAAGGCCGAGCCGCGCTTCAACTTCGACAACAAGAGCTGGATCCTGCCGTCGAGCGAGTCGGAATTCGAAGAAGGCATCAAGTCGCTGAGCCGCTACCAGTCGCGTCTTGCCGCTGGCGACAAGGGGGCGATCTTCTACACCCGTGCCGACAACCTGAACAACTGGTTGGGTGACGTGGCCACCCGCCTGGGCTCGCTGTCCCAGCGCCTGTCGGCCAGCGTTGGCCGGGTCAAGCTCAATACCACGCTCAAGACCGAATCGGTGGTCGCAGGCCAGGCGCCGCAGGTGGACGAGCAACTGGTCGAAACCCCATGGCTGCAGATCGACAACGTGTTCTACGAGGCCCGTGGCCAGGCCTGGGCGCTGTCGCACCTGTTGCGTGCCATCGAAGTCGACTTCGCCGATGTACTGGCCAAGAAGAACGCGACGGTCAGCGTGCGCCAGATCATCCGTGAGCTGGAGGCGTCCCAGGAGCCGCTGTGGAGCCCGATGGTCCTCAATGGCAGCGGCTTCGGCATGTGGGCCAACCACTCGCTGGTGATGGCCAACTATATTTCGCGCGCCAACGCCGCGGTCATCGACCTGCGCCAGCTGCTGTCGCAAGGTTGAGCATGACCATCGATCCCGCCGAGGCCGCTCACCGGGCGGCTTCGGATCGCGAGCTGGTGGCCTGGGTGGACGAGGCCGACCAGGTGCTCGGCGCGCTGCCCAGGGCGGAACTGCGCGAGCGTGGGCTGATCGGCCGATGTACGTTCATCCTGCTGTTCAACGGCGCGGGCGAGCTGTGTGTGCACCGGCGTACCTTGAGCAAGGCGCTGTATCCGGGTTACTGGGATGTAGCGGCTGGCGGCATGGTGGCGGCCGGCGAGGCCTACAGCGACTCGGCGCGGCGCGAGCTTGCCGAAGAGCTGGGGATCGAAGGCGTCGAGCTGCGCTTTCATGAGCGGTTCTACTTCGATCAGCCGGATAACCGCTTGTGGTGCGCGGTGTATTCGGCAGTGTCGGATGCGCCTTTGCGCCTGCAACCCGAAGAAGTGATCGAGGCGCGGTTCGTCAGCTTGGCGCAGGCTGAGCGCGAGAGCCTGGAAAAACCGTATTGTCCCGACTCGTTGGCGGCGTTGCAGCGGTACAAGGCCAGCCTCGGGTGACGGCAGGGACCGCTTTGCGGTCCTTTCGCGGCGCAAGGCCGCCCCCACAAGACCCGCGTCGCTTGCAGTGGGAGCGGCCTTGCGTCGCGAAAAGGCTGCAGAGCAGCCTCCGAGCCTGCGTGGGGTCGCAAAACATTCGCAAAATGGCGCATTCCAGTACTTAGCAATCGCACCAATTACCGTTACACTGCGCGGCCTTTTCGGGCTGTCGCACGTTGTGTGGCAGTAGCGCCGCCCCTGCCAGAGTGGGGCTTCGCGGTCGGCACCCGCCGACCAGTTTTTGTCCTCAGCACAGAGGATCAAAAGTGGCCAAGAAAGCTTCTTCCTTCGCCGCCCTTGGCGGTCTCGTTTACTCCACCGATTCAGGTCGGCACTGCCCCGATTGTGGCCAGCCGGTGGATGCCTGCATCTGCAAGCAGCAGGTCATCCCCGAAGGCGACGGCATCGCCCGCGTACGTCGCGAGAGCAAGGGCCGTGGCGGCAAGACCGTGACCACCGTCACCGGTGTGCCGCTGCCCCTCGACCAGCTCAAGGCGCTGGCCGGCACGCTCAAGCGTCGCTGCGGTACCGGTGGCGCCCTGAAAGAGGGCGTGATCGAGATCCAGGGCGACCATGTCGAACTGTTGATCGGCGAGCTGACCAAGCAGGGTTTCAAGGCGAAGAAGTCCGGCGGCTGAAGCTGTCCGCGCGTTTTCGCCCAGCACTTTCTAAACTCGTTCCCGTGGGCAAGGTCTATGACTGCACACGGATGAATCGTCATTTTCAGCTTTTACACTGCGCCCGCCACCGTGCCGGGGGCAGTGTCTTCGACTTATTCATGGGGGACTTGAATGTCCGTACGACGCACACGCAAAGATGATGGCAGCCAGTGGACCGTGGCCGACAGCCGCAGTGTTTATGGTATCCGCCATTGGGGCGCTGGTTATTTCGCCATCAATGAAGCCGGGCGCGTCGAAGTGCGCCCCAATGGCCCAGACAGTGCCCCCATCGACCTCTTCGAGCAGGTCGACCAACTGCGTCAGAGCGGCCTTTCGCTGCCGTTGCTGGTGCGCTTCCCGGATATCCTGCAGGACCGCGTGCGCCAGTTGACCGGGGCGTTCGATGCCAACATCGCCCGCCTGGAATACCAGAGCCAGTACACCGCGTTGTACCCGATCAAGGTCAACCAGCAGGAAGCGGTGGTGGAGAACATCATCGCCACGCAGAACGTGTCGATCGGCCTGGAGGCCGGTTCCAAGCCGGAACTGCTGGCGGTGCTGGCGCTGGCGCCCAAGGGCGGTACCATCGTCTGCAACGGTTACAAGGACCGTGAGTTCATTCGCCTGGCGCTGATGGGCCAGAAGCTCGGCCACAACGTGTTCATTGTCATCGAGAAGGAGTCCGAGGTCGCCCTGGTGATCGAGGAGGCCGCCGAACTCAAGGTCAAGCCGCAGGTCGGCCTGCGCGTTCGCCTGTCGTCGTTGGCCTCGAGCAAGTGGGCCGACACCGGGGGTGAAAAATCCAAGTTCGGCCTTTCGGCTGCCCAGTTGATTTCCGTGGTCCAGCGTTTCCGTGATGCAGGGCTGGATCAGGGCATCCGCCTGCTGCACTTCCACATGGGCTCGCAGATCGCCAACTTGGCTGACTACCAGCACGGTTTCAAGGAAGCCATCCGTTACTACGGCGAGCTGCGTGCGTTGGGCCTGCCGGTCGATCACATCGACGTCGGCGGCGGCCTGGGCGTGGACTACGACGGCACCCATTCGCGTAACGCCAGCTCGATCAACTACGACATGGACGACTATGCCGGCGTGGTGGTGGGGATGCTCAAGGAGTTCTGCGACGCGCAGGGCCTGCCGCATCCGCACATCTTCTCGGAAAGTGGCCGTTCGCTGACCGCGCACCACGCGATGTTGGTGATCCAGGTGACCGACGTCGAGAAGCACAACGACGAAGTGCCGACCATCGAGAACAAGGAGGCCCTGCCGCAAACCGTGCAATGGCTGGTCGACCTGCTGGGCCCGACCGACATCGAGATGGTCACCGAGACCTACTGGCGTGCCACCCATTACCTGGGCGACGTAGCGGCGCAGTATGCCGATGGCAAGATCACCCTGGCCGAGAAGGCCCTGGCCGAGCAGTGCTACTTCGCCGTCTGCCGTCGCCTGCACAATTCGCTGAAGGCCCGCCAGCGTTCGCACCGCCAGGTACTGGACGAGCTCAACGACAAGCTCGCCGACAAGTACATCTGCAATTTCTCGGTGTTCCAGAGCCTGCCTGATACCTGGGCCATCGGCCAGGTGCTGCCGATCATCCCGCTGCACCGCCTGGACGAGGAGCCGCTGCGCCGCGCTGTGCTGCAGGACCTGACCTGCGACTCCGACGGCAAGATCAACCAGTACGTCGACGAGCAGAGCATCGAGACCAGCATGCCGGTGCATGCGGTCAAGGAGGGCGAGGACTATTTGCTTGGTGTGTTCCTGGTCGGCGCCTACCAGGAGATTCTCGGCGACATGCATAACCTGTTCGGTGACACCGACTCGGTGAACATCTACCAGAACGCCGATGGCAGCGTGTACCACGCGGGTATCGAGACCCACGACACCATCGAGGACATGCTGCGCTACGTGCACCTGTCGCCCGAGGAGCTGATGACTCACTACCGCGACAAGGTTGCCAGCGCCAAGATCAGCGCCCGCGAGCGGACCCAGTTCCTCGACGCGCTGCGCCTGGGCCTGACCCGTTCGTCCTACCTGTCGTCCTGACCGCCAGGGCCGCTCCTGCTCTTTCTGTGGGAGCGGCCTTGCGTCGCGATAAGAGGGCGCAGCCCTCACCTGAGTCACACACGGTAATCATCTCTTATCTTCGAGCAAGATCTGGCCGTGTACTTTTGAATGCAATGTTCAAGGGAGAGCGACATGGACGGTCCCAGTTCCCATCTACTGCGACGAGGCCGCTGGTCCGAGCCAGGGCGCCTTTATCTCGTGACCACCGCCACTCGGAATCGCACCCCTCTGTTCAACGATTTTCGATTGGCGAGGGCCGTCGTTCAGCAACTGCGAACAAGCGAAGAAAACAGGATGTGCAAATCACTGGCCTGGGTTCTGATGCCTGACCATCTGCATTGGTTAATCGAGTTGGGTAATGTCGGTCTGAGCGATTTGATGTGCGCATTCAAATCGCGAAGCAGTTGCGCGCTGTATCGAGCCGGGGTTGATCGACGCCATATCTGGCAGCCCGGTTTTCATGATCGTGCATTGCGGCGAGAGGAAGATATCAAGGCTGTGGCGCGGTATATCATTGCCAACCCCATCCGAGCCGGGCTGGTTAGTCGTGCAAGCGAGTATCCGCATTGGGATTGCATGTGGCTTTAGTTGGGCAGGTGAGGGCTGCGCCCTCATATCGCGATACAAGGCTGCTCCCACAAAGCCCTGCGTACGCCGATCGAAGTGGGAGCGGCCTTGTGTCGCGATAGGGCCGCAAGGCGGCCCCAGCATTATTGAATCCAGAGCCCTTTCTGCTGCAACCGCCACCCAATCCCCCCAGCGTCACCGCCCGCAATCCTGCTGTAGTTGGGCAGGTGAGGGCTGCGCCCTCATATCGCGACACAAGGCCGCTCCCACAAAGTCCTGCGTACACCGTTCGAGGTGGGAGCGGCCTTGCGTCGCGATAGGGCCGCAAGGCGGCCCCAGCATTATTGAATCCAGAGCCCTTTCTGTTGCAACCGCCACCCAATCCCCCCAGCGTCACCGCCCGCAATCCTGCTGTAGTTGGGCAGGTGAGGGCTGCGCCCTCATATCGCGATACAAGGCTGCTCCCACAAAGCCC